>JADJCV010000004.1:1367500-1677784 GCA_016703025.1 Candidatus Avedoeria danica
GTGTCAAGCCCTGGAGCCTTAAAGATTTTGGCGTCGGGATTCCGGCGGTGGCGGCCGACGTATAATCGCAACCGATCCGACACGGGACGGCCATTCGGCCCGCCGCCCGGACTGGGGGGCTGCGCTTTGCTCGATCGATTCCTGTCGACCAAGCTCTACTTGCCGCGTCCTCGCCATGGCCTGGTCGCCCGACCGCGCTTGGCGGCGCGCCTGGACGAGACGCCGCCCGGCGGCGTTGCGGTCCTGTCGGCGCCGGCCGGATCTGGCAAGACCGTGCTGGGCATCCAATGGCTGAACGCGTTGCGGGCCTCGACCGAGCCGTCGACGGTGGCATGGATCGCGCTGGACGGCGCCGACAACGATGCAGCGCGGTTCTGGGCCGGTGTCGTGGCCGCCCTCCACGCCGCGGCTCCGTCCCTGGCGCCGGGTGCTGAAGCGCTCGTGCGCAGCCGGGACCGCGTGGAGCAGGATGCCCTGCTCACCGCGCTGATCAACGGTCTGGCTGCGCATCCCACCGCGATCGTGGTCGCCCTTGACCACCTGAACGCCATCGATGACCCGGTGCTGCTCGACTCGCTCGGCTACCTCCTCGAGCATCTGCCCGAGAACGTGCGAGCCATCCTCACGACGCGCGTCGAGCCGCCGCTCCCAACGACGCGGTGGCTGGTCGAAGGGCGGCTGTGCGCGCTGACCGAGGCCGACCTGCGTTTCAACGAAGAAGAGGCGCACGCTCTCCTCGCCGAAGTCACCGGACTCGGCGTCGATGCGGACCAGGTCGCTCGATTGACGGAACGGACAGAAGGTTGGGTCGGCGGTCTCGTGCTCGCTGCCCGCGCGGCCCGAGATCGCGGCGTCGAGACCATCCTCTCGTCCTTCGACGGCAGCCATCGCTACGTCGGCGACTATCTGGCCACCGAAGTGCTGAACGTGCAGCCGAATGAAGTGCGCGCCTTCCTGCTCCGGACATCCGTGCTCGATCGGCTCTGCGGTTCGCTGTGTGACGCCGTCGTCGGCGCCGTTGAGGGCACGGCGCAGACGATGATCGAACACCTCGATGCCGAGAACGTCTTCGTCGTTCCGCTCGACGACCACCGCCAGTGGTATCGCTACCACCGCCTGTTCGCCGACGCGCTGCGCGTCCGGTTGACGAGCGAGCACACCCCGCTCGAGGTGTCCGAGCTTCATCAGCGCGCCGCGGCTTGGTACGGCGCGAACGGGTACATCGTTCGCGCCGTCCGGCACAGCCTCGAGGCCGGGGACGAGGACGACGCGGCGGCGTTGATCCTTCTGGCTGCTGACGATGCCTGGACGCAGGGTCGCGCGGCAACGCTGAGCGGCTGGATCGGGGGACTTCCGGCGGGCGCCACGGACCGCCATCCCCGCCTCGGGGTGTACGCGGCGCTCTCGTCCGTCCTGCTCGGCCAGTCGCTCGAGACGGTCGATCCGCTCCTCGACCAACTCATGGACGCGCTCGCCGACGACGCTCCGCCGTGGCGGGGCCGCCTTGCCGTTGTCCGCGCCACGGCCGCCGGCGTGCGCGGTCAAAGCGCCGCGGCCGCCGCCGAGGCGCGATCCGCGATGCAGCTGCTCGATGCCGACGACCTCCCGTGGCGCGGACTGGCAACGATCGATCTCGGCTTGGCCGAGCTCGCGCACGGCCACGAGGCCGCGGCCGCCGCCGCCTTCGCGGAGGCGCGCGCGATCAGCATCCGAGCGGCCAACGGCTACGCAACCTTGGCCGCGTCCGTGAACCTCGCCCGCGCCCACCACGCGGACGGCGCGTTGCATGCCGCGGCCGCCGCGTACCGCGAGGCGCTGGCTTGCGCCGAAGAGCACAACCTCCAACAGCTGCCGCTGACCGGCCTGGCGCACATCGGCCTTGGCGACGTGCTCCGCGAGTGGGACCAGCGGGATGAGGCTGCCCAGCGCATCACGGACGGGCTGGTGCTGGCGGAGGGCCGCCACGTCCACGTTCGGACGGCCGTCTCCGGTCACCTGGCGCGGGCTCGGCTCGCCGTCGCCACAGGCCGGTGGGCGGACGTCGCATCCGACTTCGATGCCGCCGAGGCGCTGTCGCTGCGCCACGACCGCCCCGAGTACTTGGCCGAAGTTGAGTACGCCCGGGCCATCGCCGGCCTGCAGGCGGGCGATCCGGGGCCGGCCCTTCGCTGGGCCGGCGAGGGCGGCCCGGCCTCCGATGGAACGATCAGCGAGGGCGCGCCGGAGGCAGTGAGCGGCGGGCTGCTGCTGCGCGCCCAGCTCGCCCTCTTCCTCAGCGATCTCGACACGGCGGCCCACATGCTGGAGACGCTGTCCACGCAGCTGGCAGGGTCGAGCGGCCGTACGGCGCTGCGCGTCGGCCGCTCTTTCGCCGCCGCCCGATTGGCGCTGGCCCACGGCCATCGGACGGGGGCCGCCCTGTCGATGCGCACGGCACTCCAGCACGCGCTGCCGGAGCACTACGTTCGGTTGTTCCTTGACGAAGGCGACCGGGCGGTCGAGGCGCTCGAACTCGCCCGGTCGACCGCCGACGGCATCGATCCGCTGGACGAAGCGCTGGCGGGTTACGTGGCCGAGCTCCTCGCGGCTGCGTCGCATGAGACCGCCCTTCGCGCCGTGGCGGAGCGCGGCGACGGCGACAGCGGCCTGCGTTCGGTTGACGGTGCGAAGCAGGCAAACGCACGACTCCTCGAACCGCTCAGCCCGCGCGAGCTTGAAGTGCTGGCCGCCGTTGCGGCCGGCGAAACGAACCACGAGATCGCCGAACGCCTGACGATCGCGCTGTCAACCGTCAAGACGCACGTGAACAACATCTATGGCAAGCTCGGCGCGCGCAACCGCACCCAGGCCGTCGCCGTCGCACGCGAGCTCGGGCTGCTGTGACGCGCGTTCGCTCCCGTCGAACCCCACGCCCTGCCTGTCCGGTTGCGTGGACGGCGAAGCGCCGCTAGTACCCCGCCACTGCAGAATCTTTGGCCTTCGTACTCTGCCAGGCACCCTAGGCATGGCCAGTGGCGGGGTACTAGGTGCCCGCCGAACCGGCAAAGGTCAACCTTTCGGCCGATGCAGTCGAGCGACGCGGCACGTATTCTGTAGCCGTACGTCGGGCATTGGCATCGACGTGCTCGTCCGCATTGGCCATTTGGAGGTCCACCATGTTTTTCCATTCCGATATCCGTGCCCAGCAGGCCCGTTTCGACGACCTGCGCCGTGAAGCGATCGGCCAGCTTCGCATCCGCCAGCGCCAGGGCGACCGAGTGGCGGACGAGCGTCAGCGCAGCCGATCGCTCCTGAGCCGCCTCGATCGGCTGAGCCGACCGTGGCGCTAGTCGCCGCCTCACAGGCGGCCACGCGCCCCAACCAACGCCCCGGCCGGGCAGTCGCCCCGCCGGGGCGTTGCGCGTTAACGGCCAAGGCGGCGTCCTGACCCACCTTCCCGGCATCCCCCGTCGATCCACCTTTCGGACGATGTCCCTCCACCCCCACAATCCGTATCCTGACCGTGCAACCGATCAGACACCTCCATACCCCGTGCGGGCGGGGCGGCGCAAGCCGCCCCGTTCGTGCGTCTGGTGACCGGCACGCAACCCCGACGGCCCGCGACGAGTCATAATGACCGCCGGTTGTCACGGGAAGGGCGCGCGCCATGTCCCTCGTCAAACGCGATCCGCCACGCCGTTGCCGAGCACTGCGACGACGGCGAACGGCCCAGACCCCGCCCACGGGGGCGCCCGGGGGGCCCCCCGGGGGGGGGGGGGGGGGGGGGGGGCGGCGGGGTACGAGGCTGTCGATCCTGCTGGCCGGGCTGCTCGTGACCGCGACGCTTGCCTCCCTCGACGCGCAGCCACCGGACGCGGCGGAACGAGCGCGCTCAGTCGCCGACTCGAGGTCGACGGTCTACCTGCCGCGCCTTGAACGCGATGTCGGCTCGTGGCCGGATCAGGCGCTGGCCGATCGCATTTGGGGCGCCCTCGAAGCGTTCGAGCGCCGCCATCCGCTCGAAACGCTCGTCCCGAGCGTCGACGTCACGCCGTCCATCGCCGCCGCGATGGTGAACGTCGACGCCGCGTGCGCCGACTTTCCGGACATCCCGGACGTGTTCGGACCGGGCGCGCACCGCAGCGCCTGCCACGTCTGGGTGCCCGACGCGTTCGGCTTGTACCATGCCGCACGCGCGCTCCGCCTCGTGCAGGCGGGGCGGCCAATGACGGACACCGACGTCATGCGTCATCACGACTGGGCCCAGGCCTACCTGGCGGAGTCCGTTCGCGTGATGCAGCTGTTCGTCTTCGTGCGCTGCGATCCGCCGAACCCGTTCGGCTCGGACGACCCGCCTCGTTGCTTCGGCTACCGCGACACGCGTGCCGCCGTCTGGCAGAACACGCAGCGAGCGATGGAGCTCGGCGTGCTCGCGGATGCGGTCGCCCAGACCGGCGGCATCCACCCGGACATCGGCGCGCCCTTGGACGATGTTCTCGTCAGCACCGCCCGCGCCTGGCGCGCCGCCTTCTGGTCGGCGCAGCGGATGCCGAACGCGCGGCTCGACTTCGTCACCCGGCGCGCCGTCGAGGCACCGGCGCGCTCGCTCGGCGACGAGGACGTCGCCGCGGCCGTCTCGCACACGTTCCGCTGGGACGCCGACAAGCGGAACTCGCCGGCCGAGGAGATGGCCTGGATGGGCGCGGGCGTCGTCGTCGCAATGGCCGTCGCGGGCGATCGGATCGCGGCCGACGAGAAGGACGTCCTCACGGCCGCCGGTCGCCATTATGTTGATTACGCATTGTCCTACAACCGCCCCGACCCGGTGTTCGGCGTGCCCGTGCGCACCGTCGGGGCGGAGACGGACGGCGGACCCTACGGCCAGAACCGCTACTGGATCGAGAACCACCAGGATGATGCGCCCTCGCTGCCCTACCTCGGCTTCACGTGGGCATCCATCGGCATCGCCCAGCTGACGAGTGACCTGCCGCAGGGCGCGGTCTGGCCGAGCTTCGCGCCCCGCGATGCTTGGCCCGTGCTGGCCGCATCCGCCGAGGCCACACTGATCATGCCCGACGGCCAAAGCCTGGCCGATCTCCGGCCCGGCAACGGCGTCGGCTTCGATGTCGCCCGCTACCCACTCTGGACGATGCCGTGCGGCGAACACCGCGCGGGCGCGCTGTACATCGACGTCGGACCGAGTCGACCCGCCGGCAGCGCACGGTTCGTTTCCGAGATCGGCCACCCGGCCGGCCTTTCGATCGTCCTGGCAGGTGTGCCCCTGATCCGCACGGCCCTCGCCGCCGGCGACCTCTCGACGGCCGCCCGCTGGCAACGCCGCGTCGATGCCGTTCTCGCCGAGTACACCGCCAACCCGCCCGGCTTCGACGGCGTGCCGTGCAAGGTGGCGCCCTGGGTCTCGACGACGCCGGCGTACCATTGGGCCTACATGATCAATGCCTACCTCTACCCATGGCTGGTGGCCAGCGGCCACAGGATCGGAGAGAGGGACGACGCGGTGCCGACGTCCGGTGACTGACCACGCGGCCGTGGTCGCACGCCTGCGCCACCGCTTGGCGGCTGGCGACCTGCCCGGAGAGGCTGCGTTCAGCGCCCTCACCGTCCCCGGCCGCGCGGGCCGCACGGTGGACGAGGCGCGCGCAGGGGGTGCGCGCGAGGGTGCGGTGCTCGTGCTGATCTACCCCAACCCCAAAGCGCCGCACGTCGTGCTGACGGAGCGGCCCGCATCGCTGCGCGACCATGCCGGCCAGGTATCGCTGCCCGGCGGCCGAATCGAGCCCGGCGAAGAAGCGCAAGCGGCAGCACTGCGTGAAGCTGCCGAGGAGATCGGGATCGCCGATGCCGTCGACATCCTCGGCCCCCTTTCCCCGCTCTGGATCCCGCCGACGAACTTCCTCGTGTTTCCGATCGTCGCCGCGGCGCCCGCCCGCCCGACGTTCCGCCCGTCGCCCGACGAGGTGGCAGCGCTCATCGAGACCCCGCTCCACGCCCTCGCCGACCCGCACGCCCGGGGCACAGCCGTCCGCACCGGTCTCGACGGACAGCCGCGCCGCGTGCCGGCGTTCCACGTCGACGGCCGCGCGGTCTGGGGCGCGACGGCGATGATCCTCGCCGAGCTCCTCGCGGTGCTAGAGGAGCGTGGTGCGCCATGACCGAAGCCACGCTGCTGCGGCTGTTCGTGGCCGTCCCGATCCACGACTCCGCCCGCGCCGCGATCGCGCGCCACCTCGATGCCGCGCTCGGCGGACCGCTGCCAGGCCGCGTCGTTCCAGCGCCGAACTGGCACATCACGCTGCGCTTCCTCGGGAGCGTCGCCGCCGATGCCGAGGCGCCGCTCGTCACGGCCCTCGACGGCGCGCCGTGGCCGGCCGCCTTCGAGATCGGGTTCGGCCGGCTGGGCGCCTTTCCGTCCGCGCACCGCGCCCGCACGCTGTGGCTGGACGTCGATCCGGGTGGCGACGCACTCGGGCGGCTGGCCGCCGTCGCCGAGGGCGCCGTGCGCGCGTGCGGGTTCCCCGCCGGCAGCCGGTTCACCGCGCATATGACGCTCGCTCGGCTCCGGCGGGGCGACGATGGCGACGTTCGGCGGCTGCTGGACCGCGTCCCCTCGACGGCCGTCCGGCAGACGGTGGCCGCCGTCGCGCTCATGGACAGCACGCTGTCCGCCGGTCCGCCGCGCTACACCGAGCGACACCGCATCGTGCTGCCGGTCACGCCGCCGACGTCGCCGCCCGACACCCGCCACCCGGCAGGCGTGGACAGGCCGTCACCCCGCCACTAGAATCGACCGGCTCCGGTTCGGACTCGGACAACAGGCGGAGGGACGATGAAGCCGCGTCGCATCGCGGTGCTCACGAGCGGCGGCGACGCGCCCGGCATGAACGCGGCCCTGCGCGCCGTCGTGCGGATGGCGGCGTCGTTCGACATCGCCACGATCGGCATCAAGCGCGGCTTCGCCGGCCTCGTCGAAGGCGACGTTCGGCTGCTCGACCGGCGGAACGTGGGCGGCATCATGGACGCCGCCGGAACGGTCCTCGGAAGCGCCCGCCTGCCGGCATTCCGGTCGCCCGACGTGCAGCGCAACGCCGTCGCCACGCTCGATTCCGAGGCCGTCGACGCCCTCGTCGTGATCGGCGGGAACGGCAGTCAGGCCGGCGCGCACGCGCTCGCGTCGCTGGGCGTCCCGGTCGTCGGCATCGCCTCGACGATCGACAACGACCTTGTCGGCACGGACGTGACGATCGGCTTCGACAGCGCGGTCAGCGTCGCGATCGAGGCGATCGACCGGCTGCGCGCGACGGCCGCCAGCCACGAGCGGGTGTTCCTCATCGAGGTGATGGGGCGCGACAGCGGCCATGTGGCGCTCCACGCCGCGGTCGCCGGCGGGGCCGAGGCGTTCGCTGTGCCGGAGGATCCGATCGATCCGGACGCGTGGCTGGCCGAGTTGGCGGCGACATGGCGCCGGAAACGCCATGCGATCGCCGTCGTCGCCGAGGGCGCGCGGCCCGGCGCCGCGGCGCTGGCCGACGCGCTCCGCGCTGCGCGTGAAGCCCACGGACTGGCCGAGATCAGCGTCCGCGCCACGGTCCTCGGCCACGTCCAGCGCGGCGCGACGCCGACGGCAAGCGATCGCCTGCTGGCAACGCGTTTCGGGGCCGAGGCTGCGCGGCGCCTGGCGTCCGGCGAGCACGGCATCCTGATCGGCAGCGACGGCGGGGACGTCGTCGCGACGCCGCTCGCGGACATCGTCGGCCGGATCAAGCCGCTCGACCCGGACCTCTTGCGGTTGGCCGCGGCGCTCGACGCCTGAGGCGACCGGCGGTTCGCTCCAAACAACCGCGACGGGCGCCGGAACCCGGACCGTCCGGACCCGATCGTCAGTGAATCGCTGGATCCGCGTACCGCAGGCCGCGGGGCAGATAGATCCGGCTGACGTGGTCGGCGACGTGGACACGGAGCTGCAGGCACGCGCAGCCGGTGCGCGCGGCCAGGCCGCAGTCCTCCTGGTTGAACTTCAGAGCGCGCGGCAGGTCGGGGTCGTTCGTCGGGCAGACGCGGACTTCCTGCGGCGCGATGACGCTGCTCGACGACAGGCCGTTCGCCCAGCGGTCGAGGTTCTCGATGTTGATCACCAGTCCGCGCACCGAGGCCTCGCCGCGCCGTTGGCTGCGCGCCTCCTCCTCGAGCCACGTCGTCTCAGTGTAGATCGCCCAGGCGTCCACGTTGAGGTAGGGGTTGACGATATAGCGCTGGATCTCGGGCTCGCCCAAGGGCACGA
This sequence comes from Candidatus Avedoeria danica, assembly GCA_016703025.1. Classification (NCBI taxonomy): domain Bacteria; kingdom Bacillati; phylum Chloroflexota; class Ardenticatenia; order Candidatus Epilineales; family Candidatus Epilineaceae; genus Candidatus Avedoeria; species Candidatus Avedoeria danica. The sequence continues at coordinate 1,375,779 of JADJCV010000004.1, forward strand.
ACGAGTGGATCGCCCGACCGCCATCCAGTCGGATCTTGCGCGGCATCTGCTCGACGGTTCGCTCGAAGTCCACCACGCCGCAGCCGTACGCGTCGTTCCGCAGCCAGTCGTCGTCGCCGACCTCGAACTCGCCGAGCGTTTCGTCGCGGTGCGCGCCGCGGCACAAGTGCTCCTTGACCTGCAACGGAGACAGCGTCGGGTTGATCGTCTTCATCACCGCCGCCACGCCGGCAATGTGGGCAGCGGCGAAGTCGTCGGGCGCGAAGAGGAGCCGGAAGGGCGCGATCATCTGATAGGGCTGCTCGATCTCATGTTCATCGTCCGTGCCGCCCGGGACGCGGTTGATCGTCGTGTAGAAGCCTTCGCCCGGCGCCGCGATGTCCACCCACGGCCCCGTGCTCATCGTGCGGCGGCGCGCATACTTGTAGCCGTCCTCGTCGACGTGCGTGGCCGTCACGCCGATGACGTTGGAGCTGTTCGTGCGCGCCGGCCAGATGTCCGGATTCGCGCCTTTTGGGCACCCTTGGACCTGATCGACGCGCTCGACGAAGCCGCATTCACCGGCCGGCGCGATGACGGGAATGCCCTTCGTTCCGGCGAACGCGATCGCCTCCGACAGCCGCTTTACGCTCTCGTAGCGCACCTCGTCGGGGATGAGCTCGCCCAGCGGCAGGCCACCGATCAGGATGACCGTCGCCTCGTTCTTGGCCGCGTAGCAAACGCCTTCGGTGATGCTCTTGATCCAGAACGCGGCGCCCCATCGATCCGTGTCCGGGTCCTTGGCGGCGAAGGTCGCCTTGATCGGCATGATCCGCGCGCCCCACGATACGCCGGCGATCCCCTCGCCGTTGTTCGTCTGCGCTGCCGCGATGCCGGCCATCTGCGTGCCGCGATTCAGGGAGCGCGCGACGGTTCGAGGTTCGAAGTAGAGCGGCTGCGGTTCGTTGTCGCCCTTCGTCGGCGCGTTCCAGTCGCGGCCGAAGTCCCAGCCCTGTACATCGTCGACGTATCCGTTCCCGTCGTCGTCCCGACCGTTGTCCGCGGTCTCGTCCGGGTTCCGCCAGATCTTGGCCCCGAGGTCCGGGTGGCCAAGGTCAACGCCGTCGCTGATCACCGCGATCGTCACGTCGTCGCGGCCGTAGCTGACCTGCCAAGCGTCGAACACGTGAAGCACCTGTCCGAGGCTGTCACTCTGGAAGTCGAAGTACTCGTCGTTGGGCTTCGTCGAGACGGATCCCTGCGCCACGTCGGCCGCGTCGAGATCCGATGCGCGCGCCGCCGCGCGGCGAGCCACGCGGTCAGCGTCGAGCGTCGCCCCGTCGCCCCGCGACAGTACTTCATCGGCCGCGACTTCATCGGCCGCGACTTCATCGCCCGCGACGCCATACACGCGCGGCGTACCTGCCGGCGGCTGCAACCGCGTCCGATCACCCGCCGCGAGCGGCGCGAAGCCAAGGGCTTCCTGCGGACGGAGCGAGCGCGGCTGGAGGGCAGCCAGCCACGCCGGCTCGCACGTGGTCGTCGCGAGCGCGCGCAGCGCATCCGCGGGCACGTGAGCGCCGGGCGACGCCTGGCCCGCAACGCCAGGCGGTGTGGTCAACAAGACGCCAAGGACCGCAGCAATGGCCGCAGCGGGACGCAAGGGGCACGCGCGGCACGGAGGGAATCGCATGCTCGAGAAACCTCCATGTGCCGCGCGGGGGGAAGCGACGGCGACTGGAACCGCCCACCCGGCCGGCACGGCGTGCCGGAGCACAGCACCTTGGGGAAAGGGTGAACGTATCGGACCGCTATCAGAACGCATCCCGGTGGCCCGCATCGAACCCAGTCGGGCGCAATGCTCACCTGCAGATGCATGCGATATGGATAGGACGAGTTGACCGTCGACTAGGATACGCTCCACGGCGGCCGTGTCAAGACCGCGCCCGTGCATGCGACACACACCCGACAGTGCCAACCCGAGCCGTTTCAGCGCCTCTGCACGGCACGTCTGCACGGCCACCGAACCGGCTTGCGCCGGCCACGCGCCTCCGGTATCCTCTCGCGCCCTGGCGCACCCGGCGCCGCCGACGCCCGGTGTCCCGGCCACGCCGCCGGCCGCCCCACCCGATCCGGAGCAGACGCAGTGGACTTCGAGCTGACCGAAGAGCAGCGGATGATCCGGGATGCCGTGCGTGCGGTGGCGCAAGGCGAGTTCGCGCCGCGCGCCCACGACGTCGATGAGCGGTCGCGCTTCCCGGCCGAAAACTTCGCCCGGTTGGCCGAGATGGGCCTGATGGGCCTGCCGATCGCCGAGCGGTACGGCGGCGGCGGCGGCGACACCGTCAGCTACGCCTTGACAGTTGAGGAGCTTGCGGCGGCGTGCGGCTCGACCGCGCTCGTCTACGCGGCGCACGTCAGCCTCGGCTGCTCGCCATTCGCCCTCTTCGGCACCGAAGCGCAGAAGCAGGCCTACCTGCCGCGACTGACCTCGGGGGCGATGTTCGGCGCGTTCGGCCTGACGGAGCCGCACACCGGCTCGGACGCCGGCGCAACGCGCACGACGGCCGAGAAGACGCCGGACGGCTGGCGGCTGAACGGGCAGAAGATGTGGATCACGTCCGGCGGGATCGCCGGCACGATCATCGCGACGGCGCGGACGGTCGTGGACGGCGAGGACATGGGCGTCAGCTGCTTTATCGTCGAGCGCGAAATGCCCGGTTTCGTCGTCGGCAAGGACGAGCCCAAGATGGGCCCTAAGGGTTCGATCACGAGCCAGCTGTTCTTCGAGGACTGCGCGCTGCGCGACGACCACTTGCTCGGCGAGGCCGGCAAGGGGCTCAAGCAGATGCTGACGATTCTCGACGGCGGCCGGATCTCGATCGCGGCGATGGCGCTCGGCCTCGGACGGGCGGCGCTGGAGCATGCGACGGGCTACTCCCTCGAACGGATCGCCTTCGGCAAGCCGATCTCGGCGAACCAGGCCGTGCAATGGAAGCTGGCGGACTCGGCCGTTGGGCTCGACGCAGCGCGGCTGATGACGTGGCAGGCGGCGTGGCTGAAGGACCACAAGCGCCCGTTCGGCAAAGAGGCCGCGATGGCGAAGCTTGCCGCCAGCGAAGCGGCGGAAAAAGCGTGCTTCGAGGCCGTCCAGATCCACGGCGGGATGGGCTATTCCCGCGAGGTGCCCGTCGAGCGCTTCTACCGCGACAACCGCTTGACCGAGATCGGCGAAGGGACGAGCGAGATCATGCGCCTCGTCATCGCCCGCAGCATTCTGCGCGAGCGCGCCGACTAATCCGACGCATCGCCCTGGTGCCCGCGCGCCCGACGCACATCCTCACGCCGACGGGAACCGCTCGCTCACGCCGCTCGCCGGTCCGACGCCCGCCGCCAGCAGCCCGAGCTTTTGCGCCGTCTCGGCCCATGTGATCGGCGAAAGGCCGAGCCGGGCGCTGAGCGCTTCCGGAGGCACGCCGGCCCGCCAGGCGCGCAGCGCCATCGTCCAGCGCAGCGTCTCGAAGCTCGTGCGCTCGGGCAGGGCAGCGTCGCGCACGATGTCCTCGAGGACGTATTCCAGATTCCGCGCGGTGCAGGCAAAGAGCGGGGCGTCGTCGCCGACGTTGTAGCGGCGGCGGTAGGCCTCGAGCAGCGGCAGGAGCACGGCATCGAACGGCACGCGCCGTTCCTTGGCCCGGAATCGCGGCGCATCGTAGCGCACGAGCACGGACGGCGCGGCCGGGTCGGCTTGCACATCCGCGCTCTTCAGGCGGATGAGTTCGCCCTTCTTGAGTCCGGTGTCGAGGAGCAGCCGCACGAGGAGCTCCGGCCGCGGGTCGGGTGCCTGATCCCGCCCCCGGATGGCCGCGGCCGTTCCGAGGAGCGCATCCACTTGCGTGTCCGTCAGCACGAGCGGCAACGGCGCGACGGCGCGGCGATGGACCAACGGCAGTGCCGGGTCGTCCGCACGGGCACCCTCGGCGGCGAGCCACGCGAAGAACACCTTCAGCGTCGTCACGCGGCGGGCGTAGCTCTTGGCGCTGCACGGCTCACCGCGGTGCTCGAGCAGCCACGTCAGGAAGCGCTGCAGATCGTGCACGTCGATCTGGCCGATCGGCCGGCCATGGCCGAGGAACTGCGCGAGCAGGCGGAGGTCGCTGGCAAAGCCCAGGCGCGTGTTTTCGGTCTTGCCGGCGCGCAGCAAGTGCTCATGGAATGCCGCCGTGGCGCCGTCCAACGTCGTCGCCGCCTTGACGGCCGGCCACGGCGCCACTCGGTCTCCTACGGGACCGGCGGCACCCGGCCCCGTCGCCGGATGCCCGCCGAACAGCGGCAGCTGCGAGGGCGCGCGCGGCGGCGCTGGGTGGTCGTCCCTGTCCATGATCGGAGGCTAGCAGCACGGCCACGTTATGGCAAGTGGGGGAGGCCAGCCCCTTCGATGCGCGGTTACGAATATCTTAAGATTGCGAGGTCGACAGGCTGTGGTAGAATGGCCCGACGCGCCGCGAGGGCGTGGGGCGATGCCGTTTCGATGTGTCGCCGTGCCGCTCCCTTAGGAGGATGCCATGCGCAGGTGTGCGGTTACGATGGTATGGATCGCGCTGTTGGCGGTGTTTACCGGCACGACGGCGCATGCCCAGAACGTTCAGGGGATCAGCTTGCGGGCCGGTGAGGCCATGAAGGGTTCGCCGAGCGGTGTCGTCGACATCGTGGGCAACGGGACGTCGGCCATGGTGGCCGTCGACCTTTCGGGCGCCGCCGAGACGATGAAGCTTGCCGACTTCGAGGACGCCAAGGCGTTCGTCGTGTGGGCCGTCGACATGGATGGTTACCGGCACAACATCGGCACGCTCACAGACGAGCTGAAGATCGCCGACGCCGCGGTCGAGTACCGCGTCGCCCGCGTGTACGTGACGGCCGAGGCGGACGCGAAGGCAACCGCACCCACCGGCGACCCGCTGTACAGCGTGACGCTCCGCAACGTCACCGAGAAGTCCGGCGAGCCGGCCGGCGCATCCAAGGCCAGCAGCTCATCGACGACCGCGTCGACGAGCGCGTCGACGAGCGCTTCGACGACGAGCAGCACCGCGGCATCGAGCGCGGCCAAGCCCGCCGCCGTCGCCGGGACGAAGCCGTCCGAGCTGCCGACGACCGGTGGCGGGATGTCGGACATGATGGTCCTGGCCGCTGCCGCGCTCGTGCTCTTGGGCGTCGGCGCACGGCTGTTCGGCGTTCGGGCCTAGCACTCTGTCACTGGACACGCTTCGGACATCCGACACAGGTAGTTGTCCGCAGACCCTTGAATCCGCAGACCCTTGAATCCGCAAACCCTTGAATCCGCAGACCCTTGAATCCAACGGAAGGCGTGCCCGTGTGGCACGCCTTCCGTTCGTCATCGGCCACCGTGGTCCGCGCCACGCCCCTCGATCGGCGCCGGCTCGCGTCCGGTGAGCAGCATCGCCATCGCCCGGGCATCGATCCGCCGTGACCGTTGGATGATCCGCCGCGCGCCGAACGAGCGCCACGCCGTCCCCCAGCCCACGATCTGACCGCGCATCGTCGCGCGAGCCGCGGCGCCGCGCGCGTGCCGCAGCGCGCGCGAACGTCCGGCCCTCAGCGAGCGCGATGCGCCAGGCGTTCCTCGCGACGAGGGGCGACGGGTAGCACCGCTGGATCGTCCAGGCGCGGTTGCGGGCCACGTGGTAGCTGGCCACCGGTCCGCCGCCCGTCGCCGAGAGCTTGTGGTAGACGACGGCGTCCGGCACGAACACGCAGCGCCAACCGCGCAGCCGCGCCCGCCACGCCAGGTCGACGTCCTCGTAGTAGCTGCCGAAACGCGCCTCGAAGACGCCGACGTCGTCCAGCATCGCCCGGCGGTAAGCCGCCGCCGCGCCGCTCGCGCCGAAGACCCAGCGGGCGTCGTCGCCATCGAACTGCCCGCGATCGACCTCCCAGACGCCGCGGTTCGCGGCCTGCCCGGCGCGGTCCACGGTGTCGCCCGTCGTGTGCAGCGTTTCCCGCCGATCGAAGAGTCGGACCTTGGAGGTGGCCATGCCGGCCCCCGGCGCCGCTTCGAGCCCCCGCACGAGCGCCGCCAGCCAGCCCCGCTCGACCTCGGTGTCGTTGTTCAACAGGACGATCACGTCGGCGCGCGCACGATCGATGCCGGCGTTCACGGCGCCCGCAAAGCCGATGTTCGCCGGCAGCCAGATCGTCGCAACCGCCGGGTAGGCCGCCATGAGATCACGCGTCCCGTCCGTCGAGCCGTTGTCGACGACGATCGTCTCGAACGGCCCGCAGTCCTGGCGACCGAGGCTGTCGAGGCAGACGGTCAAGTGGTGCGCGCCGTTCCAGGTGGGGATGATGACCGAAGCGATCGGACCCACCGGCGGGCCATCCCCCGCCGCGCTCACGCTTCCCATCGCGCCATCGGAACGGCGCGCGACATCACGCGCCAGGCCAACGTTCCGCCGAGAAGCGAGCCGATTCGGTCCGAGGCCGCGAGCGCGAGCAAGCCGGCATCCGCCAGCGCCGCGGGTGCGGGCGGCAGGAGGTCGAAGTGCAGCAAGACGTCGCGGCTGGCCCCACCGATGAACGCCTGCGCACCCGGCGCGCCATGCCACGCCCGCGCGACAACGACGTCGGCGCTGTCGGCGAGGATCAGCTCGTTGATCTCCACCGTGGCCGGGCGACCGGCGGAACCGCCAAGCGGCCAGTGCGCCTCGCAGCCGCGACTGGGCCGCAGCCAGAGATCCCCCTGGATGTTGGCGACGTCGTAGCCAGCGGTCGGGATGCCGTGCTCCAGGGAGAACGCGTTGAGGAGGTCCGCCACGACGCCCTGCGATGGAACGCCGTGCGGCGACCGCGCCCAGGCCAGCAACGCCTCATGCGGCGGGATGGTTGCGGCCGGCAACCCGACGTCGGCGTACGCTGCCCGCCACGCAGCGAACACCGCATCCGGCGGTGGGGCCGCGGCCGCCGCGACCGCGGCGCGCGTGAGGGCGTCGCGTGCAGCGGCGGCCGCCCCGTCGGTCACGCCTTGGATGCGGCTCATGCGGACCGTCAGCCGAACGAAGTCGGGCACCGGCCCGAAGACGGCACTGTCGATCCGCTCGATCACGACCGGACCCGCGCCGGGACGTCAGCGACCCCGGCGGCGGTGTCCGGGTGTCCGCCGCGTTCGAAGAAGGCCTCGAGTCCCGATTCCCAGGCGGGGAGGCGGATGCCGAGCGCGGCGGCGGCGCGGTTCGCCAGCGGGGCGTATGCCGGAGGGCGGGCGAGGCGCGGGAACGCGGCGGCACGGTCGATCGGGAAGTCCCGCCGGCCGGCGCGGTCGAGCGCGGCGCGGGCGAGGTCCCAGCGGCTGCAGCTGCCCTCGTTCGTCAGGTGGTACGTGCCGTACGTGCCCGTCGCGACGAGGGCGAGAATGCCATCCGCGAGGTCATCGCAAAACGTCGGGTTGCCGACCTCGTTGTCGACGACGGCCAATCGGTCGCGCTCGCCCGACAGCGCGAGCATGCGCTGGACGAATCCGCGCCCGCCGAGGCCGTACAACCAGGCCGTGCGGACGACGTAGTGCGCCGGCTGGACGGCCCGCACGAGGTGTTCGCCGGCCAGCTTGGAGGCGCCATACACGCTGATCGGCGCCGGGGCGTCATCCTCGACGTACGGCGCGCCCTTCCGCCCGTCGAACACGTAGTCCGTGCTGACCTGGACGAACGCGGCCCCCGACGCCGCCGCGCCGCTGGCCGCCCGCCAGGCGCCGACCGCGTTCCCTCCGAACGCCGCCTCAGGCTCGCGCTCGCAGCGGTCGACGTCCGTGAACGCGGCGGCGTTGACGACGACGTCGGCGCGGACGGCCGCGACGGCGTCGGACGCGTCGGGCCGCGTCACGTCGATTCGGGTGCGGGGGGCGGCGACGACGTCGTGGCCGACGGCGCGGCGGGCGATTGCGCGTCCGAGCTGACCGTCGGCGCCGAGGATGAGGATGCGCATGCAACGTCCGGTGTGCGGGGGCCGCCGGCGGGGTGCGGCGGGCGCGGGTGGCAGGATTAAGGCAGCGGTGTCGGGCCGCGGTCAAGTTGGTGTGACAGGTTGCGCCCCGATCTGACCGTAACACCGGCCCGATCTCATCCGTCCTCTACCCTTGAAGCCCTGCCCGGCGGTCCCATCCCTGCCGACCACCCCCCAACACAAGACCGGGGTCGGCCGGGCCGCGATCGATTGGCTCAACACCCAAGGAGGTTCGGATGGCTGCCCTGCCACGGCGTGCCGCATGTCTGGCGCTCGGAATCCTGGCGCTGACGCTCACCACCCCCGCAACGTTCGCGTGGCTCACCGGCGCCGCCGTCGGACCGCGCACCCCCCGCACCGCCCACGCCCGCCCGGCCGCCGACGAGGTGCCGGCGGGCCAGATCGTCGTCCGCGGCCGGATCGACTACATCGACCGTGACATCGAGCGCGCGCACGCCGCCGCCGGGGTGCGCGTCGAGATCTGGGACCAGGACAAGGGGTTCCCGGACACGTCGAGCAAGCTCGGCGAGGCCCGAACGGACATCAACGGCTTCTTCGAGAGCCCGCCGCTGCCCAACCAGGACCGCGACGCGCCGGGCGGTGAGGCCGGGCTCACCGGCCAGGACATCTTCCTCAAGCTCTTCACGGACAACGGCGACGTCAAGCTCCTCCAGCTCGGAACGAGCCGCGAGTTCGTCTGGCAGAGCTACGACCTCGACCGCGAAGACGGGATTCAGCGAAACGTGGCCGACGGTTCCGTCACGATGCCGCGCCTGATCGTCCAGGGGACGACGCGCGACGTGGAGGCTCTCTGGACGTTCGTGAACATGGCCGAAGCATGGCTGTTCATGCAGTCCGCAAGCGGTTCGAACCCGGGCAAGGTGACCGGCTACTGGTCCAAGGACAGCCAGACCGGCCCGCTGTACGATCCGGCGAAGCGCGAGCTTGTCTTCCGCAATGACACGGCCGGCTATTCCGACGTCGTCGTCCAGCACACCGCCTACGCGCTTCTCCACAACATCTACGGCACGCTGCCGGCGGCGTGGACGGCGTGTCTGTCCGGGTCCGAAGAGAACATGAAGAACGAGATCGATCCGGCGTGCGCGCTGGTACAGGGCTTTGCGACGTTCCTGCCGTTGGCCGTCTACAAAGAGGCGCTCTTCGATTCGCAGGTCCTCCGGCGGCTCGATCTCGATGCGCCCGGGCCGGTGACGCCGGGCTGGAACAACGGCGATCGCGTGCCTGGCCGAATCGCCGGCGCATTCTGGGACCTGTACGAGGAAGACCAGACCGTCGAGGAGTTCGACACGTTCAACGCGACCTTCGGCGACGTCTGGGAGGTCTTCCGCCAGAAGAACCCGACGACGTTCGCGGAGTGGTGGGCCGGCTGGAAGGCGCTCGGCAAGGACAGCTGCGGCGCCGTCGGCAGCCTCTACCAGAACTCGATCGACTACGCCCGCGGCCTGCGCGTCGCGCCGATCCCCGACGTCGTCCTCGACGAGGACCAGTCGACGGTCGTCAACCTCGCCGCGTACGTCACGAACGCCGACTGCCCGCCGGATCGCCTGAAGCTGACGATCATCGATTACGGCGCGCCCGAGGCCGGCATCGAGCCCATCGCCGGCACGCTCATGATCAGCGTCACGCCGCAGGCCAACTGGTTCGGCCAGACGACCGTTCGCGTCCTCATCGCCGACGGTCCGACAAGGGTGAACACGACGTTCAAGGTCATCGTGAGGTCCGTCAACGACTGCCCGCGGATCACGCCGCGGATCGCCGATCCGGGCTCCGTGCGCTACGGCGAGACGATCACGATCGACCTCGGCACGCACGGCACGGACGTCGAGACCGCGCCGGCGCTGCTGCAGTGGCGGGCGGACATCGAGCCGCAGTACAAGGACCTGATGGTCACCGGCAACGGCACGACACAGCTCGTGTTCTCGCTGAACTCCTCGATCATCGTGGACTACTCCGCCCTCGTCGACATCGTCCTGCGCGATACCGACGGCTGCGAGGTGCGCCAGCCGATCGCGCTGAACTGGACGGAGCGGCCGAACCAGCCGCCGGTCATCTGGATGGACCGCCTGGTCCGCGAGTACCAGGCGCCGGTGAACACGACGATCCACGTCGACCTGAACGGCGTGGCCGGGGATGCCGAGGACGGGCCGGACGGCCTGGAGTGGTTCATCGAGAACTCGGGCGACATCAAGGCCCAGGCGCTGAAGGGGAGCGACAAGCGGTCGTTCGACTTCATCCCGAGCGACGGCTACATCGGCAGCACGTTCCCCGAGCTGGCGGTGAAGGACTCCAAGGGCCTGCAGGCCACGGCGGGCATCACGCTCACATGGGTCATCACGAACGCCAAGCCCGTCATCCTGCGCAACCTCCTCCTCGGCAAGACCGTCGGCGCGAGCCAAGGCGGTCGCCCGAGCCCTGCCGCGTGCTACCCGCTGGCGAACAAGGCCACGGACGCCGACGATCCGGTGTCCAGCCTGCTGTGGTTCCTGCGCGACTACGACGCGGACAACCTGACCGTCACCGGCCAGGGCACGCAGGCCGTCTGCCTCCGCCCCCGCCCCGGCTTCGTCGGCTGCGAGACGGCGCGCTTCCTCGTCCGCGACCCGAAGGGCGGCACGGACAGCCACGAGGTCACGACGTGCTGGCGGGAGATCAAGATCCTGTTGCCGTACACCGTGAAGCCGCCGCAGTCGGCGGCGATGCAGCAGCGCGGCAGCCGGCGGTAGCGGCGGCCTAAGGCCCCCGCCCCCGGCGTCGCTTCGCTCGCCGACCCCTCCCCCAATGCTGGGGGAGGGGTTTTCTTTGTGCTGGGGGAGGGATCTTCTTTGTGCTGGTGGAGGGGTTTTCTTTGTCATCCGGGCTTCTTCGGCACCGCGTGCTTCCCTTCAACCCCCTTTAACAGACCGCCACATCCCGTGTGATATACTGCCGCCGACCCCGCCCCCCGGCGCCCGGCCCACCGCGTGCCCAGGCGCCCTGCCCCGCCAGGAGCCCGGCATGCGCCCGCCCCGTCCCGAACGACCGCGCCGCCGAACCGCCACCCGCGCCGTCGTCGTCGCCACGTCGTGCGCCTTCGCTGGAGCCGCGCTGCTGCCATGGACCGACGCCCGCAGCCAGCCGGCGGCGAGCGCACAGGCCCCGTCCGCGACGGCGATGAAGGTCTGCGAGATCCAGGGCGCCGGCATGTCGACGATGGCGCCGACGTCGACGCTGGTTACGGAGGGCATCGTGACGGCGGCGTTCGTGCGCGTCGAGCCGTTCGGCTTCATGATCGAGGATCCGGGGTGCGACGGACGCGTCGAGACGAGCGATGGATTGTTCGTCTATGTGCCGAAGGGCGTGGAGGTGAGCGTTGCGGTCGGCCAGCGCGTGCGCGTCACGGGCCGGGCGAAGGAGTATGCCGGGCTGACGGAGTTCCTCGTCGGCGGCCCAACGGCCGTCGAGGTCCTCGGCACGGCGGCGCTGCCGGCGCCCTTCCCGCTGGCGCTCACGATGAACGCGGCGGACAACGCGGCCCTCCTGGAGGCCCACGAGGGCATGCGCATTGCGCTCCCGCCCGTTGCGGCCGTCGGCGGGACGGATGCGCACGGCGAGGTGCCGCTGATCGATGCGACGGCGGCGATCTCCCACGTCCTGCGACCGGCCGCCGACCCCCGCCTGATCGCGGCCGTGGCGCCAAGCGGGTGGCCGGTCGTGGCGCAGGGCGACACGCTCGCGGGCGTCGTCGGGCCGCTGCACTACTGGTACGGCAAGTACATCGTGGCGGTGGACGACTGGTCGACGGTCACGGTCTCGGCCGGCGGACGCCCCCCGGCGACGTTCGCACCGAGTGCGGCAGGGGAGCTCACGGCCGCCACGTTCAACGTCGAGAACTTGTTCGACGGTGTCGACGATCCGGGCAAGGACGACACCGAGGCAACGTATTTCCCGCGCTCGCAAGGCGAGTACGAGCGGCTCGTCGACCGGCGCGCGAAGGCGATGGCGGAGCGGCTGGGCATGCCCGACATCGTCTCGATCGAGGAGATCGAGCACCTGTCCGTCCTGGAAGATCTGGCGACGAACCCGCGGCTCGCGCCGGCGCATTACGGCGCCGCGCTCATCGAGGGCATCGACCCGCGCGGGATCGACGTCGGCGTGCTGTACAACCGGGCGCGACTGCGGCTGCTCGGCGTCGAACAGCGCCAGAAGTGCATGGATGGTGCGTTGGCCGGGGCAGCCGGACTCGGTCCGTGCACGCTGCCCGGCGGCGCGCCCGGCAAGCAGATCTTCGCCCGCCCGCCGCTCGTCGTCCACCTCGGCATCCGCGACACGGACGGTCGGCTCACCGTCGTCGCCAACCACTTCAAGAGCAAAGGAGGCGATGACGCCGAGACGACGGCCACCCGCCTCCTGCAGGCCAAGCACATCGTCGACCTCGTGCGCGCGTACCAGGCGGCATCGCCGACGACGCCCGTCTTCGTCATGGGCGACCTGAACGACTTCGAGGACAGCCCACCGATCCAGGAGCTCGTCGGCACCGGCCTGCTCACCGACCTCCACGACCGCGTGCCCGCCGAAACCGACTACACGTTCATCTTCAACGGCACGGCCCAGGTCCTCGACTACATCCTCGTCCCGCCCGCGTTCGCCGCGTCGCACGTCACGGACGCGCGCGTCGCCCACTTCAACGTCGACTTCCCGTCCCACCCGCCGCTCGACCGCATCCCCGAGCCGCCGTCGTTCGAGACGTCGCGCGTGAGCGACCACGACCCGTTCGTCATCCGCTTCAAGCGCTTCGGCACGCCGCGTTTCGAGCTGTTCCTGCCGGCGCTGCTGCGAACGGCCGAGTTCAACGTACCGAGCGGCGGCGACGGACCGACGGCAACGGCGCGGACAATCCCGCCGGAAGCAACGCCGACGAGCGCGGGGCAGCCGACGCCACCGCCCGGCTCGACGCCGCCGACCGCCGCGCCCACCAACATGCCCACCCTCCGGCCGCCCACCGCGACGCCCGCCGCCGGCGCGGTACCCCGCACGCCGCTGCGGATCTCGACGCTGTTCTACGACGGCGTCGTGCGGGACACCGAGTCCGACGAGTACATCGAGATCGAGAACGTGACGGCGAACGCCATTGCGCTCAAGGGATGGACGGTCGTCTCAGCGCGCGGCACGGATCAGGTCTTCGCCTTCCCGGCGGCCGCGATGATCGATGCCGGCGCGCGCTGCCGCGTCTACACGAACGAGGACCACCCCGAGCGGCCGTGCGCCTTCAAATGGGGGAGCGACCAGGGGATCTGGAACAACTCGGGCGACAAGGCGGAGTTGCGCGATGGGGTGGGGGCATTGATCGACGAGAAGTGCTACGGCGGCGAGCCATGGGGCAACGCCTGTGCCAACGTGCCGGAGACGCCGACGCCCACGCCGTAGCGGTCAGCCCCCCAACCCCACCGCCATCCGCTTCAACGCCCCCAAGTCCCGCTTCCCCGTCCCGAGCACCGGAATCGCCTCGACGACGTGGAAGTCGACCTGCCTCGGCCGCCAGAGCGTCGGCAGTCCGTCGAGCGACTCGAGGAGTTGATGCGCCGAAACCGGCAGCGCCCCAACGTGCAGGACGAGGAGGCGTTCACCGCGCTTGGCGTCCGGCACGGCGCACACGGCGATCTCGACGGCGTCGTCGGGGTGATTGGCGGCAATCCAGGACCGGAGCACGCCCTCGACCCTATCCAGCGGGACCATCTCGCCGCCTACCTTGGCGAAGCGGGCCAGCCGGCCCGTGATCGTGATGACCCCTTCGGCGTCGATCGTGGCGACATCGCCCGTGTTGTAGCCGCCGTGGATGAACGCGGCCGCCGTGAGGTCGTCGCGGCCGAGGTAGCCCTGCATGCGGGCGGGCGAGCGGGCGACGAGCAGGCCCTCCACGCCGTCCGGCTGGCGGGCGAGCGTGTCGGGATCCACGGTGAAGACCTCGATGCCCGGCAACGGCCAGCCGACCGTCCCCTCGCGTATCGCGCCGGGCCGGTTGCCGGCCACGACCGGCGCCAGCTCGGTGCATCCGTAGCCTTCGAGGAGCACGGAATTCGGGTACTGGGCGCGGAACGCGGCGTGCAGCTCGCTCGGGCACTTCTCGGCGCCGACGACGCTGTAGCGCAGTGCCTTGAACTGCTCGGGCGTCACGCGGCGCATGTAGGACCGGACGAACGTCGGCGTGCTGATCATGTAGCCCGCGCCGCTCTTCTCCGCCATCACGCCGATGCCGGTCGCGTCCAGCGGGTCGGGGTGCGCGGCGATCCGGACGCCGTAGCAGAGGCACATCCACATCCCCGGCACGAGCCCGAAGCTGTGAAACAGCGGCAGCGCCGTGAGCAGCGTCGCGCTGTCCGGGGCGATCTCGACGTGCTCGACCATCGCACCGCAGTTCGCCAGCACCTGGCGGTGCGTCAGCTGGACGCCCTTCGGGTCGCCCGTCGTGCCCGACGAGAAGATGATCGTCGCCACGTCATCCGGTCGGGCGCGATCCAGCCAGCGGCTCGGCAGCGCGATGACCTTCAACATCGCCCACACGACGGCCGGTTTGGACAGCCCGCCGAGCAAGTCCTCCGCCAGCACGACCCGACCTGGCAGCTCCGGCTGCCCGAGGCGCTCCAGGTAAAGCCTGGACGAGACGATCGTCCGGAGATCGGCCAACTCGGCCATCCGCCGGATCTGGACCTCGCCGGCGGTGTGGTTCAGGTTCACGCTCGTGCGCCCGCCCAACGCCAACGCCAGGTTCACGACCGCGCCGCCCCGCCCCGGCGGCAGCATCACGCCCACCCGCCGCTCGTCCGGCGCAAGGCCGAGCATGTCGCGGATCACGAGCGCCGCCGCGGCCAGGCGCAGCCGCGAGATGTCGCCGCGCTGCTCCTGGACGGCCACCCGTCCCCAGCGCCAGCGGGCGCGCGCGATCGTCGCGGCGCCGAGCGTTCGGCGGTCGCGCAGGCTCTCGGCGAGGGCTTGGTCGTAGGTCAAGCGGGGCATGTTCCGGCTCCGGGCGTATGGGGGAGGCGTATCTGGGGGGTGGAGGTGGAGGCGGGGGTGGGGCGGGGGGTGGGGGCGGGGGTGGAATCCGGATCAGTCGAAGTACACGACCGTGGCGCCGTCGCCCCCTTCCGTGCGATCGCCGGGCCGATGGCGCTTCACGGACCGGTTGGCGGTCAGGCGCTTCCGAAGCGCGGTCTTCAGCGCACCGGTGCCGTGGCCGTGGATGATGCGCAACCACGGCGCACCCTGCAACAGCGCGCGATCGATCCGGGTGTCGACGATGTCGAGCGCTTCCTCGACCCGCAGGCCGCGCACGTCGACCTCGGTGGCCGGCCCCGAGCCGGCCGAAGGCTCCGGCGCGAGCGGCACCGACGATCCGCGCTTGACGCGCGACGCCGAATCAACCGGCGGTTCGCTCGGCGCCGCCGCCACGAACTCGAGGTCGTCGAGCGAAACCGCCATCCGCATCCGCCCGAGCTGCACGTGCGCCGAGTCGCCGTCCACGGAAAGGAGCGTCGCCAGCTGGCCGAACGAGCGAACGCGCACGCTGTCCCCCGGCGACCAGTCGTCCACGTCGGCCGCGCCGCCCGGCCGTACGTTCTCGGCCGTCAGGATGTCCTCGATCTTCGCCAACCCGCCGAGGATCTCGGCGCGCTCGGCAGCAAGTTCGGCCGCCGACGGCGCTCCCGCTGCCGGCGCCTCGACGACGACCGTGCCGGCGCGCGCGAGGGCCGCCGCCCGCTCGGCGCGCTTGAGGAGCCGCGCGATCGCCTCTCTGGCCGCCTCGAGTTCGTCCTGCGCCTGCGCCCGCGTCGTCTGGAGGACCGCGGCGCGTTCGGCGGCCAGACGATCCACACCCTCTTCGAGCTCGGCCGCCCAGCGGTCGGCCGTCTGGCGCTGTTCCGTCGCCGCGGCACGGTCTTGGATGGCGGAGCGCCGGGCGGCGCGGATGTCGGCCAGCAGCTCCTCCATCTCGACCTCGCTCGTCGCCAGCCCGCCCCGCGCCGCCTCGACGATCGCGCCGGGCAGGCCGAGCCGCTCGGCGATCGCCAGCGCGTTCGAGCGGCCGGGCAGTCCGATCGTCAGCTCGTACGTCGGGCGGAGCGTCTCGAGATCGAACTCCACCGAGGCGTTCGCGACGCCCGGCGTGCCGTAGGCATAGGCCTTCAGCTCGGTGAAGTGGGACGACGCCACCGTCGCCACGCCGCGCGCCCGGAGCGCCTCCAGAATCGCGCCCGCGAGCGCGGCGCCCTCGGTGGGGTCGGTGCCGGCGCCGAGCTCGTCGAGCAGGACGAGCGAGCGCGGCGTCGCGTCGTGGAGGATCCGGACGATGTTCGTCAGGTGACCGGAGAACGTCGAAAGGCTCTGCTCGATCGACTGCTCGTCGCCGATATCGGCGTACACGGCGTCGAAGACGGCCAGCTGCGCCCCGTCGGCGCACGGGACCTGGAGGCCGGCCTGCGCCATGAGCGCCAGCAAGCCGACCGTCTTGAGCGTCACCGTCTTGCCGCCCGTGTTCGGGCCGGTGATGACCATCAACCGAAAGTCGTCCCCGATCCGCACGCCGATCGGCACGACCGTTGCCCCGTCGAGCAGCGGGTGGCGCGCGGCCTCGCACCGAAGCATCGGCGCCGCGGCGTCGACGATCTCGGGCGTCACCGCTCGAAGCTCTCGGCCGTACCGGGCCGCCGCGAACGCCAGATCGAGATCGCCGAGCGCCGCGACGGTTTCGGCGATCGCATCGGCCTCGACGGCGACGGCCTCCGAGAGCGCGCGCAGGACGCGCTCGACCTCGCGCTGCTCCTCGACGGTCAGCTCGCGGTGGGCGTTGCCGTTGTCCACGACCGCCAGCGGCTCGACGAACAGCGTTGCGCCGCTGTCGGACGTGTCGTGGACAACGCCCGGCACGCGGGAGCGGAAGTCGGCCTTCAGCGGCACCACCCAGCGGCCGTTGCGCTGCGTCACGAGCGCGTCCTGCAGGTACTCGCGGGCCGCGCCCTTCACGAGCGCCTGCAGCTGGCGGGCGATCCGATCGTGGACGACCTTCAGCTGCCGCCGCACGCGCCGCAGCTCAGGCGACGCGCTGTCCAGCACCTCACCCGCCTCGTCCAGCGCCTCGCCGATCGCATCGTGCACGGCGGGACACGGGTCGATCCGCCCGGCCAGCGCCGCCAGTCCCGGCCAGCGGGCGTCGTCGTGGGCGATCGCCCGCTTCAAGCGGCGCGCGACGGCGAGCGTGGCGCGCACCGCCAGCAGCTCCGCCGGCTGAAGCACGCGGCCGCGCGCCGCTCCGGCCACCGCGGCGCGAACGTCCTGCGCGCCCTCGAGCGTCGCGCCGTCGCGTCGATCGGCGAAAGCGCGCGCTTCACGCGTGACGGCTTGGCGGGCGCGCACCTCGACGGCGTCGGCGGACGGCCGGAGCGCCAGCGCCAGCTCGCGACCGACGTCGAATGCGGCGTGGCCGGCGAGACGCGCGACGATCTTGTCGTACTCGAGCACGCGCAGCGTTTTCGGGTCCATCGAGCCAACTCCGTCCGTAACGTCGACACCAATTGGGTCCGACTTAAGAATTCCAATCTGTCAGTCACTACACAAGGAAACGGAATTGCCTATTGACAAGCCGGTGGTCAACAGGTACACTGGCGGGCGAGCAACCGCTACCAGCTCGGCCCAAGCCATAGCAAGCACTAGCATGACCGAGCATCACGTAGCTGCGCGAGCCGGAGCGCTCAACAAGGGACGGCCTATGCCCGAGTTTTATTCTACCCAGGACGTCGCCGACCGCCTCGGGGTCAGCATCTTCACGATCCGGCGCTACATCCAATCCGGCAAGCTCGATGCGGTCAAGCTCGAAGGCGGCTACCGCGTGAGCCGGACGGCGCTGGATCACTTCCTTGCCGAGCGCGCCACGAGCGGACTGTCCGCTGAAGGCCGCGTCGACCCCGAACCGTCCGTCCACCCGTTCGCTTCCACCCTACCCTGAGGAGCCCCATCACCATGCGCACGATCATCCGGACCGCCCTGTTGGCCATCGCGCTTGTCGCGTTCGGCCTCCTCGACAGCCGCGGCGCCGCAGCCAACAACGGCGGCGTGCACGTCGTTCAGGCGGGCGAGACGCTCTACAGCATCGCCGCCAGCTATGGCGTGAGCGCCGATGCCATCGCCGCCGCGAACGGGATCATGAATCCCGACTACATCCGCGCCGGCCAGTCCCTGTCCATTCCCGGTGCGGCAATGCCCGGCCCGGGCGGACCGTGGGAGGTCGAGTCGCATCAGTGGGGCGGTCGCTACATCGTCAAGCCGGGCGACACACTCTACAGCATCGCGTGGCGCACGGGCACGAGCGTAAGCGCGATCATGGCCGCCAACGGCATCGCCAACCCCAACGTGATCTACGCCGGCCAGGCGCTGACGCTGCCGGGCGGTGTTCAGCCCGATCCGGGCGGCCCCGGTCCCGATCACGGCAAGCCGCAGCCGCAGTGCGGTTACCGCACCACGGTCAAGGGCGGTGACTCGCTGTCGGCGATCGCGTGGCGAACCGGAACGACGATCAACGCTTTGGCGCGGGCGAACGGAATCGCCTATCCGTACCTCATCTACCCCGGTCAGCAGCTGCACGTCCCGTGCGCCGACGGCCGCCCGGGCCAGCCGCACAAGCCCGGCCCGCGCCCGACGGCCCGCCCGACGGCCACCGGCCTCGTGCCGGCCGCGTGCCACCGGAACATCCAGATCGTCGATCCGCTGAACCTGGGGCACGTGTCCGGCACGCTCTACGTCATCGGCACGGCCGACATCCCGAACTTCCAGTTCTACAAGCTCGAGTACGCGCGCGGCACGACCCCGCTGAACTCCGAGTTCCACTCGATCGGCGAGACGATCCGCCAGCGCGTGCGCGACGGGATGCTCGGGGTCTGGTACCTCGGCAACATGCCCGCCGGCGACTACGTCCTGCGCCTGACCGCCGTCGACAACACCGGCCAGTTCCCGACGCCGTGCAGCGTCCGGGTGAAGGTGAACTGATCGACGGCAGGACGGCGTCGACGACGATGGCCGGTCGCGCGGTCGCAGGCAGGGGCACGGTATGCCGTGCCCCTGCCCGACGATTCGTGGCGCAGACCGAGGGTCACGTCAACGCAACGGCCCGCGTCGTGGCGCGATCACTTGCGGTCGCCGCGGCGGTCGTCGCCGCGGGCCTGTGGTCCGTTGCGGCCCCGGCGGTGCGGGCCCAGGCGCCGAGCGCGGCCACCCTTGCCGCGACCGGCGGGGCGTCGACCGAGGCATTCGGTCTCCACGCGGTCCATCCGGGGGAGACGTTCTGGCAGATCGCGGCGCGCTACGGGATGACGGTGGCAGACGTTGCCGCGCTGAACGGCCTCCGCCCGACCGCGCTCCTCCTCCCCGGCCGCTCGGTGCGTGTGCCCGTCGAGCGCGCCGCCAACGCGCGGGCGGCATCGCCGGCCGGACCGGCCGGTTCCGGCGAGGCAGCGCGCACGCTGCAGGCCGACGTCGGCGGCGCGTCCGGCGGCGACGGCGACGCCGCGTCGGCCACACCGTACGAGGTCGTCCTCGGCGACACCTTGTACGCGATCGCGGATCGCTTCGATGCCGACATCGAGGCGATCAAGCGGCGCAACGGCCTGCCGGCGGACGGATCGATCTACGAGGGGCAGACGCTCCAGATCCCGTCACCGCGCCCGGCCTCGGCCCAACCGGTCGACGCGGATGGCGACGGCAAGCCGGATCCGGCCGCGGACACCGACGCGGGCGCCCGCGCCGGCAGCGGCGCCGCCGTCCGGACGACGGACACCGTCACCGTCGCGTCCGGCGAGACGCTCAGCAGCATCGCCGCGCGCTACGGGACGACGGCGGCGGCGCTCATGCGCCTGAACGCCCTGGGCGACGACAACATCTATGAGGGTCAGTCGCTGCAAGTGCCGCACGCGGGCAGCGGCGTGTTGGCCGGCGTCGGCGCCAAGCGGATCGAGGTCGACGTGAGCGACCAGCGGATGTTCGTCTGGGAAGGCGACAACCTGGCGTTCAACTGGACGGCCTCGACCGGCCTGGCGACGCATCCGACGCGCACCGGCTCGTTCGCCGTGCAGAGCAAGGAGCCGAACGCGTGGTCGAGCGCGTGGGAGCTCTGGATGCCGCATTGGCTCGGAATCTACTGGGCCGGCGGTTCGGAGAACGGGATCCACGCCCTGCCGATCCTCAACGGCACGACGCTGTGGGGCGGCCTGCTCGGCTCGCCCGTGAGCTACGGCTGCGTCGTGCTGGACACGGCGAACGCCGAAGCGCTGTTCAACTGGGTGGACATCGGCACGCCGGTCGAAATCCACGACTGAGCGGACAAAGCCCAAAGCGCATTGCTCCGGTGTTGAAGGGGCCGTATACTCGGCCCTTACGCCCACCGCCACAGGAGCGCGCAGATGCGCTTGTCCTTCCGCTTCGCCGCCGCCCGCCGTCGCGCCCCAGGCCCGATCGCCGTCGGCGGTCTCGTCGTCATGTCCCTCCTCCTGCCATCGAACGCCGCGCGCGGCGCGACGATCCAGGTCTGCGCGTCCGGCTGCCGCTACACCGCCATCGCCCCGGCGCTCGAGGCGGCGGCGGACGGTGACGTGATCGAGGTCGGCGCCGGGACGTACGCCGGCGGCATCGTCGTCACCAAAGCGGTCACGATCCGCGGCGCCGGGCGCACCGAGACGATCATCTCGAGCGCCAAGTCGGCCACCGTGGCCCTTCAGAACCTCCTCGGTCGGAGCACGCTGGAGTCCGTCACGGTCTCGGGCGGGATCGGCTTGAACATCGACCAGCGGCGCTACGGCGGCGGGATCTACGTGAAGGGCAAGTCGGCGACGATCAAGGATGTCCTCGTCACGGGCAACGGCACGGAGCGCGGTGTCGGCGTGACGTACAACGGCGGCGGGATCTACCTCGATGCCGGCGACGTGACCATGACCGACGTGCACGTCGTCGGCAACCGGGCGACGAACTCGGGCGGCGGCGTCGTCGTGAACATCGATGCCACGCTGACGATGAACGGCGGGCGGATCGCGGACAACGAGGTCAAGAACGCGGACGAGTCCAACCCCGAAACGGACACGAACGCCCGCGGCGGCGGGATCTACGTCGAGGATCGGACGACGCTGACGGGCGTCGAGATCAGCGGCAACCACGCCGCCGCGTCAGGCGGCGGGGCGAACGTCGCCGGCGTCGGGCGGCTCACGCTGACGGACTGCGTCGTGCGCAACAACCGCTCGCACCAAGGCGGCGGGATCTACAACACCGCCACCGTCACCATCGTCGGCGGTCGGATCGAAGGCAACACGGCCTCCGGCGAGACAGAGGGTTCGTCCGCGGGCGGCGGCGACGGGCTCGCGTCCGGCGGCGGCGGCCTCCTGAGCTTCGGCACGGCATCCCTCGAAGCCGTCACCGTCGCGAACAACGCATCGATGTCGAACGGTGGTGGTTTGGTTTCGATCAAGGGATTGGGCGGCACGCAGTTCGGCCGACTGACGGCGTCCCGCTGCACGATCACGGGCAACACCGCCAAGGCGAGCGGCGGCGGGCTGTACGCCGCCAACGACGATCCGAACGACACGCTCGGCGCCGAGGTCACCGTCGATCGGTCGACGCTGTACGGCAACACGGCCCTCGACGGCGGCGCGGCCCTGCTCGATTTCGGCCGGCTCGAGTTCCGCGACAGCACGGTCGTGAACAACAATGCGCTGGGCGACGGCGACGGGCTGATGACGAACCAGGACAACGCGCTCCGGGTCGGCAGCACGATCCTGTCCAACGAGGCGAACGGCGCCAACTGCTTCAACAAGATCGCCTCGCTCGGCAACAACATCGACTCGGACGGCACGTGCGCCTTCGCCAACCGTGACGACACCGTCTCGACGCAGCTCGAACTCGGGCCGCTGGCGGACAACGGCGGACCGACGCACACGCTGTCCATCGGCCCGAACAGCGCGGCGATCGACATGGGCAACCCAGGCCGCTGCGCCCAGAACCCGCTCGACCAGCGCGGCGCCGTCCGCCCGGTCGACGGCGACGGCGACGGCGTGAAGCGCTGCGACGTCGGCTCGTTCGAGTTCGGCGCCGAGATCGCCGGCACGGCCACCCCGACATCGACCCGCACGCCCACCGGCCAGAGCACGAACGCGACGCCGCGCACCGCGACGCCCACCCCGAGCCGCACGCCCACGTTCGTCATCGGCTCGCCGTCGCCGTCGCCGACGTTCGTTGAAGGCGAGCCGACGACACCGCCCCCGCCGACGACCCCGGTCGCGGGGCGATCGTTCATGCCGTTCGCCAACAAGCCATGAGGATCGCCGCACCGGTCTGCACCGCCTGCGCGGCGATCACCCTGCTGGCGGTGATCGGCACGAACGCCGACCGTCGCCGGCACACCGCCGCGCAACCCGCCACCCTCGCCGCCCGCGCCGACGCCGCGTGCCGCACGACGCACCCGATCGTCGCCGCCGTCGTCCAGACGCGCGGCCTCTCCGCCGCCGCGCACGCCGCCGCGCCGGCCGTCGTCGCCGTCCACGCCACGACGCCGGGCGAGCCGGCGGCGCCCGAGGTGCTGGCGACGAACGGGCAGGTCGGTGCGGTGTACGGGCTGGCGTACGATCCGGCGGCCCGCGCCCTCTTTGTCGCGGCCCACACGCGCCGCGGCGGGGCGTTCGGACCCGGCGGACCGGGCATGATCTACCGGATCGACCTCGACTCGGGCGCCGTGGCGCCGTGGCACGCCCTGGCCGCCGGTGAAGACGTGCATGCCCCCGAGCTGGCGGATCACCCGACGGCCGACGACACCGCGGCGATGCGCTGGGTCGGCCGGATCGGCTTGGGGGACATCGAGCTTTCCGACGACGGCACCGCACTGCACGCGGTCAACCTCGGCGACCGGCACGTCCACACGCTGGCCTTGGCCGACGGCGCGGCCATCAGCCGCTTCCGCGACAAGCAGCGGCGCGACCAGTTCGACGACTCCCTTCACCCATTCGCGCTCGCCACATCCGGCGACGACCTCCTCTTCAGCGTGACGGACGGCTACGACGACGACTACCCGCCGCGCCAAAAGGCCGCCTGGGTGTACGCGGCGCTGCCCGATGGGAACAACCGACGCACGACCGCATACGCGGAGTGGGCGTACGCACCGCGCTCGCCCGCCTGGGGCGCGTGGGACGACAAGGTGACGGCCGTCGACCAGCCGTGGCTCGTCGACGTCGCCGTCCGCCCGGGCGGCGCGCTCGTCCTCGGGATGCGCGACCGGACGGTGGACATGGCGCCCGACCGCGTGCTCGATGCGTCCGACCCCGCCTACCGGAGCGTCGGCGAGCTCTTCGCGACGCGCTTCCAGGGCATCACGTGGCGCGCCCAACCCGATACGACGTTCGACACGCTCGGCCCCGACGGCCAGCACGCCGCGTTCGGCGCCGTGGCCATCGTGCCCGGCCTGGACGTCGTCGTCGCGCCGACGCTGCCGCTGCGCGCCACCGGCGCGGTGTCGACGACGGCCGTGAGCACGACCACCGTCGGCCTGGCGTGGTTCGACGCCGCGAGCGGGCGCCGGATCGCTTGGACGCCCCTCTTCGATCCCACCGACATCCCCGGCCTCGCCCTCGAGGTCGGCGCGGGCGACGTCGCGGTGCTCTGCGGCGCGACGCCGCCGTCCGACGTGAACCTGCCCGCCACCGCCACCGCCGTCGGCGCGCCGATCGCCACCGCGACGGCAATCGCCCGCGGCACGGCCTCCGCCGTGGCGAGCGCGCTCACCGCCACGGCCGCCCCGTCCGCCTTCGCCGCCACGCAGACCGCCCACGCCCCGACCGAGATTGCCCGTGCCACGGACGCGCGCGCCACGGCCACCGCGATGGCGCCGACGGCGTGGGCGCTCGAGACGCAGCGCCCGGCGGCGCAGACGGCGGTGGCCGGCACGGCCACCGTGGTCTCGGCCAAGCTGGCGACGGCTGCGCCGGCGATGGCGACGCGCCTGCGCGCCACGGCGCTGGCCACGCGGCCGGCGGTGCGGCGCAACGCGGTCGTACAGGCTCGGGCGACGATCCGTGCCTCGGACGCCAGCGACAATCCGTACCTGGCCGTGGCGAATCACGTCCCGGTTCTCGACGCGGCCGGCAACGCACAGAACGACGCATGGATGGCCGCGGAGCCCGTCGTCATCGCGTTCAACAACAGCGAGCCCGAGGACATCCTCGAGCACCACACCCTGGCCTGGCACGACGAGCTCGGCGCCGTCTTCGGCATCGCATCGGACATCGGGCGCGAGCAGCTCTACGTCGGGGCGTTCGTGAAGCGGGTCACGCAGCTCGGTCCGCTCGGGCCGGGCGGCATCTACCGCATCGACCTGCCCTCGGGCGCCGTCGAGCCGTTCGCCGTCTTGAACGCCGGCGCCGATCCGCACGACTTCAGCCGGGACTTCGACGTCGCCACGCGAAACCAGGTCGGCCGGATCGGGCTCGGCGACCTCGAGTACGCGCCGGAACGGGACGAGCTCTTCGCCGTGAACCTGAGCGATCGGCTGATCTATCGCTACCACGTGCCGGACGGTCGGCTGCTCGGCGCCTTCCCGCACGGCGCGATCCTGGAGCGCTGGGCGCGCGACGCCCGCCCGTTTGCCCTCGGCTGGCACGACGGCCTCCTGTACCACGGCGTCGTCGACGAGGCCGGCGATCCGCCGGCGGCCTACGTCTACCGCTCGAACGCCGACGGCAGCGACATGGCCGAAGTCGCGCGCCTGCCGCTGGACTACCCGCGCGCGCCGATGTGGGCCGACGGCGCGGCCGGCCGGCGTGAACCGAGCGCGATGCTCGTCGATCTCGAGTTCCGCAACGACGGCGACCTCGTCATCGGCCTGCGCGACCGGATGGGCGACAGCGAGGTGCAGGTCGTCGGCAGCGGCGACATCATCCTGACGACGCGGGTCGGCGATCGCTTCGTCCCGCTGCCGGCGCCCGAGCTGTACAACGACACGATCCTGCACCAGGAGACCGCGTTCGGGTCGCTCGCCGCCATGCCGTGGCTCGACCAGGTGGCGAGCACGGCCGTCGACCCGATCACGGTCAACTCGAACGGCACGCTGTGGTACGACAACACGACGGGCCAGTGGCTGCGCCGCGAAACGATCCACGCCGGCCTCGTGCTGACGTTCGCCAAGGCGGCCGGCCTCGGCGACATGGAGAGCCTTAACGTCGCGCCGACGCCGACCCACACGCCGACGCCGACGGACGTCTACACCCGGACGCCGTCCCCGTCGCCCACCCTGACGCTCACCCCGCCCCCGACCGTCACGCCGTCCCCGACGACGGGCCATTTCGAGATCTACCTGCCGCTGGCCCAGCGAATGCACTGCGTCCCGTTCGAGACGCGCACGGACGTCGTCCTCGTCCTGGACATGAGCACCTCGATGTACCGCCTGACGCGCGGCAACCGCACCAAGCACGACGCCGCCGTCGATGCCGCGCACACGTTCGTCGGCCTGATGCGCTTCGTGCCGGACGCCAACGGCCGGCGCGACCGCGTCGGCGTCGTCGGGTTCAACAACGACGCCTGGGTCGGCACGCTCCTCACGAGCGACCGCGCCGCCGTCGACGGGGCGCTGGACGGCCTGGCGCGCGGGATCAAGGAGGGCACGCGCCTCGACCTGGCGATCGCCCAGGGCCAGGCCGTGCTGGACGCCACGCCGCGGGCGTCCGGCGTCGACCCCGTGCTGATCCTGCTCACCGACGGCCTGCCCAACCGCGTCCCGACGCCCGAAGGCGGCGGCCGCCAGGAAGACACCGTTCTGGCCGCCGCGTCCGCCGCGAAGGCCGCCGGCACGCGCCTGTTCGCCGTCGGCCTCGGTGAGACCGGCGACGTGTTCGAGAGCCTGCTCGACGGCGTCGCGTCGGGACCGGGCGACTTCTTCATGGCGCCGGACGGAGAGGACTTGGCGGGGATCTATCGGGGGATCGCGGGGCGTTTGACGGGCTGTCCGTGACGGATGGGCGGCGGATCGGGCGCGCGCCCGCCGCGGGCGGTCAGGGCGGGCTCGATCCGCTCGTGTCCGACCACGTCGCCACGTTCGCCCCCTTCCGATCGACCCACGCCAGCGCGACGCGGCCCTGCGGGCTCACGGCCAGGGTCGGCATGTTCGGCTGCCCGCGCGTCTTGTCGGCGCCGTCGGCGATCGCCACGGGCGGTGCGAAGGTCAGGCCCTTGTCGTCGGACACGGTGTGGTACAGGACGCGTCCGCCCTCGCCGTCCGCTTGCCAGGCCGCGTGGATCCTCCCGCCGGGGCCGAGGCCGATCGTGGGCAGGGTGTGATGCCGGGTCGTCGCGGCGTTTATCCGGACGTTCGGGCCGAACGTCGCCCCGCCGTCCGTTGAGGCCGCCAGCCAGACATCGCCGCGGCTGAGCGTGCCCGGCGGCTCGTTCCGGCCGTCCATCCACGCCACAAACACTTCGTCGGCGCGGACGGCGAGCGACGGGCCGGCGATCGGGCAGGCCTCCAGGTACCAGTGGGCGTCGCTGACCGGCGTCACCGGTTCGAAGGTCGCACCGCCGTTCGCGGACCGGATCAACGCCAGATCGCGCGCAAAGCCCTTTTCAGGATCGGCCGCCAAGCTGCGATAGGCGATCAGGACGTCCTCGTCGCGCGCCACCACATGCGGCTGACAGCACTCGCACGTCCCGTCGCCGAGGCGCTGCACCTCCTGAAACGAGCTTCCCCGGTCAACGGATCGGACGAACCGGAGCGCGCTGCCGTTCAGCCACGACAGGACGGGGTCGCCCTCCGCATCCAGCGCGACGGACACCATCGTCGTCTCGCCGGCCTCATCGGCGGCCGCCGTCGTGCCCGGAGCGAAGCTCCGTCCCCCGTCCGTTGAGCCCGCGTACCACACCGCCCCGCCGTTGCCGTCCGGCGGGAGTTCCAGCCACGCCACGCCCACCCATTCGCCGCCCGTGACCGCGACGGCCGGGCGCTCGATGGGCATCACGTGCACGGGCCGATCCCCGGTGGCCGGCACCGCTTCGCCAAACGTCCGGCCTCCGTCCTCCGATCGCGCGACGAACAGGCCCTCGCCCTGCCCGTATGCCACGACGACGCTCTCCGTGTCCGTCGCGGCGACGGCCACGGACCGGGCGCCCGGGAACGCCACAAGGGTGAAGCCCGGGATCGCAGGCGTGGCGAACGCGTCCGGCGGCACGGCCGCCTCGCCCGGGACGAACGCCGTTGCGGCCGCCGCCGTCGCGACGTCTGCCGGCGGCACCGAACGGTTGGCCGGTGCGTCGACGCTGCAGCCCACGACGAAGACGAGAGATGCCGCCGGCCAGCAGTTCGCCCAAACCCAACGCCCCCGCATGTCGCACTCCTCGATGGGGTACAGCGGATCGCCGGCGTAGCCAACGGGTCGACGCGGCCCCCGGTTCACACGCCCGTCGCGGGCAGAACGCACACCGCCTCGACAGCCGCCACGCACAGGGGTACCTTACGCACCGCCGGCCGCGCATCCGATCGCGTCCAGCGATGGACGGATGACCACACCCCGGCGGAGGATCCAATGAGCTCCTTCCTGTCCTTCCTGGCCGACCTCGTCGCCGTCACCGCCCCGATTGCGGCCATCGCCCTCTTGGTTGCCGTCGTCGTGCTGGCGAATCCCGAGCCTGCCGCCGCGCGCGACGCGGCGCCCCGGCCGATCGCGCGCTTCTGGGCATGGATGTGGGCGCGGCTGCGCGCCGTGCTCGGCAACCTGCGCCATGTGGTGCTCCTGCGGTACCCGCTGCTGCTCGGGCTCTTCCTCATCGGCATGCCGGCCATCGCTCTGCACACGCCGCTGCGGGACAAGATCGGCAACCTGCTCGTCGTCACGCCGGTCGAGCTGGCGTTCGCGACGTTCCTGGCCGTCGTCGTCGCCTGGATCATCGTCCGTACCGCCGCCCTGACGCTGAACTACGGCCCGGCGCGCTTCGACGTCCCGCCGTGGCCCGTGCTCCCGCCGACGCCGGCCGGGGGCAGGCTCGCGGCCGTCATCGCGTGGCTTGGGCGGAACGGCGTCGCCGCGGTCGCCACGCCGTTGATCCTCGTGACGGCGGTTCGGTCGTTGGCCGACGCGCCGTTCGGCGTGCCGGTTTGGCCGATTGTCGGCGCCGGCACGGCGGCCCGCGCGGCGGTGCTCGCCGGGGCGGTGATCGTGGGGGCGATCGGCGCCTACGTGGTGCGCGCGATCGTCGAGTTCCTGCGGATCGACCCGAGCCCGACCGACCGCACGATGCAGCGGCGGGCCGCCAAGGAAGCAGGCGAGATCCGCAGCCGTGTCACGGGCCTCGTGGAGCGGGCCGCCCGTTGGATGTACCGGGTCTGGTTCCGGTGGCTGGGCGACGGCTACGCCGAAAACGGCGCCGTGGCGAGCGGCCATCTGGCGGCGGTCGTCCAGTTCGGGCTGTGCCTCATCCTCTACGTGATCATCGGCGCCGCGTTCAGCCCGGCGAATCTCATCGATGCCCGCGGCGTCGGCTGGGCGCTGAACGGCTGCTGGAACACCGTGCCGTGGCTGTGCATGCCGACGCTGGGCTACCTGTGCATCGTGACCGGAGTGGCCGCGTGGACGTTCTCGGCGACGTCCTTCCTGTTCGACCGCTGGCGGGTGCCGCCGCTGCTCGTCCTGTTCGTGCTCTTCGGCCTGAGCGCCACGCTCATGCCGGCGGACCACTACTACCGCATGACGCGGTCCACGCTGCCCGGCGTGGCCGCGCGCGCGCCGGGCACGCCGTCCGATGGCGCCGGGTCCGACGTCGTGCCGTCGCCCGCATTCCCCAGCCCGGCCGAGATCGTCGGTCGCACGCTGGCGGCGCAGGACGGGCCCGGCCCAAAGCGGCTCATCGTCGTGGCCGTCAGCGGCGGCGGGATCACGTCGGCCGCGTGGACGGCGCGTGTCCTCACCGGCCTCGAGTCCGCCGTCGGGGAGCCGTTCACGGGCGCGCTGAGCGCAGTCAGCACCGTGTCCGGCGGCAGCGTCGGTGCGATGTACTACCTCGGAGCGATGAACGACCGCCGACCGCGCCCGGCACCTGTCCTCGAGGGGATTCGCGACGCCTCGGCGGCGCCGGGCATGCGCGCGATCGCGTGGGGCATCGCCTACCCCGACATCTGGCGCGCGGTCGCCCCGTACCTCGTCGGCCTCGTGCCGAACGGCCGCTACTTCGACCGAGCCTGGAGTGCCGAGACCGCCTGGGAGCGCGCCTGGACGCTGAACATCCGCGCCGCGGCCGGGCAGCCGGGGAACGCGCCGGACGTGGGTGCGGACGGCGCGGCGGGCTACGGGCGGCAGGGGGAGGCGCAGGAGACGTGGACGGCGAGCCCGGACGTGCCGTACCTGCTCGACCTGCGGCAGCGGATCGCCGAGACCGACCTGCCCGTGCCGATCTTCAACACGATGACCGTCGAGGACGGCCAGCAGTTCATCCTCTCGCCGGTGGACCTCCTGCCCAGCGGCACGAGCCCTCGGCGCTGCGGTGAGCGGGCGATCGAAGCGCCCGTGGCCGACGTTGCGCAGCGCAGCCCGGCCGGCACGAGCGCCGGCGCCCGGGCCGCCGACCCGCCGGAGCCGCTGCGCGATCGGCACTTCTGCACGTACCGTGAGACCTACCCCGCTGCCGACCTGCCGCTCGTGACCGCAGCCCGCCTCTCCGCCTCGTTCCCGTGGGTCAGCCCGGTCGCCCGCCCGTCCGCCAAGGACTGCCAGGACTGCGGACCGCTGTACCACCTGAGCGATGGCGGCTACTTCGACAACGACGGGCTGATCGGGGCGATGGCGTGGCTGGAACAGGTGCTGCCGACGTTCGCCGAACAGAGCCGCACGGCAGGCGCGGCCGGCGGGTCGGGCGCGTCGGGCGCGTCGCTGCCATCCACGCGCGAGATCCTGATCATCCAGATCCGCTGGGGCAAGTGGACGCCGGCGACCCTCGACGAGCTCAAGCCCGCCAAGGGCGCGCTCTTCCAGATGATCGGCCCGTTCCAGGCGCTCCTTCGTGCCCGGGGCGCCACACAGAGCTCGCACAACGCGCAGACGCTGCGCCTGATGAACGAGCGCTGGTCACGTGAGGTCCTCGAGCGCTACCAAGTGGGCGTCAAGATGGTCGACTTCGACCTGGCCGGCCCGCCACCGCCGGGCGGCAGCGCCGCCGAGCCGCCGCTGGCGTGGCAGCTCACGGACCGCGAGGTCGCGCAGATCAACGCGCAGTGGTGCGGGCCGGCGGTGATCGAGGGGGTGAACGAAGTGGCCAGGTATCTCGGGACGACGGCGGCGATGGGGTGTCCCGGAGGGCAGTGAGCCACCGGCACGGCCGTGTTGTCGTGTTGCCCCACATCGCGGCGCGACCCGTCGTCACGCCCCGTACGGCACCCAGATGTTCTTCACCTGCGACGCCTGCCGCATGAACGCCTGCGCGTCCGGCATGTCGCCGCCGCCCCAGGCGCCCGTGCGCCACGTGCGCTTCACGTTGCCGGCGCTCCGTCCTTCCAGGTCCGCGACGAGCCGGGCTTCGGCCGGATCATCGCTTCCGTTCTCGGCATGCCAGAGCAGCGCGACATCGTCGTGGTCCGCCAGCACCGGCGCGAGGACTTGTCGCGAACCGGTCACGAGGTTGACGGCGCCGGGCGGGACATCGGACGTATCGAACACCTGACAGAGGTCGGTCGCCAACAGCGGCCAGCGCTCGGACGGCACGGCGACGACGGCGTTGCCGGCGGCGAGCAGTGGCCCGACGAGCGTCGTGAGCGCGGCGAGGGGTGAACGGTCCGGCGCAACGACCGCGGCGACGCCATACGGCTCGTTCAGCGCCAGGACGAGCGCGCGCTGCGGAACGCTGTGGACGGCGCCGTCGTGCTTGTCGGCCAGCGCCGCCCACGTGAACCAGCCGCGCACGGCGTCGTCGACCTCGTCCAAGGCAGCCGCGTCGGCCGCACCCGTGAGGTCGGCGATCCGCGCCGCGAACTCGGCCCGGCGGGCCTCGAGGTTCTCGGCCACAAAGTAGAGCACCTGCGCCCGCCCCGGCCCGCCGAGCGCCCGCCATGCCGCCGCGCCCTTGTGCGCCGCCTCGACCGCGTTGCGGACGTCCTTGCGGTTGCCGTCGGCCACATGCCCGGCCAGGCGGCCGTCGGCGGTGTGGACCGGGCGGCTGTTGCCGCCGTCGGGGCGGGTTTGGCGGCCGGCGATGTAGTGCTTGGGGGTGCGGTCGAGGGGGGGGAGGGCGTTGCTCGTCGATGAGCCGATGGTGCCCTCATTGCCCGACGGCCAAAGGCCCTCTCCCCCCGACCCCCTCCCCCAAGTCTGGGGGAGGGGGAGGATGCTTGGCGAGGGGGGGAGGGCATCGGATCGCGGGACGCCTGGATCAACGGCGGCGTCTGTTCTGTCCGCTTCGTCGGCCCCTGATCCTCCCCCTCCCCCAGACTTGGGGGAGGGGGTCGGGGGGAGAGGGCCTCTCCGACCCCGCACATACGCCCACATCCCTTCCCGCCCCCCCTCGCGCCCGAACCCGCTCTCCCGATACCCCCCGAACCCGCTCGCCGCGTCGAACTGGTTCGTGCCGTTGATCCAGACCGTGCCCGCCTTGATCCGCTGCGCGGCGTCCAGCGCCACGTTCACGTTCTCCGTCCAGACGCTCGCCGCCAGGCCGAACGGCGTGTTGTTCGCCAGCTCGACGGCCTCTTCGGGGGTGCGGAAGGTCATCGCGACGAGCACCGGGCCGAAGATCTCGACCTGGGCGATCGTGCTGGCCGGCTCGACGTCCGTGAAGAGCGTCGGCGGGTAGAACCAGCCATCGGCCGGGACGGCCCACGACGGCTGCCAGCACGTGGCGCCTTCCGACACGCCTTGGGCGCACAGGCTGCGGATCCGCTCGAGCTGGACGGGGGCGATGATCGCGCCGATGTCGACCGCCTTGTCCAGCGGCGAGCCGACGCGCAGGCGCTCCATCCGCGCGCGCAGCTTGGCGTAGACGTCCGCGGCGATGCGCTCCTGGACGAGCAAGCGGGAGCCCGCACAGCAGACCTGGCCCTGGTTGAACCAGATCGCGTCGACGACGCCTTCGACGGCGCTGTCGATGTCCGCGTCGGCGAAGACGACGAACGGGCTCTTCCCGCCGAGCTCGAGCGTCAGCGCCTTGGTCGTGCCGGCCGTCGCCCGCCGGATGACCCGCCCGACGTCCGTCGAGCCGGTGAACGCCAGCTTGTCGATGCCCGGATGCGCAACGATGGCCTCGCCCGTCCGCCCGTCGCCCGTGACGATGTTCACGACGCCCGGCGGCAACCCGACGTCCTGGCAGATCTCGGCGAACAGCAGCGCGGTCAGCGACGTGAACTCGGCCGGCTTCAGGACGACGGTGTTCCCCGCCGCCAACGCCGGCGCGATCTTCCAGCTGAGCATGAGGAGCGGGAAGTTCCACGGGATGATCTGCCCGCACACGCCGTGCGGCCCGTAGCCGGCCGCCTCGAACTCGCTCTCGAACAGCTGCGCCCAACCCGCATGGTGGTAGAAGTGCCGCACGACGAGCGGCACGTCGATGTCCCGCGTCTCGCGGATCGGCTTGCCGTTGTCCAGCGTCTCGAGCACGGCCAGCAGCCGGTGGTGCTTCTGAACGTGGCGCGCGATGGCGTAGAGGTACCGCGCCCTGCCATGCCCCCCCAGCGCCGCCCACGCCGGCTGCGCCGCCCGCGCCGCCGCGACCGCCGCGTCGACGTCGGCCGCACCGGCCTGGGCGACGCGGCCGAGCACCTCGCCGGTGGCCGGGAAGTGCGTATCGAACCACTCGCCGGACGCGGGCGAACACCACTCACCGCCGATGAACAACCGGAATTCCGGCCCGCGCGCATCGATCCAGGCCCGCGCATCGGCGTCCGATTCGGGGGCGGGGGCGTAGTCGAGCGTCGAACCGACGGGGTCCGGTGCGTTCATCGCGCGTGCTCCTCATGCCGCCCCATACACCACCCCGCTGCCCACCGCATGTTGCACCCGCGTAGGGGCGACGCATGCGTCGCCCCTACGCGGGTGGATGGCGTGTGGGCCGGCGTGTGGGCCGGCGGGGTGGTGATTTGCGGGGCACGCGTCGTCATTCGTCACCCCAGCGGCATCTGGTGGCGGGCCGCGTATCGGCCCGTGGCGCGGTGCGAGAGTTGGCGTTCGATGTCGGCGAGGGCGCTGGAGGCGCCGATGCGGAAGGTGCCGGGGACGACGTGTTCGGGGCCGAGTTCTTCGCGGACGAGGATCATCCAGGCCAGGACGTCCTTGGCGGTGCCGATGCCGCCGGCGGGCTTGAGGCCGGCGGCGGTGCCGGTGCGTTCGGCGTAGGCGCGGATCTGGCGGGCCATCACGAGGCCGACGGGCAGCGTGGCGTTGACGGCTTCCTTGCCGGTGGACGTCTTGATGAAGTCGCTGCCGGCCATCAGGCAGACGCGGCTGGCGACGGCGACGTCGGTGAGCGTGCCGAGGTCGCCGGTGGCGAGGATGGACTTCATCAGGACGCCCGGTCCGCACGCGTCCTTGAAGGCGCGGACCTCGTCGTACAGGCCGGCCCAGTCGCCCAACAGGACGTGCGATCGGCCGATGACGATGTCGATCTCGTTCGCCCCGGCGGCGACCGAGGCCCGGATCTCGGCGAGGCGCGTGGCCATGGGCGACTGCCCGGCCGGAAAGCCTGTGGAGACGGCGCAGACCGGGACGGCCGTGCCGGCGAGTGCGGCGACGGCCGGCGCGACGAGGTTGTGGTAGACGCAGACGGCGCCCGTCGCGAGCGCGTCGGCGGCGGCATCGTCGAGGCCGAGCGCCGAGAGGAGGTCGCGGCGGACGGGGCGACGGGCCTTGATGCACAGGCGGTGGACGCGGCCGGGGGTGTCGTCGCCGGACAGCGTCGTGAGGTCGAGGAGGGTGACGGCGCGCAGGAGCCAGGCGGTTTGGGCGGCTTGCTTCACGCTGCGGCGCGTCGTCAGCGTGGCGGCGCGGCGCTCGACGGCGCTGCGGTTCACGCGGACGTCCAGCGCCCAGTCGAGGTCCAACGGCGTGCCCGGGTTGTCGGCGCGGTCGATCGTCGGGCGGGGCGCCGGAACGTCATCGGCGTCCTCACGGGGGCGCGCGTCGACGTGCGCAGCCGCCGGCGCGGCGATCGGCGGCGCGGCGGACGGTCGGCCGAGGCCGTTCGGATGCATCGCGCTGACGTGCGGCGGTGGCATTTCGGACATGGGCGCACTATATATCAATATCATGTCCGACCATGATCATGTCGGATCATGTCCGCATCCGATGAAGGCGCGCGCGCCGGCTTGAAGCAACGAAGGAGCACTCCCGGAATGGCCATTCACTTGGGCGACACCGCCCCGGACTTCACCGCCGAATCCACCGAGGGCACGATCAAGTTCCACGAGTACCTGGGCGACAGCTGGGGCATCCTCTTCTCGCACCCGGCCGACTTCACGCCGGTCTGCACGACCGAACTGGGCCGGGTGGCGGCGCTGAAGCCCGAGTTCGAGAAGCGCGGCGTGAAGGTCCTCGGCCTGTCCGTCGACGGGCTGGAGGATCACGCGACGTGGAGCGCCGACATCCTGGAGACGCAGGGCACGGCGTTGAACTTCCCGCTGATCGCCGACGACCACCGGGTGGTGGCCGACCTGTACGACATGGTGCCGCCGGCCGCGGCCAACAACCTGACGGTGCGGTCCGTGTTCGTCGTCGGACCGGACAAGAAGGTCAAGCTGACGATCACGTACCCGGCCAGCACGGGCCGCAACTTCGACGAGATCCTGCGCGTGATCGACTCGCTGCAGCTCACGGCGAAGTACTCGGTCGCCACGCCGGTCGACTGGGAGCGCGGGGAGGATGTGATCATCATCCCCGCCGTGACGGACGCCGAGGCGGACGTGAAGTTCCCGAAGGGGTACAAGAAGATCAAGCCGTACCTGCGCGTGACGCCGCAGCCGGATCTCTAACCGTTGCCCGGTTGGACAAGCGCGGGGGACGGCACAGGAGCGGACGCGATGGGACGGCTGGACGACGACGACCTCGACTCGTTGGACGACCTCGAGCAAGAGGTGTTCTTCCCGTGCCCATGGTGCGCCGAAACGGTCTCCGCGCTGGTGGAGCTGTCGGAGGCGACGCAGGACTACGTCGAGGACTGCGAGGTGTGCTGCCGGCCGATGACGCTGCACGTGTGGCGGAGCGGACGGCGCGTGCGGATCGAGGCGCGGGCCGGGGGGTGAGTCGACACGGCGGTTCGCCACCCGACGCCGCTACTTGATGATCTCAATCACCTGCCCCGCGCCCACCGTCCGCCCCCCCTCGCGGATCGCGAACCGCAGCCCCTTGTCCATCGCCACCGGTACGATGAGCCGCACCGTCGCGACGCCGCTCGAGCCGGGGGCGATGACGTTGCGGCCGCCCTCCAGCTCGATCTCGCCCGTCACGTCCGTCGTGCGAAAGCCGAACGACAGCGTCATCTTGTTGTGGAACGGGGTGTGCCGGCCGCCCTCGTCCTTGGCCGAGTGCAACATCGCCCGAAACTCGGCATGCGGCTTGATGGTGCCCGGCCGTACGACGACCATCCCGCGCCGGATGTCCTTCTTGTCGACGCCGTGCAGCGTCAGGCCGACCCCGTCCCCGGCCCCGGGGGGAACGCCGCCGGCATCGGGCACCGCGCCCTTGCGGAACATCTCGATGCCCGTGATCGTGGACTTGAGCGTGCCTTCGCGCATCCCGACAAGCTCGACCTCGTCCCCGACTCGTGGGGTGCCGGACTCGATCGTGCCCACGACGAGGACGTCGCCGGGGCACGCGTTCGAGAATGCGTACTCCACGGGCAGCAGGAACGGCGGCTCGGCAGGGGCGGCGTGAAGCACGCCGGCGCCGAAGTGGACGGCTAGGAATCCGGCCGCAAGGGCCAAGAGCGGCAATCGCACGCGCTTCGTCGACATGACAGCCTCCAGTCTGGGGGTCGGGGCCGCGATCGGACGCACGTCCGTCGGCGCATCGGCATGGCGTCGACACGATGGCCCGCGACCGGCCTCGGCAGCATAGGCCTGCGCGTGGCACGTGTCCACCAGGCGGACGGCGGATGGAGGCGCGGCGGTCCTAGGTAGGGATCGCCGAAGTCCTTGAAAGGAATCGCTTCAATCCTCTATAGGAATCGCGCCATTCCTTGGTAGGAATCGGGCTGAACCATCTGTGGAGTGGTCCACGTCCTTGGAAGGGGTCGGCGCGAACCGCAGCGGAGATCGCTCGACACCACGGATGGAAGCGCCGCCCCGCAACGTCGTCGGGCTCGCCTCCTGCCTATGCAGCTGGTCGTAGTTGGTACAGGTACTTCTGGAATCCCGCGAACACCCGCCCAATCTCCTCTGCCTCCCCGAGGTCAGCCAGCGCGTCGGCGATCGAGTTCTGGTACTTCAGCCGCAGCAACGGCGTCAGCTTGTCCTGGTCGAGCTCCTCCACCCCGACGCTGACGTAGTGCGACAGGACGAAGTCGAGAAACGCCTGCTGCTTGGCGTTGAAGTGCGCGCTGATGTCGACGCGCGCACCGGCGGCCCGCTCGCCTCGGGTCAGCGGCGCGAGCGCGTACGCCACGTGGGCCAGGACGTCGAACAGGTCGCTCTTCTCGGCGTCGATGATCCTTTGCATCTCCGCCAGCTGCTCGCCGCCGAAGCCCCGCTCTGCCAGCCCCTGCAACAGCTTCCGCCGCGTCTCGGGCGCACTCCAGAGGCTCCGCAGCTCCGTCTCGTCCTTGAAGAACTCGGGCAACCGCCCGAACAGCGCTTCCATGAACTGCTGCGCGGACATCGGCGTGCCGTCGGGGTGCCAGTAGGACGTGCTCATCATGTGCTGGATCGTGCGCGCCTTGCCGTCGGACAGGGTGACCTTGATGGTCGGTCGCTTGCCGTACTCGCCTTCAGGCTCGCGAACGGGCGCGACCGGTGGCTCCGGTGGGTGCACGGGGTATGGCAGCGGGCTTGCTTCCGGCTCGATCGGCTCGCCGTCCCACTCCGGATCCGCGAAGTGATGGTGTGCCTTCACGAAGTCGTAGATCGTGAAGTAGTCCTTGCCGTCGTAGAGGCGCGTGCCGCGGCCGATGATCTGCTTGAACTCGATCATCGAGCGGATCGGGCGCATGAGGACGATGTTGCGGATGTTGCGGGCGTCCACGCCGGTGGACAGCTTCTGCGAGGTCGTCAGGATCGTGGGGATCGTCTTCTCGTTGTCCTGAAAGTCACGCAGGTGCTGCTCGCCGAGCTCGCCGTCGTTGGCGGTGACGCGGTGGCAGTAGTTCGGGTCGGAGCCCGTCTTCATCTGGTTGACGAGGTCGCGCACGGCCAGGGCGTGGGCCTGGGTGGCGCAGAAGATGAGCGTCTTCTGGCGCTGATCGATGAGGTTCATGAAGAGCTTGACGCGGTAGGCCTCGCGCTCCTTGATCTCGATGAGCCTGTTGAAGTCCTTCTCTTCGTACCTGCGCCCGCTCTCGATCTCGCCCTCGACCAGTGTGTCGTCGGGCGTAAATGTGTATTCATCGATGGTCGTGGCGAACTGCACGACCTTGAACGGGGTCAGGAAGCCGTCGTTGATACCGTCCTTCAGCGAATACGTGTAGACGGGCTCGCCGAAGTAGGCGTAGGTGTCGACGTTGTCCTTGCGCTTGGGCGTGGCGGTGAGGCCGAGCTGCACGGCCGGCGCGAAGTACGCCAGGATGCCGCGCCAGTTGCTCTCGTCGTTCGCGCCGCCGCGGTGGCACTCGTCGATGACGATGAGGTCGAAGAAGTCGGGCGGGTAGTCGCCGAAGTAAGGCGACGGGTGGCCGTCCTTCTCGGGGCCACTCATGAACGTCTGGAAGATCGTGAAGAACAGGCTGCCGTTCTTGGGGACTTTGCCCCGCTTGCGGATGTCCTCAGGCGCGATCCGCACCATCGAGTCCTCGGGGAAGGCGGAGAAGGCGTTGTAGGCCTGGTTCGCCAGGATGTTTCGATCCGCCAGGAACAGGATCCGCGGCCGGCGTGACGGCTCTCGGCTCAGGTTCCAGCGGCTGTGGAAGAGCTTCCAGGCGATCTGGAAGGCGATGAATGTCTTGCCGGTGCCGGTGGCCAGGGTGAGCAGGATCCGCTGACGGTTGTCCGCGATGGCCTCCAAGACGCGGTCGACGGCGGTGTCCTGGTAGTACCGGCTGGGGTGCGACCCGCCCTTGTCCTCGAACGGCACGGCGGCGAAGCGGTCGCGCCACTCGTTCGCTTCGGCGAAGGTCATCGACCAAAGTTCGTCCGGCGTCGGGTAGCGCGCCAGCTCGCCTTCCTTGCCGGTCCGCATGTCGATGCCGTAGATCCCCTGGCCGTTCGTGGCATACGTGAAGCGGACGGCCATCTTGCCGGCATAGTTCTTGGCCTGACCCACGCCTTCGGTCAGGTGCTTGTGCCACGCCTTGGCTTCGATGACGGCCAGCCTGTGCGTTCGATGGACGAGCACGTAGTCGGCGGTGATCGGGCTGGCGCGTCGGCCACGGCCTTCGATGCGACCGGGCGAGATCGGGAACTCGCGCAGGATCCTGCTGTCCGGCACGACGCCCCAGCCCGCCTCCTTGAGCGCGGGGTCGATGTGCTCGGCGCGGGTCTCGGCTTCGTTCATGGCGTGGGGGGCCTTGGTTTCTTCCGTTTGGGCAGCTTCTCGACCTCGTCCGCGAGCTGCCTGAGGGTGTCGGACTCCGCTGCGTCTTCAAGCTGTGCACGCCGAAGGGCGGCGAAGCGCTCGTACGCCCGCTCGGCGATGGCATCTGCGCTGTCGCGGCTGACCTTGCCAGCGTCTGGCAGGATAGCGCGCTCGTTCAGGCGGAGGAAGTCGTCGAGACGGGTCTTCCAGGTCTCCATGAAGATCTGCTTGCGGCGGCGGGCTTGGTCTTCGGCGAAGTCGAGGAACATGACGACGATGCGGTTCAGTTCGGTGATCTCGGTCTCGCGGAGGTAGTTCTTGGCGACGGTGATGTCACCCTTGCGCACCACGCCGCCCTTCCACGTGGTCAGGCCCATGTTCGGCTGGGCGGCGTCGGCACGCTCGGCGATCAGCTCGGGCGCGGTCTTGCCGGTCACGGCGAAGTGCAGCTTGTTCTGCACGGTCTGGAAGAAGAGCTGCGTTTCCGGCTCGGTGGGTGTGTAGTCGGCTGCCAGCGCCAGGATCTCCCGCAC
Organism: Candidatus Avedoeria danica; assembly: GCA_016703025.1. Lineage (NCBI taxonomy): Bacteria > Bacillati > Chloroflexota > Ardenticatenia > Candidatus Epilineales > Candidatus Epilineaceae > Candidatus Avedoeria > Candidatus Avedoeria danica. The sequence goes on from JADJCV010000004.1 coordinate 1,414,996, forward strand.
CCGCAGGTACATCCGCCGCTCGCTGGCGCGGATGTCGCGGATGCGCTCGAGCAGCTCGTCGAAGTAATCCGTCTGCCCCTCGCCGGGCGGGTTCTTGAGCCGCTCGTCGTCCATGGTGAAGCCCTTCACCAGGTACTCGCTGAGGCGCGCCGATGGCCCACTGGCGGAATTGCGTGCCGCGTTGGCTGCGGACGCGGTAGCCGACGGCGAGGATGGCGGGGAGGCTGTAGTGGTCGATGTCGCGGGTGACCTCGCGGGAGCCTTCTATGCGAACGATCCGGAATTTCCGGATGGTTGCCTCGCGCTCCACCTCGCCCTCGTTGAAGATGTTCGCGAGGTGCTCGTTGATCGTCCGGACGTCCTTCTGGAACAGCTCGGCGATGAGGGACTGTGATAGCCAGATGGTCTCGTCGACGAATCGGCACTGGATGCGGGTGCGGCCGTCTTCGGTCTGGTAGAGGATGAGGCTGGATGAAGGGGGGTCAGGGACGGGCATGGGGTGGTCCTAGAGCTGGCCGGTGAAAGCTTGGTGGAGGAGCGACTTCTTCAGTGCATCAAGAGCGGTAAGCTTGTGTTGGTAGAGGACCGTGAGGTGTTGGGATTCGGCTAGAACGGCGGCTAGCCGCACGGCAATCGACCTTTGCTCGCTCACGGACGCAGGATGCTTAATGATGAAATCTTGAATCTGCGCCTTGGTGATTGCCTGCCGTGTTGAACCTCCGTCCTCTCCTGTCTGAAGCAATCTGTCCTTATAATACCTGGAGATCAGAAGGAAGTGGAGAAATGCGGCATCCAGCTTGTCGGCAATAGGTCTAATAATCGATACATGTTGATTCACCCGCGCTGGGAGGACATTCTCAGGGACGATGCAGCAACGCGCCACAGAAGCGCCGGTGATATTCAGAAGCACGTCACCTTGCTGTACTTCTACATTCGACAAATCGTTGGCCTGCTGATCATCGAGGAATGCAAGTTTGGGGTATCTGAATTCAAGATCGTGAACATTCAGGCTGCGAATCAACGAAACGCCTTCCGGCTTGTAGGACTTCTCGCCACCGCGAGGGGTCGCGCCGCTGCCGATCTTGGTCGCGAGTGTCTTCAGACGGCTTTCCACCCACCCATCGCTGCGCTGGCTGAAGACGGACTGCAGATGGTTTTCAAACACCGCCCGCGCGTTCTCCCGGTTCCTCTCGGCGTTGGCCTTGGCGGTGGCGATGCCCGCGAACGCTTCGTCGAGGAGACGGACGATGCGGTGTTGTTCGGGGAGTGACGGATGGCATATGTAAAAGGCCTTTACCTCAGGGAAATAGATCGTCTGATGAACTGAACCGCTGGACAGCCGACGAAGATCATCGCCCTCGGCAATCAAGAGATATTTTAGAAAGTTGTGATCGAGTTGATCTGAGCAGACCCAATTCACGAAGTCTTGACTGGTGGCCATCGGGCGTCCCATGACGACCACATAACCGACGGATGCCGTACGCGACAGGCAAACCGTGTTCGTCGGAAGCACACGGGCCGAGGAATTCGCAATTCCGAGTTCGTTGGTGCTTTCGCGCGTCGCTTCAATCTGCCTGCCGTGGTTCGCTCGCGCGTCCTGGATACCGATCCATGGAATCGATCCACCCCACCACTCGGAATGTCGGCGACTCGGTGTGTGTCCGGATTCGAGTCGGGCAAGGTCCGTCAACAGCGACCATTGCCAGCCCTTGGGTGGTGGAACGGAGGGCGGACCAACTGCAAGCGCGAGATTCGGCGGAATGTGACGCGTGGTAGCCTTACGGCCCCCAGTTGCTGTGATGCGGGCGGCGACGGAAGTCACAGCAGCGCTCGGATTCTCGCCAAGACCTTCGCACTCTCTGCATCCAACCCCTCAATCTCATCCAAGATCTCCCCGGACTCCGATGAACCACATCCTCCCCCGCACCCGGATTCTTCACCGACAGATCCCACGTCCCCTGATCAATGCCCTCAACATCCACACTCCAACTCTTCGCCGAGTCGGCATGCGTCCTCTGCAATTCCACGAACTCCGCCAGATCCGTGTCGTTCAGCGGGTTCGTCTTGCCGAGGCTCCTGCCCGGATCGAGTTGGTAGTACCAGACGGTTCGCGTCGGCGCGCCCTTCTCGAAGAACAGCACCACCGTCTTCACGCCCGCGCCCTGGAACGTGCCGCCGGGGCAGTCGAGGACGGTGTGGAGTTGGCAGCTCTCCAGCAGGAGACGGCGGAGGCTGACGGAGGCGTTGTCCGTGTTGGAGAGGAACGTGTTCTTGATCACCACGCCGCCCCGCCCGCCGGCCTTCAGGCTCTTGATGAAGTGCTGGAGGAACAGGAACGCCGTCTCGCCGGTGCGGATGGGGAAGTTCTGCTGGACCTCCTTGCGCTCCTTGCCGCCGAAGGGCGGGTTCGCCAGCACCACGTCGTAGCGGTCCTTCTCCTGGATGTCGGCCAGGTTCTCGGTCAGCGTGTTCGTGTGCAGGATGTTCGGCGCCTCGATGCCGTGCAGGATCATGTTCATGATCGCGATCACGTAGGCGAGCGACTTCTTCTCCTTGCCGTAGAACGTCCGCTCCTGAAGAACGCGATCCTCCGCCGTCGTCCGCGACGGGTTCATGCGCTTCATGTACTCGTACGCCTCGCACAGGAAGCCCGCCGACCCGACCGCCCCGTCGTAAACCCGCTCGCCGATCCGCGGCCGCACCACCTCCACGATCGCCCGGATCAGCGGGCGCGGCGTGTAGTACTCGCCGCCGTTCCGGCCGGCGTTGCCCATGTTGCGGATCTTGGCTTCGTACAGGTGGGACAGTTCGTGCTTCTCGGCCTGCGACCGGAAGCGCAGCTCGTCGATGAGATCGATGATCTCGCGCATGTTGTAGCCGCTGGAGATCTTGTTGGTGATCTCGCCGAAGATCTCGCCGATCTTGTACTCGATCGTGTTCGGCCCGCGCGCGCTCGCCTTGAAGCTCTTCAGGTACGTGAAGAGCGTCTGGTTCACGAAGTCGCGCAGATCGTCGCCCGTCAGCGCCCTGTTGTGGTCGATCCTGCCGTCCGCACCCTTCGGCGCCGCCCAACTGTCCCAGTGGGCCGATGCGTCGAGGATGAATTGATACGGCTTCCCCGCCATCGCCGCCTCAGCAGCCAGGTCCTGCTCCAGCCCGTCGAGGTACTTCAGGAACAGCAGCCACGACGTCTGCTCGGTGTAGTCCAGCTCCGTCGTGCAACCGGCCTCCTTGCGGAGGATGTCGTCGATGTTCTTGAAGGCTTGCTCGAACACGGGCGCGGACCCTCGATCCGTGTATGTGGGTGGGTTTGCGGGCGGCGACGTGCCACGCATATGATAGAACAGACGATCGAAACGCCCGTCATCCCTGCCGCCCCCGAACCACCACCATCCCCCCTCCACCATCGCCGCCACCACCCCTCACAATCACGCGGCTCCCGGCCACCGCCAAGCGGTACGCGACACCGCCCAGCGGCAGGCGGCCCACATGCCGCGGAGCGGCCGGCTCCGGGAAATCGAAGGTATCGAGGAGGCGGTTGTTTCGATCGGTCCCGCCGCCGTTCATCTGCTCCGTGATCGCGTAGGCCACGTGCCCCTCGACCGCCACATTGTGAACCTCAGCCACGATCGGCAGCGCGTCCGGCTGACGCAGGTCGCCCACGTGCAGGCGCCCGCCATTGGCCCGCCCTTGGCCAGCAAGTAGGCCGTCCGACGACCGGCCGCAACGGCCACAAGCGTGTCGCTGACAGCGAAGCGGTCTCGCAGCACAGGCCGTGGGGCTGCTTCGATGGGCACGACCGACCGAACGGTTCAACGCGGCGCAATCAAACGCGTCGCGGCAGCCACTGCACGTTGACGCGCTCAGCGATCCGCTCGAACTCGGGGTCGCCCGTGACAACCGGCGCGTCGTGGCGCACGCCCAGGGCAGCCGCGAAACAGTCGGCGTACGAAATGCCGCCAAGACGCTTGAAGTCGGCCGCAATGTGAGCGAGATCCCAATCGGCACTGACCACGGCCAAGCCCACGTCCAAGAGCGAAGCGATCCGCTCATCCGCCGCTGTCGGACCGTACGCGCGGCCAATCGCGTACCAGGCTTCACCCAGGTTGACGGCCGAGATCAGGAGCTGAAAGTCGTCGCTGCCCGCGCGCGTCAGCAGCACCTCCACCTCAGCGGCGCCTGGCTCATCCTCGATGAACGCCACCAGCGCATAGGCATCCAGGACCACAACGCCGTCGGTCACGCGTCGCGCTCGCGATCACGCGCCCGTGCGTCCACTAGCTTCGGCAGCGCGCCTTTGCCCTTCAATGACCCGCGCTGCTGCTTGACCACCGCCTTCGCCTCCCGCTGCACCGCCCGCGCATACCCCTCCGCCAGCTATGGCCGAACCGCCTCGAACGTCGCCGCGCTCGGACAGAGCACGCACAGCCACGCCTGCGGCGCATAGACCGGGTGCGGCATCAGCTGGTCCAGCGCCGTGAAGTCGTGGCCGGTCTGTACGATCCCGTCCGGGCCGGCCTTCGGCGTCTCCGGGCCGAATAGCGAGCGGTACGTGTCCCGGCCGACGCCGACGTTCAGGCGGAACACGGACGGACGGTTCAGGTTCGAGGCGCGGTCGTACGCGTCGTCCTGGGTCCCCAGGGTGGCGAAGGGCATCATGCGATCGGCGCCGTAGAAGAAGAAGGTGAAGCCGTCCACGGTCGTGAGGTGGACGTCGTCGAAGGTGTCGGTGATGTAGTGGGTGATCGCAGGCTCGTCCATGGGGCGCACACTCCTTTGTTGCCAGAACCCGATGAATCCCGCTCCGTCACCCAGGCGGTTCACCGAAGCGGTTGGTGCCACGCGTGCCTGTGGCAAACCCGGCGTGGATGGCGAACAGCAAGGCGGCCGGCGTCTCCAACGCCGGCGTAGCCCGGCCGCGCATGCCGCCGTGTTCGTCAGGTCGACTGCGCGCCGCATAATACATGCGGATTCACGCACTGCCGCTCCGGAGCCTGCCCATGTCCCGCCCCTCCCCCCTCGCCCGCCTCACCGCCCTTGCCATCGCCCTTGCCACCGCCCTTGCCCTCGCCGCCGCCCTACCCGCCGCCGCCCGTCCCGCCCGTAGCGCGGCCGCCACCCGCAGCCACGCCGGCACCATCTCGGCCATCGCTCCCGCCCCCACCGTTCGCTTCATCCCCAACCTCGGCCAATGGCCATCCGCCGTCCACTACCGCGCCGAGTCGGCCCACGGCGCGCTCCTCGTCACGGAGTCATCGACGCGCCTCATCCCCGGCAAGCGCCTTCCCGGCGTGTCGCACTTCCTGCGCGGTCCCGACCCGGCCGCCTGGATCACGAACGTCCCGGCGTTCGACAGCCTGACGGTCCGGGACGAACGCACGGGGACGGACGTCGTGCTCGACGGGGATCCATCAGGCTCCTTTGCGCACCTGTTCGAAGTCGCGAACGTTGTCGCGCTGGGCGCCGCAAGCGAAGTCGCCCCGGACGCTGCCCTCTCCCCGACCTTCGCCGCCACCCCCACCCTCGCCTACAGCACCTACCTGGGCGGCCGCACGAGCGACCTCGCCCGCGGCATCGCCGTCGACGCCGACGGCAACGCGTACATCGTCGGCACGACGACGTCCAACGACTTCCCCGCGATCGGCGCGGGCGGCGCGCCCGGTGGCACGCCCGGCGTTCCCGGCCCCTTCCAAGGCACGATCGGCAACAGCGGCAGCCTCCAAGACGCGTTCGTCACGAAGCTCGACCCGACCGGCACGCACATCTTCTGGAGCACGTACCTCGGCGGCGTCCGCCAGGACGAGGCGTTCGATGTCGCCGTCGACGCCGCCGGCCGCGCCCACGTCACCGGGTACACCACCTCGCCCGACTTCCCGACGGCCCGCCCCGTCCAGCCGTCCCTCCACCTCGCGGACGGGATCTGGTCGGGCGACGCGTTCTTCGCCCGCCTGTCCGCCGACGGCAGCGCCCTCGAGGTCGGGACGTTCTTCGGCGGGACGGGGCGTGATGTCGGCAAGGGGATCGCGCTCGGCCGCGACGGCGCGGCGTACATCGCCGGGTGGACGGGCTCCAACCTGCCGGCCGTGAACGCGGTCTACCCGCTGAACCGCGGCGTGCGGGATGCGTTCATCGCCAAGTACACGCCCGCGGGCGATCAGCTCGCTTTCACGACCCACCTCGGCGGGGCGGATGCCGACGAGGGACGCGACATCGCCGTCGACGCCGCCGGCAATGCGACCATCGTCGGCAGCACGATTTCGCTCAACCTGCGGACAACGGCGCCCTACCAGAGCACGCGCCGCGGCGACAGCGACGCCTTCATCGCCCGCCTGAACGCGGGCGGGACCGCCTCGACTACGCCACGTACCTTGGCGGCCGCGGCGCGGACCAGGCCGTCGCCGTCGCCGTGGATGCCGCTGGACAGGCAACCGTCCTCGGCCGCACGGACTCGCCGGACTTCCCGCGCGCCGCCGCCCTCCAGCCGACGCGCTCCGGGCCGACGGATCTCTTCGTCACCCGGTTCACCGCGGACGGCGGCGCGCTCACCTACAGCACGTACCTCGGCGGCACAGCCGAGGAGGGCGGCTGCGTCCAGGACGAGAACTTCCGCGATCTGGCAACGCCCACGCCGGACGGCCGCGGCATCCGCTACCTCGAGGGCAGCAAGTTCACGGACGGCCCGTCCGCCGCCCTCGTCCTCGACGCCGCCGGCCGCGCCATCGTCGTCAGCTGCACGAGCTCCGGCAACATGCCCACGATCCAAGCGCTCCAGGACCGCCGCCGCGGCACCTACGACCTCCTCGTCGCCGTCCTCCGCCCCGACGGCGGCGCCCTCGACTTCGCCACCTACCTCGGCGGCCGAGGCATGAACGTCGCCCGCGCCGCCGCGCTCGGTCCGGACGGCGGCATCCACGTGGCCGGCCAAACGGATGCCAGCGACTTCCCGCTCGCGCCCGCCGCCGGCGCGCTGGACGACGCCCGCGCCGGCACGGACGACGCATTCGCGCTTAAGATCGGCGGCGTGCCCGACCTCGTCGTCCCGACCGCCGTCCGCCCGACCCCCACCGCGACACCGCCCGCGCCGACCGACCCGCCGTCACCGACCGTCGTCCCGCCGACGCCCAGCCCGGTCGCGACGATCGAAGCGACGCCGACGGGGACAGGCGGCGACCGGCGGCTGTGGCTGCAGCTGGCGGAGCGATCCCCGTGATCGCACCCTTCGCGGCCGCGGCGACGGTTTGTCCACCGGCGGGGCCGTGCGACCGATGTGCAGTGGAGAGATGACCGCTTCTCGAACCTATCCCGGAACCGGAGGACCCAGATGTCGAGCGAGCAGAAGGCGATGTCCGCAGCCGTCCTGGGCGACGTGTATGCGGCCGGCAACACGGACCGGATCCCGGCGTTGTTCCACGAGCGCTACGTCCAGAAGCCGTACGGCTTCTCCGGCCACGACGGCGTGCGTCGGCACGCCGCGGCATGGCGGACGGCGTTCTCCGACTTGGCGCTCGAGCTCGTCGACCAGATCGAGGAAGGAGACGGCGTCGTGAACCTCGTCTTCCTAACCGGGACGCACGACGGGCTGCTTCACGACCACGTCGCGCCGACAGGCCGGTCCGTCGCTGTGATGGCGATCATCCTCCACCGCTTCGAGCAGGGGCGGATCGTCGAGGGCGTCGTTCTTTTCGACGAGCTCGCGCTCTACCAGCAGCTGGGCGTCGTCGGGACGCCGGTGTGGGGCTGAGGCGGGGACAGGTCACCCAATTTCCAGGTCACCCAATATCAACGGCAGCCGCTGGCGAATTGGATCACGGCGACATTGCAGCAGGACGGTTCGCGCCGATGGGCGCCATCCGGTTGCCTCGCCACCCGGTTCGCACTACGCTCCCGCCCCACGTCATACGTCGCACGCCGTCGTGGCGCGCACGTCATCCGACACGACCTACGGAGGCAACGCACATGTGGTGGATCATCGCCGGCCCGATCGGCGGCTTTCTGGCCGGCTGGTTCCTCAAAGGCGACAAGAAGTTCGACCTCGTCGACGTCGTCATCGGCCTCCTCGGAGGCGCGCTGTTCGGTTGGATCTTCTCGTTCGTCGGCACCGGCTTGTTCGGTCAGGTGATCAGCGCGTTCCTCGGTTCCATCGTCCTCGTGTGGCTGTACGAGAAGTTCTCGGGCAAGCGGATCAACATGTAAAGGTCATCCGGCCGCAACACATCCCACCTCGGCCTGACGACAACCATCCGCGTAGGGGCGACGCATGCGTCGCCCCTACGCGGTGGATGGATGCGCGGGGCGGCGGCGTTGTGTTGCGGTGGATGGATGCGCGGGGCGGTCGTTGACCGCAACGGGCGTCGGTACGCGAAACGGGCCGGTCCTTTTGGGGACCGGCCCGTGATCGTGTGACCGCTTCGCCTACGGCCCGCAGTTCGGCGGCGCTTCGAGCAGGAAGTGGTCGAAGAGCGGGAAGGACTGGTAGGCCTTGCTCTCGTCGCCCGGGATGTCCGGGTCGCCGAGCACGGCGCCGATCCGCTCGATCCCGACGGCGCCGAGGCCGACGAGGTTGCGGACGAAGCGACCCTGCGCATCGAAGACGTCGTGTTCCCAGAACGTGGCGCTGACGACGATGCTGCCGAGGAAGCTCGGCCGGACCCAGCCCCAGCTGTCGATGTTGATGTACTCGACCTGCTTCTCGCCCAGCTTCTCGCAGACGAAGTCGATCAGCCCGTTCTGGTCGTACAGGAAGATCGCAAAGTCCGTGAAGCCCGGCTTCGGGACGAGGTTGGCGATGCCGATCTCCGTGCTCACGCCGCGGTTGCGCTTGGCGACCATCGGCAGGGCGAAGACCGCCGAGCCGCTCGCCACGCCGCCCTTGCCGTTGCCGAGCTGCCAGTCGTAGATCGTCTCGGTGGCGGCGTTGTAGGCCACGGCTTCACGCCGCTCGCTGCGGGCCGGATCGCTGAAGCGCTCGAGGATGACGACGCTCTGGATCCGTGGCGGATCCACGAGGTGCGCGCCCGGCGTCCACCACTCCTGGCTCTCGGCGCGGGCCGTGCCCGTCCAGTTGCCCGGCAGGCCGGCGATGACCGGCAGGAAGTACGACTGGCTGCCGCGCGGGCAGATCCAGTCCACCAGCGTCTGCTTGATCCCGCCGCCGAAGTCCAGGAAGTAGACCTTCACCTTGGCGGCCACGGTGGCGGACAGGTTCTGGACCTGGATCGCCGTGTCCCAGCCCATGTACTCGTTGTAGATGAGCGGCGCGTAGTTCACCTGGTCGCCCAGCGTGAACTCGAGGGCGTCGATGTCGGCCGGGATCCCGACGTAGCTCGTGAAGTGGTTCGGGCCCATCGTGTCGACGACGATGCCGAGCGGCTGGCTGGCGCGGATCCAGGCGCTGCCGATCCAACCGGCGCCGACGACGGTGGCCGGGTCGAAGTCCGACCGTCTCGCCGCGCGACAGCTGGATCACGTCGCCGAGGATCGGGCGCAGGCAGTTGTCCTGGTCCTTGAACCAGATCTCGAGGCTCGTGCAGAGCTCGCCCGAGTTCTGGATGTGGAGGATCGTGTTCAGCCCGGCGTTGCCGGACACGATGTAGGGCGCATAGCTCGTGAAGCCGCCGGAGACCGGATCGTACGCGCCCTCGAGATCGCTCGACACCCCCTCGTAAGCGGCGTGGTTCGTGCGGTTCGGGTCGGCCGGATCCGGGCAGCCGCGGTTCACGACGACCGCCAGCGGCTCGCCGGCGAACTTGCTGAAGTCGTAGCCGTCGTACGTGCCGCGCTTGCGGTAGGCAATGTCGAAGATGAGCCAGTTCAGGTCGCTGCCGACAACGGACTCGTAGATCCGCTCGCACACCAGGCGCCCGAAGGCCACGGGCTGACCGGGCTGCTCCTCGACGATCGCGGCCGAGAGCGAGTACACGACGGCGCTGTTCGCGCCCGGCGGGATCTGACTGTTGGCGAAGCTCCAGGCGCTGCCGGGGCGCAGCAGGCCGCTGCACTCCACCTTCAACGGCCCGGCGGCCTGCGGCGGGCAGAAGCCGGCCTCGCCCCAGACGACGAGGACCGGAATCGTGTCCCTGTCGCCGACGTTCTGGACCTGGATCCAGGTCTCGCACGTCTCGCCGCCGAGGATCGGCAGCTGGAGCCTGAAGTCCACGCCGACGCACGGCACCTCGATCCGCACGCTGTCCGAGTCCGTGACGATCGGCAGGCACGACAGGTCCGTCCGGCCCGAGTTCACCGGGTTCGCGCTGACCTCGACGACGTCGACGGCGTTGCCGCACTCGCGCGTCAGTTGCGGCACGGTGACCTGGCGCAGCACCTTCTCGCCCGGCGCGACGGGCACCTTCGGATCGATCCCGAACGTGACCGTATCCGTGAAGATGATGGTCGGCATCGTCGAGCGCGAGCGGAGCGTGTCGGTGATGAAGATGTCGTCCAGGTACGTCGTGCCGGTGTTCGTGATCTCGAAGCAGAACGTCACCGGCTGACCGGTCTCGTTGATGACCGGCAGGTCGGCGCCCGGGCAGATCCCGTCGAACGAGACCGTCTTGTCGATGTTGATGGACGGACACGCGACGGTCGTCGACTCGACGGCGCGGTTGTTCGCGCCGTTCCGGTCGACGGTCGGGGTGCGCGGCGTCGTCGGCGGCGTGCCGTTCGGCCCCTGCGCCGGGCCGGTGTTCGCCACTGGCCAGAGGGCGTCGTTGCGCCGCGTTTCGATGCTCACGGTGTTCGCGAAGACCGAGCCGCACTTCGCGGCCTGGCGGACCATCGCCGTGAGCTGGATCGTGACGCTCTCGCCCGTGTTCAACCGGCCGAGCTGCGGCACGCCCGCGTTGTTCACACCGTTGCCGACGCGGATCGTGATCCGCCCGTCGTCCCGCACCTCGACGACCTCGCCGGCGGACACGGTGACGTCCACCTGCGCCGGGTCGACCGCCAGGGCGTCGATCGGCAACTGGTCGACGACGAACACCTCGGCTGCGTCCGACGGGCCGTTGTTGGTGGCGACGATCTGGTACGTGACCATGCCGCCCGGCGTCACCGGATCGCACGTCAGGAAGTCGCCGAAGATGTCCGTCTTCGTAATGGCCAGATCGGCCTCGGCGATGATCCGGGTCCGCTCGGTGTCGCGGTTGTTCTGCCGCCGGAAGTCGACGGTGGCGGTCGTGAGGAACGCCGTGTTGCGGGCGATCAAACCGGCCTCGCTGTTCAGCGGACCCGCGGACTGCACGTTGGCGGCGTCCAGGACGTAGCCGGCATCGACGATCGTGACGATGTCAAAGCCGTAGCCGACGCCCGGCGTCAGCGTGCCGACGCCGCCGCTGAAGATCGTCTCGTTGTGGACCTTGAGCTGCCCCAGCGTGACGATGTTCGTGACCGGGTTGTACGTGCAGACCGCCACGTCGTCCGGATCGAGCGGCTCGCAGCGCAGGAAGCGCTCGCCCGTCAAGCCGGGCTGCTTGAAGTCCAGCGTGTCCGTCAGGACGACGCTCACGGCCGTCGAAGGCCCGGCGTTGCCGAACGTGATCCGGTAGCGGTGCTCCCGGCCGGCGATCGCGAGGTCGGGCTCGATGCTGCGGTCCAGCCGCGGCTCGGCCGGCACGTCGACCTTCTGGAGGAAGCCGTTGGCGTCGCCGAACGGCCCGCCGTCGCCCGGCCCGCCGATGTCGGCGACGGCGTTGACGGTCGTGTTGTTGCAGGACTGGTTGTTCGTCGCCAGCGGGTCGTTCGTCAGCGTCAGCTCCGGCGGCGGCGGCGGCAGCGGCGACGGGGCGGCCGGCGGCGAGGCCGGGGCGAAGAGCGCGTCCACGCAGTTTCGCAGGACGGCGTTGTGGGCCACGGCGCGGTCCACCAGAACGTACAGGCTGAACGTCCGGCGCTCGCCCGGCGCCATGTCGCCGACGGTGCAGTAGAGTGTCCCGCCGTTCACCTCGTCCGGCCGGCACATGACGCCGCCGTCCGTGCGCAGGAACGTCACGCCCGTCGGCAGGATGTCCCGCAGCGTGACGTTGCGCGACAGGCTCGGGCCGGCGTTCTGGACGCTGAGCTCGTAGCGCAGCACCAGACCGGCCGTGACACGGTCCGCCAGATCGGCCGTGAGGAACCGCGCGTTCGTCACGTCGTAGCCCGTGACGTTCTGCCCGGTCGCCGTCTTGCTCGTCGAGAGGTCGGCCGACGACAGCACCGCGGTCTGGACGTGGGCGTGGTTGTTCGCGACGTTGGGATCGAAGACGTCGGAGCGGACCTCGACGTCGTTTTCCAGGACCGAGCCGGGCGCCACGGTCGGGTCGACGAGGACGTCGAACGTGATCGTCGCGCCGCGCCGCTGCGCGGAGTCCACCCCCAGCAGCGTGCCGAGACCGCACGTCAGTTGGTCCGACGGGCTGCCGGGCGTACCGGTCTGGCACGCCGTGGCGGGCAGCTGCGGCAGGTTGTCCACGTTCACGCGCACCGTGTTCGGCAGGACGGTGACGCCGGCCGGCAGCCGGTCCGTCACCAGGACGTTCTCGGCATCGGACGGACCGCCGTTCTGAACACGGATCGTGTAGCGGATCCGGCGGCCGGCGGTGACCTGCGTGGCCGAGCCTGAATAGAACGGCGCCTCGGGCAGCACGGGCAGCGCGGCCTGGGTGTTCACGATCCGACCGGCCTGGCCGTTCACCTGCACCTCGCCGAGCGCCGTCTTCGTCACGGACAGGTTGGCGACGTCCGTGATCTCGTGCAGCACCTCGGCATGGTTGTTCGGCGGATCGAGTTCCTCGGACGTCGTGACGACGTCGGCGACGTTGCGGATGTCCTGCGCCTGCCGGAACCGGACGCGCATCGTCACGATCCAGCGGCCCGTGTTCGGCGGGCCGTCGGCCAGGAGGACGCCGAGCTGCGGGATGCCGAAGGCGGGCGTGAGGACCTGCGTGAGCGTGCAGTCCACTTGCAGCCGTTGGCCGATGAGGGGAATGCCGCTGGGCTCGAGGACACCGAACGGCGGCACGGGCGGCAGGGCGGGCGGCCACGGCGTGCCCGGGAGCACGTTCGTCTCCGTCGCGCCGTTGGCCAGGCTGCGGCACGTCGCCGGTCGGTCGGAGGTGATGTCGATGAGATCGAACTGTTCGGCCGACTGGAGGACGTCCTTCAGCGCGACGCCTTCGGCGAAGCTCGGTCCGTGGTTGTCGACGATGACGGTGTACGTCAGGATCTGGCCGGCGCGCACGCGGCCCTCGTTGTTGCCGAACTTCGAGATCGACAAGTCGACGACCGACAGGATGTAGTTCTTGGCAAACGCGGCGTTGTTGGCCGCGACGGGATCGCCGAGCGACGTCTCGCTCGAGACGGTGACGTTGTTCGTGATCGTCGTCCCGGCGGGGATGTTCGGCCGGACGAGGGCCCAGATGTCGAAGCTGCGCGACTGCCCGCTGGGCAGGTATCCGATCGCGCACGAGAGGATCTGCGGCACGGCCGGCGCGTTCGTGATCACGCACGGCGGCTGGAGGGTGTCGATCTCATAGATCACCTCCGGCGGCAGCGTGTCCGTCACGACGACGTTCTGCGCGTCCGACGGGCCGTTGTTCGTCACGAGGACGGTGTACTTCACCTGGCGGCCGGCCGCGATCTTCACCGGCTCGACCGTCTTCTGGATGGAAACGTCGGCCTGCGTCTGAACCGGCACGACGATCGTCGTGCTGTTGTTCACGGCGTTGCAGTCGGGCGTCACGCTCTGGACCAGCGCCGTGTTCGACACCGAGCCGGGCGGTGTGTTGGGCCGGACGATGGTGTTGATGAAGATCCGGCGCCCGCCGACCGGCGGCTCGCCGACCGGCACGTCGAACAGCGAGCAGATCACCTGATGTGCGCCCTCACTGTAGGTGCAGAGCTCGCGGTCTCGCAGGTTCTCGATCCGCGCGCCGACGAAGATCACGCCGGCCGGCAACGTGTCGCGGACCGTGACGCTTCGGCTGTTCGACGGGCCGGCGTTCTCGATCACGAGCTCGTAGGTCAGCTCGCGGCCGGCGATGACCGGGCTCGGCGTCGCGATCTTCTGGATCGAGAGGTCGGCGACCTCGCCGACGGTCGTGATATGCGTCACGAAGTTGTCGTCGTAGAACGGGTCGATGTTGTCCGACGAGGCGTAGGCGCTGTTCACGATCAGGTTCGTGCCCGAGCGCCCGACGTAGTCCGCGTTCACCCGCGCCACGATCGTCACCGTGCCGGACGCGCCGGCCACGAGCGAGGCGAAGACGCAGCGGGCCGGGTCGGACGGGTCGCCCGGCGTACCGGCGTGGCACCCTGCGGCCGACGCCGCCGGCCCGACGCCGGCGATCGAGACGATCTCGAGCCCGGCGGGCACGAAGTCGGAGACGACGACGTTCGGGGCGATGCTGCCGCCCGGTTCCCCGAAGGCCGGCGCCTGGTTCGTCACGATGATCGTCCACGTCAGCCGTTCGCCGGCGGTGACGTTGTTCGGAACGCTCGTCGTCGTGGCGCAGACCGTCGGGCTGCGCACGATGCCGACCGACGACTTCGTGATCACGAGATCGGACGTGTCCAGCACGGAGATGCTGTCCACGGCGACGTTGTTCCCGAGCCGCGGGTCGGGCGTGCCGATGCGTCCCGTCACGCCGTCGCGGCTGTAGACGCGCGCCTCGTTGTTGATGTCCTGCGTCTGCGTGGCGCGGGCCGTCACCTGCACGGTCCAGCGGCCGGTGCCGGAAGCCGCTGCCGACGGGCTCGAGCGGCTCGACGAGCGTGCAGCGCAGGATCTGGCCCGACAGCGGCGGCGGCGCCGGAGCGACGGTACAGGCGTCGTTCCGCGCCGGATCGAGCAGCGTGCCGACGAGCGTGAACGCGCCCGACGAGAGGAGCGTGTCGTCGATCGCCAGATCGCGGGCGTGCGAGGGCCCGAGGTTCTCGACGAGGAGGGTGTACGTGAAGATCTCGCCGGCGCGGATGCCATCGTCCGGCTTGCTGATCTTCCAGATCCGGGTGTCCGCCAGGTCGACGAGATGCGTCAGGTGGACCTCGGTGTCGTTCAGGATGTCGGTGTCGTCCTGGTCGGCCGTCACGCCGGCGCGCAGCGTCAGGACGAGCGGCTGGGCGGCGATCAGGCGCGTGTAGTAGGCGTCCGGCTCGACCTCGGTCTGGACCGTGATCGTCTTGCTCCCGCCCGGCGGGATCGAGCCGAACTGGCACGTCAGGAAGCCGACCGGCGCCTCGACGCACTGCGGGACGTTGTTGTCCGTCACGTAGTGGACGTCGACATCGAGCATGAGCGTGAGGACGACGCCGGTGGCGATGCTCGTCCCGTCGTTGCGGACCGTGATGTCGTAGAACAGCCCATTGCCGGCGACGGCCGGGCCGGGCAGGAGCGGCGGGCGCGGCGTCTCGGCGTCCGGGTCGGCGGCGTCGGGTGCGTCCGGGCCTTCGACCGCGTCGGCCGGAGCGGTGTCCCCACCCTCACCGGCGTCGTGGGCGTCGCGCGCCAGCTCGAGCGCCGCGGCGGACTCGGCCGGGTCCGGGTAGATGGCCGCCGGGCGCGAGACGATGATGATGTCGAGGTCGATGTTCGGGACGCCGAGGACGACGGCGTCGCGGTTGTTGTTAAGGTCCTGATCCCCGGTCAACGCCGTCACCGTGGCGATGTTCGTCGCGGACTCGCTGGCCGCCGAGCTGAACGTGGCGTTGATCGTCAGCGTGCGCGACGCGCCGTTGGCCAGCGCTCCGATCGTCCAGACGCCCGAGATCGGGTCGTACGTCCCGCCGGAAGCGGTGTGTGAGACGTACGTCAGGCCGACCGGGAGCCGGTCGCGCGCCGTGACGCCGACGGCGTTCAGCGGCCCGTTGTTCGTCACGACGATCGTGAACGTCACGGGCGTTCCGAAGGCGTACGGACCGGGCGTGACGGTCTTGTCGATCGAAAGGTCCGCGCCGCGAACCGAGACGTCTGCGGTGGCGGTGTCGTTGCTCAGATCGGGGTCGGGCAGGCTGGTCGCGGCGACGGTCGCGACGTTCGTCAGAACCTGGCCGCCCGTACCGCTGAGGACCTGGCCCCGCAGCAGGAGCGTGCGCATCGCGCCGTCCGGCAGGCTGCCGATGTTCCAGATGCCCGAAACGGGGTTGTACGTCGTGCCCGGCGGCGTCGTGGCGCTGACGAAGGCCATGCCGCTCGGCACGCGGTCGCGGATCTGGACGCCTGTCGCGTCGTCCTCGCCGTTGTTCGTGACGGTGATCGTGAACTCGACGGTCTGGCCCTCGTCGGCGATCGGCAGGTCGACGGACTTCGTGACCGCCAGGTCGGCGAAGACGAGGAAGATCGGCACGGACGCCGTGTTGTTGCGCGTGTCGGGGTCGCCGATCATCGGCGAGAGGTCGTCAACCGTCACGGTATTTGTAACGATCGGGTTCGCCGCCGCGACGCCCGGGTTCACGGTGGCGACGATGTCGAGCGTCGCCTCGGCGCCGATGCCGGTGTTCTCGTCGAACGCCAGCGCGCCGACGTTCCAGTCGCCCGTGCCGGGCGTGTAGGTGCCCTGGCTGGCGGTCGAGCTGACGTACGTCAGCTGCGGCGGCAGGACGTCCGTCGCATGCACGTCGATCGCGTCCTTCGGACCGTGGTTCGTGACCGTGATCGTGTAGATCACGGTGTCCCCTTCGTCCGGCGTGTTGTCGTCGACGGTCTTCTCGACCTCGAGATCCGCACCTTGGACCCAGACCGCGACGGTGCCGGTGTTGTTCGACAGGTTCGGGTCGTTCGGGTTGTTCGGCGGGTTGCTGTTGCCGGAGATCGTCGCCCGGTTCGCGATGAAGCCGCGGTAGCGGATGACGTTGTGGCTGCCGCAGCTCGCGACAAAGAGGTCGCCGTCCGGGCCCCACACGAGGCCTGTGGGGTTGATCGGCGCCGGCTCGCCGGGCTCGGTGATGAGGAACTCGCCCAGGAAATCACCGGGCGACATCGGGGAGGCGACCTGCGGGCCCTGGTAGACGAGGACCTGGGAGCTGCCGCTCGAGACGACGTACAGGTTGCCGTCCGGGCCGAACGTGAGGTCGGCCGCGCCGGCCAGCGGTCCGCCGTGCGAGAAGACCTGGACGAACGCGCCCGTGTCCCCGGCGTACTGGAAGATCCCGCTCGGCGTCGAGACGTAGAGGTCGCCGTCCGGGCCCCAGGCGAGACCGCGCGGGGCGATGAGGGACGGCGAGCCGCCGAAGTCGACGAACGGCGGCGGGATCGGGAAGCCGCGCAGGAAGCCGGTGTCGAAGTAGCGCAGGATCTGGTTGCCGATGTTGCTCGAGACGTAGAGCAGGCCGTCGTCCGGTCGAACGCGAGGCCCTCCGGACCCTGCAGGCCCCCGAGCCGAAGAAGCCGGGGACGTACGGCGTGCCCTCGTAGGCGCCCGTCGTTCCGTTGTAGCGCAAGATCTGGTTGTTGTTGTAGCTGGCGACGTACAACCTGCCGTCCGGGCCGAACACGAGGTCGCGCGGCCCGTCGAGCCCGCTCGTCTCGTCGACGAACGTGTCGATGAACGCGCCCGTCGTCCCGTTGTAGCGCAGGACGCGATCCGTGAACTCGCTGGACACGTACAGGTTGCCGTCCGGGCCGAACGTGAGGTAGCGGGCGCAGTTCAGGCCGGGGACGGTCGCGCTGTAGCGGACCTGGGCGAAGACGCCGAAGAACGCCGCATGCCCGTCGAAGCGGACGATCCGGTTGTTGCCGCGGTCGGCCACCAGCGCGTCGCCGTCCGGGAGGAACACGATGTCGCCGGGCACGCTCAGGACGCCGCCGCCGAACGAGGGCAGTGCGGCGCCGGTCAGGAAGTTCCAGCGCTCGACGGCGCCGGGGTGGGTCGTGCCGTACAGGTTGCCGTCCAGACCGTAGAACACATCCTCGATGAAGCCGGCCGGGTTGAAGCCGGCCGGGTCGCTGGCGACGCCCGCCGCGTTGACCCGCAGGATGTTGTTCGGCCCGCGGTTCGCGACGTACAGGTTGCCGTCCGGTGCGTACGCCAGACCGCGCGGGTCGTTCAGCAGCCCGCCGGAGCTGAAGACGCCCAGGAACGCGCCGGTCGCGCCGTCGAAGCGCAGGATGTCATCAGGAAAGAAGAAGTGGTCGCGGGCGACGAAGACGTCGTCCCCGTCGCCGATGGCGAGCCCGAACGCGCCCGGCCCGTCCATCGGGGTGGACCCGACGACCGAGCCCGGGCTGGTCGACGTCGGCCCGTTCAAGACGACGATGGCCGAGTCGATGGTCGTGAACGTGCACGACACGTTCAGCGTCAGGAAGACGAGCTTGCCGTCCGCCGTGATCTCCATGTCGAAGACGTTGTTGATGCTGCCGATGCCGATGCCGCACGCCGCGTTGAGGAGGTTGGCGTCGAAGAACGGCGTGGCCGACTCGGAGCCGGTGGTGGGGTTGTAGCGCCGGATGATCACCTCGTCGTTGTTCGACGGGTCGACGATGGCGGCGTAGAGCTGCTGGTCGAGGAAGCTCATCTTCAGCGCCCGGATGCCGTCGACGCCGGTGTTGTCGAACACGCCCTCGAACGTGCCGCTCACCATCCGGCCGAAGCCGAGGATCTGGTGCGAGTCCGTGCTGGCCACGAGGAGGTTGCCCGAGACCGGATCGATCGCCAGCGCCTCGGGTCCGACCAGCCCGTTCTGGTTGCTGGCGATGATCGGCAGGCCGGGGCCGAGGAACACGAGGTCGAGCTGCAGGACCTGCGACAACCCGCGGTTGGCCACGTAGAGGTAGCGCTGGTCGGGCGAGAGCACGATGCCCGTCGGCCCGGAGAGGCCATCGGTCGCGTCGAACAGCGCGCCCGTGCCGATCTGGGCCGAGGCGACGACGTTGAACACGAGGATCTCGCTCGAGTTCCGGCTCGCGACGTAGAGGTCGGCGATCGTGTCGCCGTTCCGGTCCGGGCCGAATACGATCCCGTCCGGGCCGGAAAGCGTCGAGTTCGGGAACATGCCGAACACGCCCGGGCTCGGGTCGTCCTTGTGCGCCGCGACGACGCCGGTGAAGCCGCCGGCGGTGTTGTAGCGCCGTACCTGGCTGTTCAGCGCGTTCGAGACGTACAAGTTGCCGGCGCCGTCGAAGACGAGCCCGCGCGGCCCGGCGATCCCGTTCGGGAACGGGAACAGCGGGTTCGGGCCGACGAACTCGCCGAGCGGAGCGCCCGTCGTCGCGTCGAATTGCAGCACCTGGTTCGTCTGGTTGCTTGCGACGTACAGGACGCCGGCCCGGATCGCGAGCCCGACCGGACCGCGCAGGCAGCCGAGACCGGGCACGTCGCAGTCCACATCGGGCTGGCGGTCCACGAAGATGTCGACGAACGCGCCGGTGGAGCTGTAGCGGAGGACCTCGTTCGAGTCGTAGCTCGAGACGAGCCAGTTGCCCGTCGCCGGGTCGCGGAGGATGGCGCTCGGGCGGCGCAGCCGGCCGAACGGCGGTGCCGGCGAAGGGTCGCCGTCGGCGATGACGAACTCGCTGTCGAACCGCCCGGGCGTGCGCGCGGTGTTCTGGTCGACCCGCACCGTGATCATCAGCGTTTCCATCTGGGCGATGGCGAGGTTGCCGACCGTCCAGATCCCGGTGACGTTGTTGTAGCTGCCCTGGGTGGCCGTGCTGCTGACGTAGATCAGGCCCGGCGGCAGCTGGTCGAGGACGGTCACGCCGGTGGCGGCGTAGCGACCGTCGTTCTGGACCTTGATCTCGAACGTGATGACCTCGTCCTCGCACGGCATCGGGTTGTCGACGCGCTTGAAGACGACCCGCAGGTCGGCGCCGGCCGGAGGCGGCGCGATGAACTTCACCGCGAGGTCCTCGTGGACGATCGGCGCGCCGATCCCGCCGCCCGGGTTGCAGCCGTAGGTCAGCCCGAGCGTGCCGTTCGGACCGTCCAGCCCGACCGTGGCCGAGCGCCCGCCGCTGCGGTCGCCGCCGGTGGCGATCGCGTTGACGAGCGTCGCGGCGGTCGTCATCACCTGGTTGTTGAACCGGCTGCCGATGTACAGCCGGCCGTCCGGGCCGAACGACAGCATGCGCGGCCCGTCGAGGCCGCCGCTGCCCGTCGGCGCGAACGTGCCGATGAAGGCGCCGGTCGTGCCATGGTAGGCGAGAACCCGATCGTTGGACTGGTTCGTGACGTATAGGTTGTTGTCCAGACCCCCGAAGACGATGCCGGCCGGCTCATCCAGGCCGCCGCTGCCGGCGGCGACGAAGTTGCTGATGAACGCGCCGGTCGTCCCGTTGTAGCGCTTGACCTGGTCCGTCTGGAAGCTCGACACGTACAGGTCCCCGCCCTGGAACACGATCCCGAGCGGGACGTCGAGTCCGCCGCTGCCGGCGGTAACGAAGTTGCCGATGTACGCGCCGGTCGTCCCGTTGTAGCGCTTCACCTCGTCCGTGTTGATGCTCGCGACGAACAGGTCGCCGCCCGTCCCGAACCGCAGGCCGTGCGGGCCGTCCAGGCCGCCGTCCTCGTCGATGACGAGCGTGACCGGATCGTCCTCGACGAACTCGTCGATGAACGCGCCCGTAATGCCGTTGTACTCGATGACCTCGTTGGAGAAGATGCTCGACACGAACAGGTTGCCGTTCGGACCGAACACGAGGTCCTGCGGCCCGTTCAGGCCGCCTGAACCAGCGCTCACGAACACACCGACGAACGCGCCGGTCGTGGCGTTGTAGCGGAGCACCTCGTTCGTGGAGCGGCTCGAGGACGTACAGGAAGCCACCGTTGAAGACAAGCCCTTCCAGGGAACGACGGCAGGGTGGGCGAAAGGAACGTCACGAGGTCGACGTCGAACTCGAGGACGCGGTTCGAGCCGTGGCTGACGACGTACAGGTTGCCGACGCTGTTGAAGCGGATGTAGCGCGGCTCGTTCAGGCCGTTCAGTCCGGGCGCCACGGCGACGTTGAAGAAGCTGCCGTTGCCGCCCGCGTAGCGCAGCACCCGGTCGTTGTTCTCGCTCGCGACGTACAGGTTCCCGTCGGCCGGGCCGAACGCGAGACCGCGCGGACCGTCCAGGCCGCCCGAGCCGCTCGCGACGAACGTCCCCGAGCAACGCGCCGGTCGAGCCGTCGTACCGAGCACCGTGTCGGTGTTGTAGCTGCTCACGTAGAGGTGGCCGTCCGGCCCCGAACACGAGATCGTCCGGGCCGTCAGGCCCGCCGGAGCCCGCGGCGACGAACGTGCTGATGAACGCGCCCGTCGTGCCGTTGTAGCGCAGGATCCGGTCGTTGTTGAAGCTGCTGACGTAGAGGTTGCCGTCCGGCCCGTAGCGCAGGCCGCGCGGCCCGTCCAGCGCGCCGGAGCCCGCGCCGACGAACGTCGCGAGGAAGAAGCCGTCGTTCAGCTGCGTGCCGGGGTGGGCGCCGTTGTAGAGGAGCACGCGGTCCGTGTGGAAGCTGCTGACGAAGACTTCGTCCACCCCGTCCGCCGTCGGGTCGCCCGTTCCGCCGGCCACGCCGTCACCGATCGTCATGCCGGAGGGTCCGTCGAGGCCGGCTTCGCCGCTGCGGATGTGGACGCCCTCGAAGGTGCCGGGCGTCGTGAAGCGCGTCACCTTGTCGCCCGTCTCGCTGCTGACGAGCAGGCGGTTGTCCGGCGACGGGTAGAGGGCGAGCGCGTCCGGCTGCCCGCTGTCGACGTTCAAGTACTCGACCCGGATGTCGCTGCTGCGCTCCAGGATCTGGATCTGGAAGATGACCGTTTCGGCCGCTTCGTTGAAGTGGCTGACCTGTTCCCACTGGGCCACGAACACCCGGTTCGGCGCCGTGCCGAAGGTGTAGGTCAGGATCCGGCCGTTCGTCGCCACGCGCCAGTCGTCCCACAGGCCGAAGATGCTGCCGCCCGCGGGTGCACCGCCGGTCGGGGGGCACGCGTTGGAGAAGCGGTTGTCGGGGCCGCCGAGGCTGATCTGGCCGTTGCCGCAGACGAAGACGCTCGTGTAGACCTGATCGAAGTACGTGAAGCTGAAGTCCGGCAGCACCCCGCCGTTCAGCGCGACCGAGACGCACTCGTCGTCGGTGATCGCCGGCAGCGGCGTGCCGATCGAGCGGATGTCGCGGAAGTCCGAGATCGGCGCCTCCGGGGTTTCCGATCTCGTCGGAGTCCACGTAGCGGTAGTAGCCGTTGCTCGCCAGGCCGCCGCCGATGGCCATCGGCTGCATGCCCTTCCCGGCGTCGCCCATGATGATGGGATCGCTCTTCACGACCGGCGGCGTCAGGTCGATCGCGAACGGCTGGTCGCCCGAGGGGGCCGCCTGCGACACGCCGGGGGCGCCCGCGGCCGGCACTTCGGGCGGCGCGCCCGCCGGCTGCGGCACGTCGGTCGTCCCGCTCTGTGCACGCGCCGCTCCGCCGGCAAAGGCCAGCGCGACCGCGAGCGCGACGCCAAGCGCCTTGGCGATGCGAACGGGTCGGGCTTGGCTCTTCACCAGGCGGATGGTTATTCGCCTGCGCATGGGAGGTTCTCCTTGGGGCGTGCGGCGGTCTCTGACAAGCCCGACCGGCGCCTATCGCTCAGCGAGCGGCTGGAACACCGGCACGCCAGGGCAGTTCGGAGCCGTTTCCGGCTCGAAGTGGTCGAAGATCGGGAAGGCCTCGAATGCCTTGCTCTCATCTCCCGGCACGTCGTTGCCGTTCAGGACACCGCCGATCCGCTCGACGCTCACGGCGCCGAGGCCGACGAGGTTGCGGACGAACCGGCCTTGGCCGTCGGAACACGTCGTGCTCCCAGAAGACGGCGCTGATGACCATCGAGCCCATGTACCGCGGCGGGATCCAGCCGATCGTGTTCAGGTCGAGGTACTCGACCTGCTTCTCGGTCAGCTTCTCGCAGAAGTGGTCGATTCGGCCGTTCTGGTCGTAGAGGTAGATGACGAAGTCGGTGAAGCCGGGCTTCGGCACGAGGTTCGTGATCGCGATCTCGCTCGTGACGCCATTGTAGCCCTTGGCGACGAGCGGGATGGCGAAGACCGCTGCGCCGCTGGCCGTGCCGCCCTTGCCGCTGCCGAGCTGCCAGTCGTAGCTGTAGCACTCCGTCTGGGCGTTATAGGCAATCGCCTCGCGCCGCGCCGTGCGCGCCGGGTCGGCCCACTTCTCGAGCAGGACGACGGACAGGATCTTGGGCGGCTCGACGTTCGGACCGCCGGGCGTGATCCACTCCTGGCTCTCCACGCGCGCCGAACCGACCCACGCGCCGGGCAGGCCGCCGATGACCGGCAGGAAGAACGTCTGGCTGCCGCGCGGGCAGATCCAGTCGACGAGCGTCGTGATGATCCCGCCGGCACGATCCAGGAAGTAGACTTTGACCTTGGCCGCGGTCGTGCCGGAGAGGTTCTGGACCTGGATGGCGGAATCCCAGCCCTGGTACTCGCTGTACGTCAGCGGGGCGTAGTTGATCTGGTTGCCGAAGCTGAAGTCCAGCTCGAACACGTCGGCCGGATAGCCGTTGTAACTCGTGAAGTGGTTGGCGCCGTTCGTGTCGACGACGACCCCCGGAGCGGGACCGTCGAGCGGATCCAGGCGCTGCCGAGCCAGTCCGGTCCGACGACGGTGTTCGGATCGAACGACACCGTTTCGCCGGGCGAGAGCGTGAGGACGTCACCGAGCATCGGGCGCATGCAGTTGTCCTGGCCGTAGAACCAGATCTCCAGGCTCGAGCACAGGGCGCCCGAGTTCTGCATGTGGATCACGGAGTTCAGGCCGCCCTTGTTGGCGAAGACGAGCGGCGCATAGAAGCCGTGGCCGCCGCTCCGCGGGTCGGCCGCGCCTTCGAGGTCGCTGGAGATGCCGATGTACGCGGCGCTGACCTTCTGGTTGGGGTCCGTCACGTCCGGGCACGTGCGGTTGACGACGACGGCCACAGGCTCGCTCAGGTACTTGCCGAAGTCGTACGTTCGCCACAGTCCGCGCATCCGGTAGGCGGCGTCGAACCGGACCCACTCGAGGTCGCGACCGACGACGTACAGGTTGATGTCCTCGCACACGAGCGCCCCGAACGGCACCTTCGTGCCCGGTTGGACCTCGACGGTCTCGGCGCTCATCGCGTAGACGACGGCGCTGCGGCTGCCCGTCGGCACCTGGCCGGCAGCGAACCGCCACGCCGAGCCCGGCCTGAGCAAGCCGCCGCACTCCGCCTTCAGTGGACCGGCCGCCTGCGGCGGGCAGAAGCCCGGATCGCCCCACACGACCATGAGCGGCACGATGCTGCGGTCACCGACGTTCTGTACGGTGACCCAGGTTTCGCATTCGCCGCTGTTGAGCACCGGCAGCTGGAGCCGGAAGTCGACGCCGGCGCACGGAACCTCGATGGTGGCGATGTCCGAGTCCGTCACGTCCGGCAAGCACGTGAGGTCGGTGCGGCCCGAGTTCACGGGGTTGGCCGTGACGGTCACGATGTCCTCGACGATGCCGCACTCGCAGTCGAGGCTCTGATAGGTCACCTGCCGCAGGACGGTCTCGCCCGGCGCGACCGGCACCTTGGGGTCGACGCCGAACTTGATCGTGTCCGTGAAGATCACCGTGGGCATCGTCGTGCGTGTGCGCAGCGTGTCCTCGACGAAGATGTCGTCGAGGTACGTCGTGCCCGTGTTCTTGATCTCGAAGCAGAACGTGACGGGCTGGCCGGTGCGGTTGATCTGCGGCACGTCGCGACCCGGGCACTTGCCGTCGAACGAGACCGTCTTGTTGATCTCGATCGCCGGACACTCGATCTTCGTGTTCTCGAAGTCGAGGTTGTTGTTCGCGTCCGGGTCGATCGTGGGCGTTCGCGGCTCCGTCGGGCTGACGGGCGGCGCACCCTGCGGCGGCCCGGTGATGATCGGCGGCCACCGGACGTCGTTGCGGCGCGTCTCGACGGTGACGACGTTGACGGCGAAGCCGCCGCACAAGGCCGTCTGCCGGACCATCGCCTGTATCGTGATGATCACCTCTTGGCCGGCGTTCAATCGGCCGAGCTCCGGCACGCCGGCATTGTTCACCCCGTTGCCGACCTGGAGCGTGATCCGCCCGTCGTCGCGCACCTCGACGATGCTGCCCGCCGAGATCGTCACGTCCACCTGTGCCGGGTCGACCGCCACGAATGCCTCGGGCAGCCGATCGATGGCGAAGACTTCCGCAGCATCGGATGGACCGTCGTTACGGACGCGGATCGTGTACGTGATCATGCCGCCGCGCGCAACGGGGTCGCACTGCAGGAAGTCGTCGCCGAAGAGGTCCGTCTTGTCGACGGTGAGATCGGCCTCGGCGATGATCCGGGTGCGCTCGGTGTCGCGGTTGTTGCCCAGGCGGAAGTCCGTCGTCGTCGATCGGACGAAGACGGTGTTGCGGGCGATCGCGCCGGGCTCGGAGTTCAACAGGTTGGCGGCGAGCGTGTTGGACGCATCGAGGATGTATCCCGGATCGACGAGCGTGATCAGGTCGAAGCCGTACGTGATGCCGGGCGCCAGCGTACCGAGGCCGCCGCTGAAGATCACCTCATTGTGCGCCCGCAGATTGGCCAGCGTCACGACGTTGGTGACGGCGTTGTAGGTGCAGACCACGGCGTCGTCCGGATCGAGCGGCTCACACCGCACGAAGCGCTCACCCGGCAGGCCGGGCTGCTTGAAGTCCAGCGTGTCCGTCAGGACGACGCTGACGGCCGTCGACGGCCCGGCGTTGCCGAACCGGATCCGGTAACGGTGCTCGAGGCCGGCGATCGCAAGGTCCGGCTCGATCGGCATGTCCAACCGCGGCTCGGCCGGCACGTCCCTCTTCTCGATGAACGACAGCGCACCCGAAGTCGCCGGACCCGGCTCCGGGCCTCCGACGTCCGCCACGGCGCGGACGGTCGTGTTGTTGCAGGCCAGGTTGTTCGGCACGAACGGATCGTCCGTCAGCGGCAGCGTCGGCGCGGGCGGCGGCAGTGCGGGCGGCTGGGCCGGCGGTGTGGCGCCAAGGAAGAGCGACGTGACGCAGTTCTGAATGACGGTGTTGTTCGCCACGGCCTGGTCGACGGCGACGTAGATGTCGAACGTCCGCCGCGCACCGACCGGCATATCGCCGACGGTGCAGTAGAGCGTCGTGCCGCCGACCTCGGTCGGCCGGCAGCTGGCGCCGACGACACGCAGCAGGCGCACGCCCGCCGGCAGCACATCGGACAGCGTGACGTTGGACGAATCGCTCGGACCGTTGTTCTGGACGGCGATCTCGTAGCGCAGCACGAGGCCGGCCGTGACGCTGTTGGGTTGATCGGCCAGGATGAAGCGCTGGTTGGCGACGTCGTAGCCGACAACGTTCTGCCCCATCGCCGTCTTGCTCGTCGACAGGTCGGCATCCGTGTCGACGACGGTCTCGACGTGGGTATGGTTGTTCTGGTTGAACGGGTCGAAGACGTCCGAGCTCACGAACGCATCGTTCTCGAGGACCGACCCTGCGGCGAGCGACGGGTCGACGAGCACGTCGTACTGGATCGTCGCACCGCGGCGAATCGCGAAGTCGACGCCGAGCAGCGTGCCGAGGCCGCACACGAGGCGGTCGGCCGGGTCGCCCGGCGTGCCGGTCTCGCACGTGCCGGCCGGCATGGCCGGCTGGTTGTCGACCGTGACGATGACCGAACCGGGCAGGATCGTCACGCCCGGCGGAAGGCGGTCCGTCACGACGACGTTCTCCGCGTCCGACGGGCCGCCGTTCTGGATCCGCAGCGTGTAGCGGATCCGGCGGCCGGCAGTGGCCAGCGTTGCGGATGTCGTGTAGTTCGGCGCCTGCGGGAAGGCCGGCGCACCGGCGGTGGTGTTGTAGATCAGGCCGGGCTGGCCGGTCACCTGCACCTCGCCCACCGCCGTCTTGACGATCGACAGGTTGGCGACGTCCGTGATCTCGTGCAGGACCTCGGCGTGGTTGTTGTCCGGCTGCGGCTCCTCGGCCGTGGCGGACAGCACGTCGGCGACGTTGCGGATGTCCTGCGCCTGCCGGAATCGGACGCGCATCGTCAGGATCCAGCGGCCGCTGTTCGGCGGGCCGTCGGCGCGCAGGACGGCCAGCTGGGCCTCGTTGCGCGGCGTCGCGAGGATGTCCCCTTGCGTCAACGTGCAGTCCACCTGCAAGCGCTGATTGATCAGCGGGATGCCGGTGGGCTCGAGCACGCCGAAGAACGGCACGGGCGGCAGCGCGGGCGGCCAACCGGTGCCCAGGATGTTGTTCGTTTCGGTGGCGCCGTTCGCCAGGCTGCGGCACGTCGTGGCGCGGTCGGACGTGATGTCGATGAGATCGAACTGCTCACCGCTCTGCAGCACGTCCTTGAGCGACACCGTCTCGGCGAAGCTCGGTCCGAGGTTGTCGACGATGACGGTGTACGTCAGGATCTGCCCGGCGCGCACCTGGCCGTCGTTGTTGCCGAACTTCGTGACCTTGAGGTCGCTCTTCGTCAGCACGAGGTTCCGGCGGGCCGAGACGTTGTTCCGCCCAAGCGTGTAGACATCACTGTTCACGACGCCGGCGATCGGGTTCAGGTCGCGGTCCGGCTCGGTCGGGCTCGTGACGATGGCGACGTTCGTGATCGTCGTACCGCTGAAGATCTCGGGCCGCACGAGCACCCAGATGTCGAACGTGCGCGTCCCGCCGCCGCTGTCGGCAACGTCCCGCGGCGGGTTGCTGCCGCGCGGCTCGATCGTCCCGAGCGGACAGAGGAGCGGCGAAGTGCGCGTGAGGGCGATCTGCCCGCGCATCTCGCCGCCCGGGAAGTCCGTCGAGTGCACGTTCACGTAGAAGCCGGCCGGGTTGGCGATGATCGCCGCGGCCTGCGCCGCCGACAGGAAGAGCTCGCCGACGACCGGATTCGTCGGGCTGAACGGCGGCGGCGGGGGCTGGTTGAAGAGGTTGATGACGACCGGCCCGTTCACGCCTGCTCCACCCGCGTGGATGTGGGCGTCCAACAGGTTGTCGATGTCGTTCACCTGCAGGCTGTAGACCAAGCGGTTCGTCGTCGTGTCGAGGACGAACGTCGCCAGCCCGTTGGCCAGCGATGCGTTCGGCGGCACTTCATTGGCCCCGGCCAGGACGGCGCGGTAGCCGAGCAGGTTGGCCGGCCGGGTGCACATCGGCGCGTTCGTGTCGATCTCGTAGTTCACCTCGTCCGGCAGGACGTCGTAGACCTCGACGTTCTGGGCGTAGGACGGGCCCAGGTTGGTCACGCGGACGGTGTACTTCTTCTGCTCGCCGGCGAAGACCTTGACGGGCGAGCTCGTCTTCTCGATCTCGAGGTCGGCGATGGCGACGATGTTCGTCGTGATCGTCGTCGAGTTCGTGGCGAGGTTGCAGTCCGGCGTAACGCTCGACGTCGCCGTGACGGTGTTCAGGATCGCGCCCGGCGCCGTGTCGGGTTTGACGCGCGTATTGATGAAGATTCGGCGTTGCCCGATGTTGGGCAGTGTGTTCGGCTCAGCCGGGGGGATGTCGAATCCGGAGCAGATCACCTGGTGCGCACCCGTGCTGTACGTGCAGTTCTCGCGGCCCTGCAGGTTCTCGATGCGGGCCGAATGGAAGACGACGCCTGCGGGCAGCGTGTCGCGGATGATCACTTCGCGGGCCGTCGAAGGGCCGTTGTTCTGGACGATGATCTCGTAGCTCAGCGACTCGCCGGCATTCGCCGTCGTCGGCGTCGACGTCTTGCTGACGATCAGGTCGGCGACCTCACCGACCGTCGTGATCTGGTTCACCCAGTTGTTCTGGAGGCTCGGATCGAGGTTGTCCGACGACGCCTGAGCGCTGTTCTGGAGCAGGTTCGTGCCCGAGACGCCGACGTAGTCGTCGTTGACGCGCACGACGATCGTCATCGTCGCCGTCTGGGCGACGGCGAGCGAGCCGTACGTGCAGCGCGTCGGATCGCCCGGATTGCCCGGCGTACCGGCGTGGCAGCCGGCCGCGCCGCTCGGGCCGACGCCGACGACGCTCACGAGCTCGAGGCCGTGCGGCAGGAAGTCCTCGATGACGACGTTCGTCGCGGTGCTGCCGCCGGGCGCGCCGAAGGCGGGCACGAGGTTCGTCACGACCAGGTTGTACGTCAGCTGGAATCCGGCCGTGACCTGACCGGCCGTCGGCGTCGTCAGGGCGCACGTTACCGCACTCCTGACCTGGCCGATCGACGTCTTTGTAAGCGCTAGGTTCGAAGTGTCCAGCACCGAGATGCTGTCCACGGCGTAGTTGTTCGCCAGATCCGGATCGGGCGTTCCCGGGGTGCGCCCGGTGATCGCGTCGACGGTGTAGACGTGGACCTCGTTGTTCACATCCGTCGCCTCGACGGCGCGCGCCTCGATCTGGACCGTCCAGCGCCCGGTGCCGAGGCCGCTGCCGACCGGCTCGAGCGGTTCGCCGAGGATGCAACGGACGATGCGGCCCGTCTGGGGCGGCGGCGCCGGCGCCTGCGTGCAGCTGTCGGCGCGGGTCGGGTCGAGAATCATGTTCACGAGCGTGACGTTGCTGTTGAACAGCACGGTGTCGTCGAAGCGCACTTCGCGGGCCGTGGACGGGCCGAGGTTCTCGATCAAGACGGTGTAGGTGAAGACCTCGCCGGCGCGAATCGTATCGTCCGGCTTGCTGACCTTCCAGACGCGCAGGTCGGCCAAGTCGTCCAGGAACGCGACCTGGACGAAGACGTTGTTCGACGGGTCGGCGTCCACCTGGAAACTAGAGACCCGGACGGTGTTCGTCATCCGCTCGAACCCGTTGGCGACCGCCTCGGGGTCGACGTCGACCTGGATCGTGAACACTTTGGTCTCGCCGCCGTCCAGCGTCCCGAGCTCGCACTCGACGACGCCGCTCCCCGGCGCCGTCTCGGCGCACGCCGGGTCGACGACCGGGCCGCCCATCCCATCGTCCGTCGGCGGCGCGTTGGACGAGATGAAGCGAACCTGCGGCGGCAGCGTGTCGACAACTTCGACGTCCGTCGCGCGGCCGCTGCCGAGGTTCGTGACCGTGATCTCGTAGAACAGCGGCTCGCCGGCGATGGCGGGGTCCGGGAACGAGGTCTTCGTGACCATGAGGTCGACCTCGGGCTCGATCCGCAAGTCGTCCAGGAGCAAGCCGGTGTCGATCCGGAAGTCGTCCTCGCCCTGGTCGCTCACGAGGAACCGCAGCTCGTGGGGGCCGGAGGCCGTGATCAGGTGCTGGAACGTCTCGAAGCCGCTTTGGCCCCACTCGAAGCTGCAGCCGCCGTTGCCCTGGAGAATCCGCACGCCGTCGACCGGGACGTCCGGCAGGGGCGACGGCCCGCCGCCGGGCACGCTGCCCGTGAGGATCGGCACGCCGTCGAGCGTGACGATGAAGAAGTCGTCGAACGGATCGGGGCTCGTCGTGCCGTCCGACTCGGCCGTCAGGAAGTTCCAGTCGAAGCTGAGCGTCGCCGGCACCTGGGTCGGCGAGAGGGTGAACGACTGATACATGATCGCGCGGTCGTTGTCGCTGTTGTCGTCCGGATCGCCGTCCAGGTCGCCGAGGTTGACGTTGCCGCGCTCGCCCGGGCCCGAACAGAGAAACGCCATCCGCGCCCCGTCCGGCGTGACGATGTCCCGACCGTCGTTTACCGGCTCGCGGGTGAACTGCGCGTCCGTGAGCGTCGTCACCGTGCCGAGGCCGTCGTCGATGTCCCAGCCGGCGAGCATGTCCTCGAAGCTGTCGACGTACGGCAGCACGCCGCCGGCATCCAGATCCGCCAGCGGCTTCATCGGCTTGGCGGCTTTGACCGTCGCATCGGACGTCACCGGCACGTCGGACGACGCGCCGGCGGCTCGCGGCGCCTGCGCCGACGCTCCGCCGCCCGAAAGGGCGAGGGTCACGCCGCACACCGCGCCGAGCACCAGCAGCCGCCAGCCGATCCGACGGCGATACGGCTCGGTGGTTCGTGCCAGCGCGCTCGGGATGGGACCGGTGGGGCGCATGGGGTGCTTCTCCTTCGGCCGGGCGC
Organism: Candidatus Avedoeria danica; assembly: GCA_016703025.1. Taxonomy (NCBI): domain Bacteria; kingdom Bacillati; phylum Chloroflexota; class Ardenticatenia; order Candidatus Epilineales; family Candidatus Epilineaceae; genus Candidatus Avedoeria; species Candidatus Avedoeria danica. Next base: position 1,445,935 of record JADJCV010000004.1, read on the forward strand.
CGCGTCGGGATCGGCGGCTCGGTAGCTGATTCATTCTGTCCCGCCGGGCCGAGATTCGCCCTTGCCGGACCTTGGGAGGGTCCGCGGTGGCAGCACTCGGGCACTGCGGATGCGTGTGCGGTTCGTGAGAGACGGCGGCAACGGCTCGTTCCTGGCTGCCTGCTTCCGGTCCCCGACGGCGTCGCGGCACCAACAGACAGCATGCACCGCGCGCCAATGCGGGTGCCTGCCAATGTAACGGTTCAGCACGTCGGGTGGATACGGCTCACGCGCCCAAGTAGTCCATCGTTCCTTAAGACCCGAATGAGTGGGCGTTGCCTCCTTCGACAGAGCACGACCGCGGCGATGCGCCCCACTGCATGAGCGTGCGCTAAGGGCCAAGAGTAACGGCCGGCGCGCTGGCGCCAATTCGGATCGACGCGTATCCTTCCGCGACCCACGCGCGTTACAGTTGTGCGCGACGGGTAACTGCCGTGGTCGTGTGGCGCGCCCGTCACATGGGTACGGTTCGGCCAGACGGGCCGTCGGTTTTGCGATCCGGTGCGGGTCGCCAGGAGGTGTTGCCGTGCAACGAACGGTCATCGGTGCTGGGCTCCTCGCCACGGCCTTCGCCGCCGGGGTGACGCTGAGCGCCGCGAGCGCGCCGAATGCCCGGGCGGCCCGCGGGGGCCCGTCGACCCAGTCGGCATTACCGGTCGAGCAGGCCGCACCCGCCGCCCCGCCGGCCGAGGACTTGGCGCGCTCCGGCGCCGCCGCCAACGCGCGCCGCCGCTTCGAGGACGCCGCCGACGACTTCAACGCCGACGGGACGCTCACCGCTGAGGCGCTCGCCCAGGTTGCCGGCGAGCGGGCCGAGATCCTGGAGTGGATGGACGATTTCATCGAGGCGCAGGAACTTGTCGCGCCGCAGCCGGACACGGGCAGCGTCGACCGCCTCCGCGACCTGCGGGCGCGGATCGCCGTGATGCCCGACGAGCACCTCCACCGTCTTCGGATCGGCATGGGCGACGACCCGGGCTTCTGGCAGCTCTTCGACATGCTGAAGAGCATCCTGCTGCCGGGCAGCCAGCCCGTGCCGCCGCACTACGTCGACGCGATCGCAGCGTCGTACGACGTGCCGGAGGGCGTGACGTACAGCCGCCGTCCGCAGCGCTATGCGATCGCCCCGGGGCTGATCGGGGGACCGCCGGTGCAGCGACTGCCGGTTGCGCCGGGCGGCTTCCAGCCGGACGCCGTCGTCACGCCCGATGCGACGCAGACCGTGCCCTACCCGCTTCGCACGCCGTTCCCGACGCGCGAGGCGCTGCCTCCTGTGGAGAGCCGGCCGGGCTGCACCGGGGCATACACCGATAACAACATCTGCGAGGAATGCCCCGACGCTGTACCGCTCGGCGCGGTCTTCGCCGCCAAGCTCGCAGCCATCATCGCCGGCGGCCTGAACGACGCGTCGGGCACGTCGTCGCAGGATATCTGCGCGCCGCCGGGTGTTGGCTTCACGGTGCCGAACTTCGTGAAGTACATCTTCATCGGCATCGCGGCCGCGGCCGAAGAGGTGGTCAACGGCCTCGAGGCGGCGAACAAGGTGGCCGAGGACTGCCGCGAGGCCTATGCCCAGGCCGTGGCCAACACGCAGCTCGACGAGACGATCTCTTCCCGCGTCTCGCAGGCGAGCTTCGACCTGCACGCCGACACCGAGATGCGCTTGGCGATCGAGCACAACCTCCTCCGCGGCGCGGACGAGAACATCGGCCTGTTCATCCTGCCGTTTCACCGCTGCGGGAGCTTGATGCCGCAGGCGGACGTCGAGCAGCGCTTCCGGTTCTGCGGCAAGCTCGAGCTCGTCCGAGAGGTCGTCGCCGATGCGATCGACCGGAACAACGCCGCCGGCGGGACGGTCGACGTGAACAACGCCCGGCTCGAACTCGTGGCGGGCGACATGCACTACATGAACAGCCAATGGCGCTCGGCCTACGCGCGCTATCGCGCCGCCTACATCCGCGTCGTCCAGCAGTCGTCGACGCCGTAGGCACGGCGGCAACAGGAGCGTCTGATGCGCATCAACACCGCGCTCACCAAGGTTCTCGGCCCGGTTGTCCTCGCCCTCGCGTTCGCCGCCGGCCTCGGCTACGGCAACGGCGCGAACGCGGCGCTCGGCACGGCGCGGCCCGTCCGCGCTGCGGCGCCGCCGCCCGGCCCGAACGCCGCCGCCCCGCTCTCCTTTCTGGACGACGACGAGCCGGCCGCCGTGCAGGCCCGCCAGCTGGCGATCCTCGAGCAGCTCCCGGAGGAGCAGCGGTGGCGCGAGTACATCGCCCCGTACCTCGCCACCCAGGGCGTGACGGACGCCGCGGTCTCGGCGCAGGACGACGACCCGCCGACACCGGCCGAGCTCGAGGCGTTCCGCGCCACCTATGCGACGTTCGCCGTCGACCTCCAGCGCCTGCTCGACCTCATCCCGCCGGACCGACGGATGGACATCAAGGACCGCGTCGCCGACGCGCAGGCCCTGATCCCGCAGATGACATACGACGAGCTCGCCGCGCTCAAGGAAGGCTTTGCCGACTACCCAGGCTTCTGGTCGGCGCCGACGTGGGCGGCCAACCTCCTCGCGACCAGCGGCCACGTCCAGGTGGGCCAGCTCCCACCGGGCGGCGGTGCGATGCAACCGCAGGCGCTGCCCACCCTCCCGCCGTTCGTCCCGCAGTTCCCGGATTGTAAGGACTATGGCTCGACCCCGATCTGTGACGACTGCCCGGTGGCGCCCGCGGGCGGCTATATTTCGATCGCCGTGCTGAACGCCGTCGCGGTCGCCGCCAAGTACGGTTGCCAGTTCATCCCGCCCGACCTGCTGACGGGCTCGGCCAGCATCCCGAATCCGGTGAACGTCATCTGCGTCGGCGTCCGCGTCGGCCTCGAGATCGCCGCCGCCTCGCTGAACCTGGCCTACGAGCTCGCGAACAACTGCAACGAGGCTGTCTTCTACGGTATCGTCACCACGTACCTCGACACAACGGTCTCGTCGCGGGCGTCGCAGCAAAGCCACGACTTCCACCGCGCCTGGAACCTCCGCACGGACATCGAGGACAACCTGCTCGACCTGCTGGACAAGCGGATTTCGACGTACCAGCTGCCCGCATCCCAGGCCGGCTTCCTCACGGCGACCACGACCGACCTCTCCGTGGACTGGATCGTCGAAGACACGATCAACATGCAGGCCGCGGCGGGCTACGACGTCCGCAACGCGCAGGCCGAGCTGGCCGACGCCCGCATCCTGCTGTCGGGCGGCGACTACAAGAACGCCTTCGCCCGCTACCGCAAGGCCTACCGCGCCGCGGTGCGCGTCGGCCGCGAGCTGCCGGCGGCGACGCCGACGCCGTAGTGCGCCCTGGCGCGCGCATGGGTTCAATCGGGCATCGACGTCGGCACGCTGGGGATGCCGCACGCCCGTGGGCCCGTCCTCTGTCGCGGCGGGTCCGTCCGGGGATCGCACTGACGGTCGCTGCCGTGCTCGGCGTGGCGCACATCGTCGACGCTGAGTTGCCTGTCGCCGCCACCCCGGCCCGCGGGAGCGGCGTGTTCACCCTCTTCGGCTTCCTCAGCGGCCCGACGTCCGCCCGCGACGTCGCACTCGGCGACCTCGACGGCGACGGCGATCTCGACGCCTTCGTCGTGAATTACGGCACGCTCTCGCCCGGCGGCATGCTCGTGGGCGAGCCGGATCGCATGTACCGCAACAATGGTGGGGGTACGTTCGTCGACAGTGGCCAGCGGCTTGGCACCAGCTTCGGCGACGCCGTCGCGCTCGGCGACGTGGACCGCGACGGCGACCTCGACGCGTTCGTGACGAACTTCGGCCACTTCGATGCCACGGGCGCCCTGATCCCGCAGCCCGACGAGATCTGGCTGAACAATGGCGCCGGTGGGTTCAGCGATAGCGGCCAGCGGCTCGGCAACGACCCCGGGCGAGATGTCGCGCTCCGCGACCTCGACGGCGATGGCGACCTCGACGCGTTCGTGGCCAATGGGGCGGACCCGAACGGCGTTCCGCCCGGCCGACCCAACAAGGTGTTCCGCAACAACGGTAGCGGCAGCTTCAGCGACACCGGCCAGCGCCTTGGAGCCGTCGACTCGGCCGCGGTGGCCCTCGGCGACCTAGACGGCGATGGTGACTTCGACGCCGTCGTCGGCAACGATGGTGCGCCCGATGAGGTCTGGCGCAACGGCGGCAACGGCTTCCTCACCGACAGCGGCCAGCGGCTTGCCAACGGCAACACCTGGGATGTCGGCCTGGGCGACTTCGACGGCGACGATGATCTGGATATCTGGTTCGCGATGGCCGCGGTGCAGTCCGGGAGCGGCCCACCCCAGCCGGATCTGGTCTTCCGCAACAACGGCGTTGGCCTCTTCTCTGACTCAGGCCAGCGGCTCGGCGCAGGCACCACCTCCGCCGTACAACTGGTGGATGTCGATGGCGATACGGATCTCGACGCCGTGGCCGGCAACCTTCGCCAACCGACCGAAGTCTGGCTGGGCAACGGCGCCGGCGCCTTTGCCGACAGTGGGCAGCGGTTGGCGCGGGCCGCAACGCTCGGCATCGCGGTTGGCGACGTCGACAGCGACGGCGATCCCGATGCCGTGCTGGCCAACCAGGGCGAGTTCAGCACGATCTGGCGCAACGTCAATGCCATAGGCAGCTCGCCGACGGCCACACGCACGGCATCCAGGACGCCGACGTCGACGGCCACCCGCACGCCCACCGTCACCCCGTCGCCGACGTCGACGGCCACCCGCACGCCCACCGTCACCCCGTCGCCGACGTCGACGTCGACGTCCACCCACACGCCCACCGTTACCTCGTCGACAACATCGACGTCCACCCGCACGCCCACCGCCACCCCGTCGCCAACATCGACGTCGACGTCCACCCGCACGCCCACCGTTACCTCGTCGCCGACGTCCTCCCCAACGCCGATGCCCACCGCCACCCCGACGCGCACGCCGACGCCGACGGTCACCCACACGCCGACGATCACGCTCACCCCGTCACCCGGCCCGTCGCCGACGGCGTCGAACACGCCGACGCCGAGCGCCTCCCCGACGGCCAGCCCGACCCCGACGCGCACCGCGTCACCGACGGCTTCATCGACCCAATCGCCCAGCCCATCCCCGACGCCAACCGTGACCCGCACCCCCAGCCCGTCGCCCACCCCCACTGCCACCCGCACGCCCACGCCCACCGTGACCCAAACGGTCACGCCCGGCCCGTCGCCCACGCCCTCCACCACGCCGACCCCCTCCAACACACCGACGCCCTCCGCAACGCGCACCGCCACGCGGACGCCGACGATCACACCGACGCCCTCGATCACCCCGACCCCGTCCCTCACCCCAACGCCGTCGTCGACGTTCACCCCGTCCCTCACCCCAACCCCGACCCGCACCCGCACCGTCACGCCGACGCGCACGGCCACGCTCCCCCCGACGGCCGGCCCGTCGCCGACGGCCTCCCGTACGCCGACCGCCGCCCCGGACACCGCCACCCCGACGCCCACACCCTCGCCGCCGCACACGGCCAGCGCGACGCCCGAGCCAGCCACGCCGACGATCACGCCGACCGCGCCCGTCGAAGCCACGCCGACCGCGCGGCCGGACGCGACGGCGCCGGCGTCGCCCGAAGCATCGGCCACGGCGACGATTCCGAGCGCAACCTGGCGCATTCACCTACCGATCGCGGCCAAGCACAGCCCGATCGGCGGCCTCGCGTTGCGCCGGTAGGGGCAGGCGTGCCGTGCCCTCCGCGCGCCCACGACAATCCTCCGCGCACCCACGACAACCCTCCGCGCGCCCCGCAAGACCATCGCCCCTCCGAAATGTCACCGAATCCGTCCCCCCGGGATCATGACCCGTGAACTTGCCCGCGCACGGGCTCTTGGCCGCGCATGGGCTTTTGCCCGCGCACGAGGTCTTGCCTGCGATCGGGCGCACCCACGGGAGAACGACCATGAACCCTCGCTTCACTCCAACGACCGTTCGCCTGCTGCTGATCGCCGCCCTCGTGGCGGTCGCGGCCACGTTGCCCGCCAGCGCCGGGATCGCCGGCGCCGGCGCCACCGGCATCCAACTCCTGAACCTCGGCACCACCACGACGGACGTAGAGGTCCAGTTCCGGCCGCAGGGAGGCGGAGCGGCAACATCGGTCCATCGCTCCGGCGTGGCGTCCGGCAGCGCCGTCAACCTCTATTTACCGATGGAGTCCGGCCTCTCGAACGGTGCCTTCTCGGCCGCGATCCTCGGCGCACCCGAGGTCGCCGCGCTCAGCCGCACGGATTGGGGGTCGTCCGGGGGGGCGGTGCTCGTCGAAGGCGCCGCCGATGACAACGCCGTCTCCATTCCGCTGGCCCTCAGCAACGACGCGTTCGACACGCTCGTGAACGTCCAGAACACGGACACCGCGGCGCCGGCCGCCGTCTCGATCGCGGCCGTACGCAACGGCACGACTGCCGTCGCCGCCACGGTCGACCTCACGATCGCCGCGGGCGCGTCCGCCACGGTGGACCTCGGTCGCCATCCGGCGTTTGCCGCGCTCGGCAACTTCGACGGCGCGCTGCTCGTCACCGCCGACCGTGCCGTCGCCGCCAGCGCGATCGTCGACGGCGAGACGAGCCCGATGGGCGTGGCGGGCTACGCCGCGCCGGGCGTCGATGCGGCGGCCGGACGGCTGCTGCTGCCCTACGTCCCGCTCGAGGCAGTCGATGCCGCCGGTGCGACGTGGCACAGCACGCTGGCCCTGCACAACGTGGGCAGCGTCCATTCCACGATCGAGTTCATACTCATGGGCGTCTCTGGCACGTGCGACCAGAGTGACACCGGCGCGATCAGCACGCTTCAGGTCCCTGCTGGCGGGTCGCTGCACGTCGACGTGACGCCGTCGGCCGCCGGGTTGCCCGCCGGCTGCACCGCCGCCGGCATCGTCCACACGAGCACAGACTCGCATGTGACGGGCGCCGTCCTCACCCGCGCGGTCGCCGCAGCGGGCACCGTGACCGCGCTATCGAGCTACGCCGCGCTACCTGAGAGCGACGCCCGCACGCAGCTACAAGCCGTCCTGATGCGCCGCGAGCACACCGCCGCGACGCTGTCGACGACGCTCTGGCTCCTCAACCCCGGCGCCACGGCGGCCACCGTCACCGTCGAGGTGCGCGATCCATTCGGCACCTCGCTCGCCTGTCCGGCCGGGTGCACCCTTTCCGTCCCTGCAGGCCGCGGCGCGCCCGTGCCGGCCGACTTCGGCAGTGCGATGCCCCCAAACATGTACGGCAGCGCGTTCCTCCAATCGGACAGGCCCATCACCGGCGTCATCGTCGACGCGTCCATGAACGGCGTGCTCGACGCAGCCGCCGCCCCCCTGCTCTCGACGGCCGACATCGGCCGCCACTGGCTGCCCCTCGTCCTGCGCGCCCGCATCGGCCCGCCCCCGCCGACGCGGGCGGCGACCGCCACCTCCGGCCCAGGCACTGCTGTGCCGCCTTCGAACACGCCGACCCCGGCGCCCACCGACGGCCCGGTCCGGTGGCCGCAGCCCAGCGCGGGCAACAGCGCGGGCAGCTTCGCGGCCAGTGGTATCCAGGTTCTCAATCAGACCGCGGCGGCCGAGAACGTGGCCGTGCGCTTCGCGCCGGTTACCGGCGAGGTGCGCACGATCGATCGCGGGTCGGTGGCGCCGGGTGCCGCGTTCAACTTCTACCTCCCGGTACACTCAGAACTGTCCAGTGTTTCTTATGTCGCGTCGGTCGTCAACCCGGCCGGGTTCGGGTCGGTCGGCCGAACGGACTGGTCCGGGGCCGGCGGCTCGATCATGTTCACCTCCGCGCCCGCCGACGATGACATCGCCCTGCCGCTCGGCCTGCGCGCCTCCGAACGGGCCTACATCCGCATCGCCAACCCCGATCCCGCCGCCACCGCAGACGGCACGATCCACTACGGTGCCGCCACGACCACCCTGAGCATTGCCCCCGGCCGCTTCGTGACCGTCGCGGCGCCGGCCGGCGCCGCCATCGCCCGCATCGCCGTCGACCGCCCGGTCGTCGCCTCGGCCCTCGTGTTCGACCTCGCCAGCGATCAGGCGATTTACGACGTCGCCGGCCGCGGCACGGACGATGCCTCGACGGAGCGCTGGATCCCCCGCGCCTACCGCGCCGCACCCCTCGACGACGCGCTGGGCGTCACGCGCTCGAGCCGCTTCGTCATCGCCAACCCCGGCGCAGCGGCCATCGACGTCACCGCGCACGTGCTCGGCTCGACGAGCGCCTGCGCCGGCCAGGCGCTGTCGATCGGTCCGCGGTCCGTCGACGCGGGCGGCGCGCTTGCGATCGACCTCGCCGCGGAGACCACCGTCCCTGCCGGCTGCGCCGGCGCGGTGCGGATCGAAGGCACCGGACCGTTCGTTGCCAACGCCGTCGACCACTACTTGGCCGAGGGTGCGCCGCTCACAGCGGCGGCGGCGCCGGCGGTGGCGGCCGGCGACGGCGGGACGGACCGCTGGCTCCCGATCCTGCGCCTCAACCACACCGGCGCTCGCTTCACGACCGACGTCAGCGTCGTCAACCCGGACAGCCAACCGCACACCGTCACGCTGACGGCGACGGACGGCCAGGGCGGGCCGATCGGCGTCGCCGACGGCAGCGTCGTGCTGCCCCCCGGCGGCGGCCACGTCTTCCGCGGCGCGGTCGTGCTCGGCGCGCTCAACCACGCCTACGGCAGTGGCCGGATCCAGTCCGACGGCCCCGTCATCGTCCGCGTGGATGAGTTCTCGGCCAGCGGCACCTGGGACGCAACGGCCCTGTTGGCCGGCCCGGCCGACGACGGGCACGCCCCGCGGCTGGGCGACGGCATCCTCGTCTGGGCACAGAAGGGTGAAGGGCTTGGGGTCGGCGCCGTCCCCGAACCGACCGCCGTCCCGACGCCCATCCCCGCCCCGCCGCTCACCCTGCTCGCCGCCGCCTTCGTCGACGTCGCGGGCGGCACGGCGGCCGGCTGCGCCAGCTGCGACGGCGTCTACGACGCGGCCGATCGGGTCGCCGCGGCCGCAGCGCCGCTGCCACGGTTGCAGTTCTCGGTCCACGACGCGACCGGCCGGCAGGTGGCCAGCGGACGAAGCCAGCTCATCGACGGCATCCAGATCGCCGGGCTGCAGTTGCCGCAGCGCCTCGCCGACCGTTCCCTCATCGTGAAGCTCGACGGCCTGCCTTCCGGCTGGTCGTACTGCCCGAACGCGCCACTCGAGCGCGCGCTGACGCTCAAGGACTTCGAACTCGGCACGGCGCGGCTGTACTACCACTTCAGCAACGCCTGCGTCCCCGCCGGCGCCCTCGCGCCGATCGTACCCGCCGCGCTGCCGGACCTGCCGCCCGGCTTCGGGCAAGCGCGCATCTTCATCCCCTGGACGGTGCGCGACCGCGATCTCGGACGATGAGTCGAGCCGCGGCACCGCACGACCCGTTGGCGACGCACGCCCCGGCGTGAACGACGCCGCAGCGCCGCTGCCAACCGCCGCGAGCCCGGACGGGTCGTCCGGGCTCGCGGCGCGCGCGCGCGGCGGCGACGAGGCCGCATTCGCCGCCCTCTACCGCGGCTGCGTCGACCGCACATTCCGCTACCTCCGCCTCCGGGTCGGCGACGCGTCGCTGGCCGCCGACCTGACGCAGGACGTCTGGCTGAACGCGCTGAAGGGCATCCGCGACCTCGGCGACCCGGCGCGCTTCGACGCCTGGCTGTTCGCGATCACCCGCAACCGCCTGCGCCGCCACTGGGACGACCGCCGCCGCAACCCGACCGCGGCGTCGATCGATGCCGACGGCGACGCCGCACCGCTCGCGTTCGACGATGCGGCCGCCGGCACCTCCCCAACGATGGACGGATTGGGCGCCTCGGTCGTGGGCGAGGGCGTCGAGGCAATGGCCGGCATCTGGCGCCAGGCCGCGCTCGTCGAAGCCGTCACGGCGCTCTCGGACCGGCAGCGTGAAGTCATCGCCCTGCGCTTTGGCGCCGGGTACAGTGTTCTGGAAACCGCCGACCTCCTCGGGCGCAGCGAGGCGGCCGTGAAGCAGCTGCAGCATCGAGCACTGGTCGAATTGCGCGCGCGGCTCCAAGATAAGGAAATGGCACGATGAGCGATCCACGCCGAGCACGGCCCTCCCCGGACGACGCGTCCCGGCCCGCCGCGCCGTCCGGCCCAGCGGCCACCGACGGCGCGGCCGACCGCTTGGCCGAGGCCATCGCCCGCGCCTCGGCGATGGACGGCGCCGCCGCCGGAGACGACGCGGGCCGTGGTGCGCCATCCGATGCACACCGCGCAGTCCCCGCCCCCGCCCCCGGCCCGGACTTGGCCGAGCTCGTCTCACTCGCCGCAGCCCTGGCCTCGCTGCCCGCACTTCCCGCCGCCCGCCGCACCGCGATCGACCGCGCGCTCGGTCTGCCCGACGCCGCCGGCGCCGCCGGCGCTGCGGTCACCGCGCCCATCCCGATCGGGCCAGCCAGCCAACCGGAGGACGCCGAAGCGGCGCACCGATGGCCGTCTGCGCCAGGCCGACACGGTGGGACCGCCTTGCTCATCGGCATCCTGCTCCTGCTCACCGCCGCCGGACTGCGCGCCGGCCGCGACCGAACCCAAGTGCCGTCGCCGGGCCTCCGGATCGCCGCCACGCCGGTCGCGGGCCCGGCAACACCGGATCCGGCCCCGATCGCCCGGATCGGCACGTCCGTCACAACGGGACGAGCGAACAGCGGCAACGGGACAGCCGACGCGATGGGTTCGTTGCGCGACGGCCGCGACGGACCGGCCGGGGCGTCGATGACGGTCCGCGGCATGGCGGCCGAGCGGACCGAACCGCGACCCGCGCGCGCGGCGCCGTCTCCGACCGCCACGCCGTCAACGCCGACCGAGCCGGCAGGGCCATCCGTCCTGCCCGCGCCGGCGATTCTCGCCGCCCCGCCGGCCACCGACGCCCCGCCCGCGACGCCGCCGCGCCGCGCCACCCACACGGAACCGGCGACGGGATCGCCACCGGCGAGCCCGACGACCGCTCCGGACGCCGGCCTGTGCGCCGGCCCCGCGGCGCCGCAAACGCTCACCGTCCACGTCGTCGACGGCGCGGGCGGCGCGCTGGCGGATGCCGATATCGCCATCGGCCGGGCGCCGGATGGGCCGCTGGACGTCTATGCCGTCACGGGCGTCGACGGCTGCCGCCGTGTCGTCCTTGCGCCGGGCGAACACCACGTTCGTGCGTCGTGGCGGGGCCTCACGCGCTGGTACCCGTCTTCTGCCGACCGCAGCAACGCCGAGCCCGTCGCGATGAAGGACACACCGCAGTCTCTGACCGTGATCCTGGCCACCGACGACGTCGAGCCGGCGCCCGCGGCGATGCGATCGACCCCGCGCCGTGCGGCGACTTCCGGCATCGGCACGTCGCCCGACGCCGACGGCGGCAATGACGCGTCGCCCGACGCCGACGGCGGCAGCGACGCGGCGGCCGACGCGCCAGCCTCCGCGGACGGGCTGCCCGACCGCATCACCCAAACCGGCGGCGCCGTCACGAACGTCGCCTTCGATGCCGCCACCGGCACCGTCTGGGCCATCGTCGGCCCGCGCCTCACGGCGTGGCGGGTGGCGGCGGACGGCTGGGTCGCGCTCGGGCGATCGGATGTCCTGCCGGCCGTGCCCGAGGCACTGGCGATCGGCGACGGGCGCGTCGCGATCGGCTTGATGGGTCGCGGCGGCCCGGCGGAGGTCTGGCTGTTCGACGCCGGCGCGTTCACGCGTCCGATCGTCCGGATCCGCATTCCGCTCCTGAAGAGCGGAGCCGTCAAGATCGGTGCCGTCGCGGTGGGTGGGCAGCTCGTCTGGGCGGTGACCGATCGCGGCGTCTCCATCCTCGATCTCAAGCCGGCCGCGCCGGTCGAGGTAGGCATCGTGGCCACCGACGACGGCCGCTTTCAGGCGATGGACGCCCTCGACTGGCAGGGTGACGTCGTGGTCCTGGGCGAGCGGCGCTACGCCGCCGTCGTCCGCCCATGGGGGCTGTGGTTGATCGACGCCATCGACCCGCGCCGCCCGAGCGTGCGCTCGTCGCCCGCCGCGCATGCGACCCGACCGCGCTGGCCGGCGTTCGCCGTAGATGCGCGCGGGCCAAGCGTCGCCTTCGTCGATGTGACCGACGACGGTCCGGGCCGGCTGACGGTCCTCGACGCCAGCGATCCGGACCGCCCTGTCGTCCGTGCTCACATCGACCTCGCCGACACCACGCCGGCCGCCGAACGTCATTCGCGGCCCGTCCCGATCCGCGACGACCCGCGCGACGGCCGCTCGCGCGGCGCGGCCGCGGCCTGGCGGGCCGACGGCGTGACCGTGCTGTCGGCCGACGCACGTTGGTGGGCGCACGCCGCGCTGCACGACGACGGACCGGCGTGGACCGCGTCGGGCACTGGCGCGCCCTGGGATGCCAGTCGGGCAGTCGTCGCGGTGCTGGACGCAGCCGGCACACCGACCGATCACGCGCCGACCGATCGCGCATCGACCGATCGCGCATCGACGAGCGCGATGCCGATCCCACCGTTCGTTGTCGCCGGCGGCGACGCCGGCCTGCGCGCGCACTTCGACAACGCAACTTCGGTGGTCGCCCCCGACATCGCCCCGCCGCTCTGGCAGACCGTCCTCGGCGCGGACGCCGACACGTTGCTCGGCGCGGCCGGCCGCGCTGGCGTGGCGACGTTTGCCATCGGGAGCGACGACGTCGCGTACCGCGCTGCGACGCGACTGTTCGGCGACGGGGAACCCGGCGATGCGGGATCAGCCGGCGGCGGCCGCGACTGCGGGGCCGTCGTGGCGGTTGCGGCCGACACGTCGGCCCGGTCCGGCGAGACCGGCGGCGGAGCGGTGGCGCTGACCGCGGCGTGCGGGCTCGTGACGCTGGCGATCGAGCCGGACGGTCGGGCACGCGTGCTCGGCCACGTCGATTGGCTTGCGCCGCAGCCGGAGGTCGTCGCACACGCCGTGCCGCTCGTCGTGCGCGACGGCCGAGCGGCCTGGGTCGAGGCCGAGGCCGACGGGCGCGGCGCTTTCGTCGCCGTGGCCGACGTGCGTTCGCGGGCCCAGCCGCGCCGAGCCGGGCGGGTCCGCCCACGCCAAGGCTTCCCGGTCGCGATCGGCGCGGCGCCGGACGCATGGCTCATCATGTCGAGCACGGGGGTCGGCGCGACGCTCGAGGTCTGGCCGGCCGGGCTCGATGCCGCGGCCCCGCGCAACTCCACATCGCTCGCCCGCACGTACCGGACGGTTTCGGCCGATGGCGGCGTCATTCTTCTGTCCCATCCAGCGGAGGGGCCTGGCACGGCCCTCCTCGCGCTCGAGCCGTTCGGCGGCGGCTTGCGCGTTGAACGAAGCGGCTGGGGGTTCGGCGCCGTCGCCCTGGCCGACTCAGCGTTTTCGCGCGGCGACCACGTGCTGGCCAGCGACGGAGCGGCGCTGGCCGCCCTCGACATCCGGCACGGGCTCGCGCCCGTCGGCCAGTCCGTCGCGCTCCCGCACGGCCAGTTGATCGACGCATGGGGGACTTCGCCGCAGCGCGACGACGTCCTCTGGACGCGGGGCGACGCGTACGTGGCGCTCGGCGATGCCGGCGTCCTCCGCATGCCGGGCGAAGCCCTCGGCACGGGACCGACGAACGCACCAGCACCCAACCGTCGCCCGTCGCCGATCTACCTGCCCCGCCTCGGCGCGGAGCGGCCGACCACGCCGCTCCCGGCTGTCGAAGCGTCGGATCACCACATTGTCCTGTTCGACGGTACGACCGCGGCTGCGGCATGGCTGTCGGCCAACGGCGGGCCGGACACGCTGGCCGTCGCCGTCCGCGCCGCGGCCGCCGCCAACGGCCCGTTCGGCCGCCTCACGCTCGCCCGCTGGGACGACTGGGCGGTGCGATGGCCGGCACCTTTCGGCAACGACCACGCGGCGCGCGCCATCGCCCGGTCCGTCGCCAGCGCCCCCGGCCGCGAGCGCCGGGCCGACGCGGCGCTCGCGTTGGCAGCCGACGTCCTCGGCGAAGCGCCGCCCGGCGCCGGACATGCCATCCTCGTGGCCGCCGACGACGTCGCGGCCGATGCCGTTGCCGGCGCCGCGGCGCGCGCACGGGGGCTCGCCGACGGCGGTGCCCGGCTGACGGTCGTGCTGCTCGGCCCGCCGCGGCCGGCGCCGGGGCTGGCGGCGGTGGCCGACGCGGGCGGCGCCGTCGTGCGCTCGGCCGTGGATGCGGCGGCGCTCACGACGGCGATGGGCGCGGCTGCGGTCACACCGTGAGGCCGCAGCGCTTCGGTGGGTTCGATGGGTAAGATGGGTTGAATGACACTGGTTGATTCGGTGGGCGTGTGAACGTCGTCAGAGCGACGCCGAAGCGTCCCGACTGCCGACGGGCCGTCGCATCGTGACCGCTCAGCGAAACGCGCCAGCGTCCGGGGTCTTCCCTGCCGCGACCTCGGCGTAGTATCGCCCCCAGTCCGGACGGCTCCCGTCGATGTCGGTGAAGCCGTACACGTGCATCATCTGCCACGACGACAACGCCTGCCCTGACCAGCGCGCCACGTCGGGATCGGCGGCCAGGGCGGCGACGGCACGGCCGACGTATGCGGGCGACTCGGCCATCGCGAAGTGGGGGTCCGTCGCCGCGCCGGCGCGCCACGTGGCCTCCGTGACGCCGAAGTGATCGAGCATCTCCTCGGAGCGGAGGAAGCCGGGCGTGATCGACAAAGCCGTGCCGCCGAACGGTCGGAGGTCCTCGGCCTGGCCGAGGGCCAGCCGGATGACGGTCGCCTTGGAGAGGTCGTAGAAGAGCGAGCCGCGGTAGCCTGCCTCCTGTCCATCCGTCACCTCGATCACCAGGCCGTGCCCGGATGCGATGAGCAACGGCGCGACGTGCCAGCTCGTGATCAGGTGCGTCTCGATCGCGTTCCGGAACATCTGCAGGCCGCCGGACAGCGGCTGGCGCCAGAACGGCTCGTCGAACACGATCAGCTTCTCGCCGCCCCAGACGTCGTTGACGAGGATGTCGAGCCGTCCGGCGTGGTCCGCGCCGATCCGCTCGGCCAGCGCCTTCACCTGCGCGGCATCCATGTGGTCGACCGCGACCGCGATCCCGACGCCGCCGGCGGCCGTCACGAGTTCGGCGGTGTCCTCGATCGTCTCGGCGCGGTTCAGGGGCGACCGATGCGTGCGCGTCGTGCGCCCGGTGCAGTAGACGGTCGCGCCGGCCGCGCCGAGCTGTACGGCGATGCCTCGCCCTGCACCGCGCGTCGCTCCGGCGACGAGCGCGATTCGACCCTTGAGCGGTGGTTCGAGCGTCATGACGACGGCCTTTCTTTGTCGACCCGTGCGCGGCGGCGGCCATGGGTGCCCGCGGCCGGGGTCGCGGGCGCCCATGGCCGCGGCACGGGCATCGAATCGCGCATGATATACTCGCCGGCATGGACCCGCGGCCGCAACGCACCCCAACCGCACGCGCCCGGACGGTCGTGGCGGTGGCCTGCGCCGCAGCGCTCTCGGCCTGGGCCCTCGCCGGTCACGCGCCGCGCCCGGCGGTCGCGCGAGCGCCCGGGCAGGCGCCCGGACAAACGCTCGCGCCGTCACCTCCACCGCCCGGTCCCGGTCGATCGACGTTCGGCGACGCGCTGGCCGGCCTCGTGAACACGCTCCGCGCCGAACGGGGCGTCGCGGTGCTCCCGCGCGAGCGTGCGCTCGACCGCGCGGCGTCCGCCCAGGCGGCGGCGCTGGCACTTGCCGGCGGCGTGGCAGGCGACGACACGCCAAGCGGCGGTGAAGCGCTGCGCGCCGCGGTGGTGCTGGCCGGCTGGGATGCCCCGCCCGACCTTACGGCGGCCCGCGCGTACGCCGTTCGTCGCAACCTCGAGCAGGCCGCGGACTGGCTGGCGAGCCCCGACAATCCGGACGGCGCGGCGCTCTTCGACGCAGCAGCCACCGCGCTCGGTGCGGCGACGGAGCCGTTGGCGGATGGCCGGGTTGCCTGGGTCGTCGTCGTCGCGGCCGGCGCCCCGCCACCGCCATCCGCCGGCGACGGCAGCCAAACATCCACCATCGCGATGCCCGGCGGCGTCTCCGATCCGTTGGCGCCCGCCGTCCGAACGGAAGCGCCGCCGTTCGCCGTGACCGCGCTGCCCGCTGCCCGTGGGGATGCGTTCGGTCCCGCCCTTCCGGACACCGGCGCCCTGTCGGGCGTCGACCCGCTTGCGGCGTGGACGCCGGCGCTGCAGCGCACCGCGCGCATCGTCATCGCCGTCGTGATCGGCTTGTTCGTTATCACGGCGCTGCGGTTGAGGGGTGCGGATCCGAACGGATGAACGAAAAACCGGGCTGCCGACATGCGACAGCCCGGTTCCGGTGGCGGGAGCGACGGGATTCGAACCCGCGATCTTCGGCTTGACAGGCCGATGTGTTAGGCCTCTACACCACGCCCCCGTGCCCCATCCTGGCCCGCCGTTCGTCCGCCGCATTCCTGCGGCGGCACCTCAGCGGCGGGCGAGGATAGCATCCAGAGCAGGCGCCTGTCAAGCGTGCGGGCGCGTGTCCATCCAAGTCGACGCTCGGCGGCCCGCGGCGGCGGTGCGTCAGCCGAGCAGCTGCCGGAACGCGGCGAGCGCCCGCTCGACATCGTCCGCCGTGACCTCCCAGTGCGTCACGAGCCGGAACCGGTTCCCGCCGACGCCGAAGAACCGCACCCCTTCCCCCGCCATTCGCTCCACCAGCGCGTCAACGTCGATGTCAGCGCGGTCAAGGGCGGCGACGACGATGTTCGTGCGGCCGGCGTCGGGGGCCGGCGTCACGCCGCGGAGCCCCGCGAGGCCCTCGGCCAGGCGGCGGGCGTTCGCGTGGTCGTCGGCCAGGCGGTCGACCATCGTGTCGAGGGCGACGAGGCCGGCGGCGGCCAGCACGCCGGCCTGGCGCATCCCACCGCCGAGCTGCTTGCGCGCCCGCCGCGCGGTGTCGATGAACGCCGCGGTGCCGCACAACACGCTGCCGACGGGCGCAGCGAGCCCCTTGGACAGGCAGAACGTCACGCTGTCGGCGTCCGCGGCCAGCGCGCTGACCGGCACGCCGAGCGCGACGGCGGCGTTGAAGATCCGCGCCCCGTCCAGGTGGACGGCCAAGCCGTGCGCGTCGGCGACGGCCCGGACGGCCCGCATGTAGGCTGCGTCCAGCACGGCGCCGCCGCAGCGATTGTGCGTGTTCTCGAGGCAGATCAGGCGCGTCACCGGGAAGTGGACGTTCGGCGTCCGAATGGCAGCCTCGACTGCCGTTATGTCGAGCGTTCCGTCGGGTCGATTCGGCAACGTGCGGGGCTGGATCCCGCCGAGCGCGGCCATGCCGCCGGCCTCATAGTAGAACGTGTGCGCCTCATCGCCGACGATCGCCTCGTCGCCCCGCCCGCAATGGGCCAACAACGCCGCCAGGTTGCCCATCGTGCCGCTTGGCATGAACAAGCCGGCGGCCTTGCCCATCGTCTCGGCCGCCTGGCGCTCGAGGCGGTTGACGGTCGGGTCCTCGCCGAAGACGTCGTCGCCGACGTCGGCCGCGGCCATCGCGGCCCGCATCGCGGGCGTCGGGCGGGTGAGCGTGTCGCTGCGCAGGTCGACGATGCCGTCCACCGCCATCAGCCCCCCCCGCTTTCGAGGAGGTCCGCCGCCGCCACGAGCCGATCGATGACCTTCGCCTTGCCGACCATGGCCAGCGTTTCGAACAACGGTGGTGCGATCTTCTTGCCCGTCACGGCCACGCGCACCGGCTGGAAGAGCGGCCCGGGCTTCACGCCGAGCTCATCGGATAGGGCGCGCAGCACTTCCTCTAGCTCTTCGGCCGTCCAATGGTCGACGACTGCCAGCGCCTCCGCGGTGCGGCGGAGGTTGGCGGCGACGTCGGCGGGGGTGAGCTTGTTGGGTACGAGGTCGGCCACGTCGGGGGTGACCCTCGTTGCCCAGAAGAAGTCGACCAGCGGCACTGCCTCGACGAGCGTCGTGATCCGCTCCTGGATGAGCGGCACGAGGGCGAGCACCTCGGACGAGGTCGCCTCGATTCCCGCGTCAGCGAGAAACGGCGTCAAACGCGCCGCAAGGTCGTCTGGCGCCAGGCTGCGGATGTAATGGCCGTTCATCCATTGCAGCTTGTCGGGATTCCAGGCGGCCGGCGAGACTTTGATGTCCGCCAGCGCGAAGCGCGCCGCTGCCTCGGCCGGCGTGAAGATCTCCTCGTCGCCGCTGTAGGCCCAACCGAGCAGCGCCAGGTAGTTGAACAACGCCTCCGGCAGGTAGCCGGCGGCGCGGTAGTCCCGCACCTCGGCGCCGCCATGGCGCTTGCTCAGCTTGCCCTTGCCGTCGGGCGCGAGGACGAGCGGCACGTGGCAGTAGACCGGCGGCGTCCAGCCGAACGACTCGTACAGCACGAGGTGGATCGGCGCGCTCGGGATCCACTCGTCGGCGCGCAGGACGTGCGTGATCGCCATCGCCTCGTCGTCGACGACGACGGCCAGGTGGTACGTCGGCCAGCCGTCGCTCTTCAGGACGATCGGGTCGTCCAGCTCGGCCAGGTCGAACGCGATCTCGCCGCGCAGGACGTCGGACAGCGTCCGCGTGCCCGCGAGCGGCATCGCCAGCCGGACGGTATGGCGACCGCCCTCCGCCCGCTTGGCGGCGACCTCGTCCGCGCTCAGGTTGCGGCAGTGCCGATCGTATCGCCCCTTCAGCTTGCCGAGCTCGCGTGCCCGGCGCACCTCGTCCAACCGCTCGGGCGTGCAGAAGCAGCGGTACGCCTTGCCGCCGGCGATCAACGCGTCGACGCGCTCGCGATACCGCTCGATCCGCTCGCTCTGCATGTACGGGCCGAACGCACCGCCCGTGAACGGCCCCTCGTCCGGCGTGATCCCGAGCCAGTCCAGCGCCGCTCGCTGGTCGTCCAACGCCTCGGCCACGAACCGACTGCGGTCCGTGTCCTCGACGCGCCAGACGAACGACCCGCCGTGCGCGCGCGCGAACAGCCAGTTGAAGACCGCGGTGCGGGCGTTGCCGACGTGGAAGAAGCCCGTCGGCGAGGGCGCGATGCGCACGCGGACGGGAGTGGGTGCGGACATGCTGGTCTCCGTTTCAGGTTACGAGAACTCCAACGGCCGCCGGCACATCCGCACGGACTGCACGAGCCCGAGCGCGACCATCGCCGTCAGCAGGCTCGAGCCGCCGTAGGACATGAACGGCAGGCTGAGGCCGGTCGGCGGCACGACCTGCAACACGACGCCGATGTGGATCAGCGCTTGGCCGAAGAGGTACGTTGCGACGCCCGTGCAGATGAGCGCACCGGTGGAGTCGAGGGCGGTCGAGGCGGAGCGCAGGATGCGCAGCACGATGAAGCCGAGGAGGGCGACGGCGACGGCGCTGCCGACGACGCCGAGTTCCTCGGCGATGAGCGCATAGATGGCGTCGGAGTGGAGCACCGGCACGAACCCGCCCTGTGACTGCGAGCCCTGCGCGTAGCCGATGCCGAGCAGCCCGCCGTTGCCGACCGCGATGAGCGCCTGCCGGCTCTGGTAGCCGGGCACGATCATGTCGGCGAAGCGCGCCAGCCAGTGCTCGTAGAGCAGCCCCATCCGGAAGCTGAGCGCGATGAGCGGCCCGGCCGGCAGGACGAGGAGGCCAAGGTGCAGCATCCGCGCTCCGGCCGCGAACGTGATGCCGAGCCAGATCAGCGACAGGACGACGGCCGTCGAGAGGTTGGGCTGCATGAGGATCAGGCCGACGGGCACCGCGATCATGCCGATCGCCCCGAGGAGGACGCGCGGCCGGCGGACATCGTAGCGGCTGTAATAGGCGGAAAGCGCCACGATCATCACGACCTTCATCAGCTCACTCGGCTGGATCGTCAGGATCCCGATCTGAAAGCCCCGCCGCGCGCCGAGTACCGTGACGCCGAAGACGAGGACGAGCCCGAGCGCGGCAACGAACACCCCATAGAGCGGCAGCGCGAACGCCGCCAGCGTGCGGTAGTCGCTGGCGCTGACGAGACCGTACAGTACGAGCCCGAGCGCCGCGAACACGATCTGCTTGTAGACGTAGTCCTCCCACCACACGCTCGTCATCCCGCCGCGCAGCGTCGCGCTGTAGATCATCGCCACGCCGAACGCGACGGCCGCAGCGACGGCGAGCGTCATCAGCCAGTCGAAGGTGCGCAGCTTGCGCCACATCGCCTCCGGCATGGACGCCGTCGCCGGCCGCGGCAGACGCCCGACGAGCGCGCGGTTCACCGGCCGCCCCCTCCCGTCCCGCCGCCCCCGCCACCCGCCCGCCCGAGCGGGATCTCGGCCACCAAGCGCCCGCCCTGCTCCAACTTCACCTCGACGTCGGCGTTCGCGATGTCGACATGGCGCGAGATCACGGCGATGATCTCATCGCGGATCAGCTCGAGCTGCGCCGGCGTCAGGCGCGCGCGGTCGTACTCCAGCACGACCTTCAGCCGCTCCTTGGCCACCCGGCCGGATGCGTCGGACGGAGGTCCCGGACGGCCCATCAAGCGATCAAGAAAGCCCATGGTCACCCTCCGTCCGGTCCGGCTCGGAACAGGTTGCTCAGGCTCTTGAGGAACCCCTTGGCCTCGACTTCGTCCAGCGCCATGAGCGGCACGGTCTCGCCTTCGATGCGGGCCGCGATGTTGTGGAACGCCCGGCCGGCGCGCGACGACGCGTCAAGGGCCACCGGCTCGCCGCGGTTCGTCGCGGCCACGATGCCGGCGTCCTCGGGCACGACGCCCAGGATGTCGACGCGCAGGATGTCGAGAACGTCCGCCGTGGACATCATGTCGCCGCGCGCCACGAGGTCGGGCTTGATCCGGTTCAGAATCAGGACCGGCGCCGGCTTGCCGGCGGCCTCGACGAGGCCGACGATCCGGTCGGCGTCGCGGACGGCGGACACCTCGGGCGTCGTCACCAGGATCACGCGATCGGCCGGCGCAAGCGCGTTGCGGA
This sequence comes from Candidatus Avedoeria danica, assembly GCA_016703025.1. Taxonomy (NCBI): domain Bacteria; kingdom Bacillati; phylum Chloroflexota; class Ardenticatenia; order Candidatus Epilineales; family Candidatus Epilineaceae; genus Candidatus Avedoeria; species Candidatus Avedoeria danica. The sequence continues at coordinate 1,466,997 of JADJCV010000004.1, forward strand.
AGCCCTGCTCGATGCCGGCCGGCGAATCGACGAGGATGTAGTCGACATGCGCGCGCAGGTCCTCGCACACCTGCACCATCTCCTCTTGCGACACGTCGTCCTTGTCGGAGTGCTGATCGGCCGCCAGCATGAGCAGGCCCGGCACGCGCTTGTCGCGGATCAGCGCCCGTTCCGCATCGACGACGCCGCGTACGACGTGCATGAGGTTGTAGACGACGCGGTTCTCGAGGCCCATCACGACGTCGAGGTTGCGCAGCCCGATGTCGGCGTCGATGACCGCCACCGTCCGCCCCCGCCGTGCGAGCGCCACACCGATGTTCGCCGTCGTCGTCGTCTTGCCGACGCCGCCCTTGCCGGACGTGATCGTGAAGACTTGGGCGCGTTGGGACTGTTCGTCCATGGATGGTGGCTCCGGGAGTGGGTTGGGGTCGAGGGGCCCGTGGTGGCCGAGGCAGGGCGGGCACGGGGACCCGCCCGTACATGGATCATGCGGCTTGCAGCGGTATCCTGATCGTCGTCGTCGTCGCCGTCGTCATCGTCGTCGTCGTCGTCGTCGTCATCGCCATCCTTCGACCACGATCCGGCCGTCGACCTCACGCGCCACTTCCGGCACCGGCACACGGTCCGGCTCCTCGGGCGCGCGGGCGAGCGCCGGTCCGATCCGCAGCTGCGTCGGCGCGAGGTCGAGCGCACAGACCATCGCCCCGGCGCTCGTCAACCCGGCCTCGACGGTGCCGCGCAGCCGTCCCCAGACGATGACATGGCCGCCGGCGATGATCTCGGCGCCCGGGTTCACGTCACCCAGGACGATGACCGACCCATCATGGCTGATCCGCTGCCCGCCGCGCAAGGTGCGCTCCACCAGCAGCACGCCTTCGGCGGCGGCCGGGGCGGGCGCTGCCGGCGCCGGCGCGGCGGTCCGCCCGCCGATGGAGACCTCGATGAGCGACATCCCGGCCGCGGCCACCTTTTCCGCCAGACGGGCGACGAGCAACGGATCCAGCGGCCCCGGCTTGACCTCGACCGCGGTCGGCGCGCCGGCGAAGAAGGTCCGGCCGCGCCGCGCCAACTGGGCGTCGAGGCTGGCGAGGATGTCGTCCGGCGCTTCGCGGCTGTCGACGGTGATCGTCACGGTGTTGCCACGGCCCTTGATCGTCACCGGCGGCTTGGGCGGCAGCGGGACTTCCTGGCTCATCGGTCGCCCCCTGAGGGTGGAGCGTCGGCCGCGGTGCCGTCCGCCCGCGGCGCCGACGGCCCTTGGCCGGGCGCTTGGGCATCGGCCTCGGCCGTCGGGCACGGCGGCGAGGTGCACGGCGTCGCTTCCGGGGCGGGCTGCGGGATGCCGAAGTACGTCCGCAACACCTCGGCGGCAATCGGCGCGGCCACCTGCGAGCCCTCGATGATGTGGTCCAGACCGCGGCCGTCGACGAACACGGCCAACGCGATCTCGGGCTTGTCGTATGGGGCGAAGGCGACAAACCAGGCATGGGTCAGCAGGTTGCCGTAGCGGTCGGTCCGTACGGTTGGCTTGCCGTCCTTGCCGGTGAACACGTCGGCGAACTCGGCCGTGCCCGTCTTGCCGGCGATCGCGACCTGCGGCGGCATGCCGGCCCACGAGGCCGTGCCGCCGGGCAGCACCGCCTGTCGCATCCCCTCGCGCACGAGCGCGAGGTGCGCCGGGTCGACGGGCACCTGCCGGATCACTCCGCCCGGCACGCGGCGCGGGTCGTCGCGGCCGTTGACGTCCGCAACGCGCGTCACGAGGTGCGGCCGATAGAGCGTCCCGCCGTTCGCCACCGCGGCCGTCGCGTTCGCCATCTGGAGGGGCGTCGCCAGCGAGTAGCTCTGGCCGATGCCCATGTTGTAGGTCTGGCCGGTGCCCCAGTACTCGTCGTTGTGGGCCGCCAGCCACCGCTTGTCCGGCACGAGCCCCTCGACCTCGCCGACGAGCTCGATGTCCGTCAGCGCACCCAGGCCGAACGCCATGGCGTAGCGGCCAAGCCGGTCGCTCCCAAGGCCCGCCTGGTTCGCCCCACCCTCGTAATAGCCGCCGGCGACCTCGTAGAAGAAGACGTCGCACGATTGGGCCAGCGCGCCGACGACGTTCAGCGACCCGTGCCCGCCGCGATTCCAGCACACGAACTGCTGGCGCGCCGCGGGGTTGTAGGCGTGCGGCAGGTAGATGGCGCCGGGATCGACGATCCGCGTCTGGCCCGTGATCACACCTTCCTGCAGGGCGGCGGAGGCGGTGATGATCTTGTAGGTCGAGCCCGGCGGCTGGCCGGTGATGGCCCGATTGACCAAGGGCAGATCGGGATCGGTCAGCAGCTTGACGAACGCCTCGGGCGAGGCGCCCGTCGAAAACATGTTGTTGTCGAACGTCGGCAGCGTCACCAGTGCCCGTACGGCACCATCCCGCGGGTCGATCGCCACGACGGCGCCGCTCTTCGAGCCCGACTTTCGGAGTCCGCGCGCCAACGCTTCCTCCGCCGCCTGCTGGAACGTCAGGTCGATCGCGAGTTCGAGGTTGTCGCCCGGCACGGGCTCGCGCCGCGTCGTCTCCAGCCGCCGCAGTGGGCGCCCGTGGGCGTCGACGACGACGATCTGCTCCCCTTTCTGGCCACGCAGCACGTCCTCATACTTGGCCTCGATCCCGCTCCGGCCGACGCTGTCGTATACCCGATAGTCCTTGGCGAGGTAGCCGTCGACCTCCTCCTCGGGGATCGCGCCGGTGAAGCCGAGGATGTGGGCCAGCGTCGGACCCGCCGGGTACTCGCGCACGCTCGACTCGGTCACGAGGACGCCGGGCAGATCGCCCTGCCGCTCCATCAACCGAAAAGCGGCATCGCGCGGCACGTTGCGGTCGATCGGAATCGGTTGCCATCCGGCCCAGACGGTCTCGCCTTCGTCGTTGACGGGCATGAGCCGGATGATGCTGCGCGGCGCTGCGAACATCGCCCGCACCGCGTCGTCCTGCGCGCCGCCTTGCGCGTCCCGCGGTCCGGACCGGCCGACGCGCACGCTGGCGGCACGCGGATAGACCGACATGCCGACCCGCTCCGCGACGGTGTTCAGCACGTGCTCGCGGGCCTCGGCGGAAATGTCCGCCAAGGCACCCGGCACGATGGACACCGTGAAGCGCGGGCGGTTGAAGACCACCTGTTCGCCCTTGCTGTCGTAGACCACGCCCCGGTCGGCCTCGATCTCCTGGGCCACGTAGCGGTTGTTGCGTGCGTCCGTGCGCAGCTCGGCGCCGCGGATCACCTGGATCTGCCACTGGCGGCCGAGAAGCGACGCCAGCGCGACGACGACGATCACCCGCAGGCCGATCAAGCGCGTGGAGCGGAGCGGACCCGGAACGCCGGCCATGACTAGCGTTCCCACGCCAGCCGCGGCGGGCCGCTGCGCCGCGCGAGCCAGCGCAGCGGAAAGTAGACGATCGGCAGCCACAGCAGGTTGAGGAGCACGGTCGGCAGCACGGTCGGGACGAGCGCCTCAGGTCGAAGATCGACGATGTCCCCGATCAAGCCGAGCACGACGATCTGGCCGGCGATGAAGACGATCGTCGCCACCGTGGTCAGCGCAGCCGGCATGAAGATCGCGTCCGCCAAACGGCCGGCGCCGAGACCGACGACGAGCGCCGCCGCCATGAGCGGCAGCGTGTACGTGCCGATCGGCTTGGGCGACATCACGTCGCTCAACAATCCTGCCGCGAGCGCCCAGGCCATGCCTTGGCGTGCCCCGCGCACGTAGCCCCAGCTGACGACGACGAGCAACGTCAGCAGCGGCACGGCGCTGCCGAGCGCGGCCGAGGGCATGAGCGCGACCTGCGCGATCACCGCCCCGAGCAGGATGAGCGCCGCGCCGTACGGGTTCACGACCGCCCGCGCGTTCAGGGTCGTACGACTGCGCCGGAGGCGGCCGATCCGTCGGGGGCCGATCCGTCGGCAGCCGAACTGTCACCAGCCGAACCGTCGGCGGCCGAACCGTCGGCGGCCGATCCGCTGTCGATCGAACCGGCGGCGTCGGGCAGCGGCACGGCGCGCCAGCCGGTGATGACGAGGGCGAACTCGACGCTGCCGAGGTCGACGAACGGCCGGACGACCGCCTCCTGGTTCGGCCGCTCGTCGCTCTGCCGCACCTCGATCACCTGGCCGATCGGCACCATCCGCGGGAAGCCGTTCGTGCCGTCGAGCCCGCTGGTGTGGATCACGTCGCCGACGACGATGTTGGGCGGCATGCCCGGTCCGTTCTGCGGCACGTAGCGCAGCGTGAGCTCGCCGCCGACCGAGCCGACGAGCATCCCGGTCGCCCGCGACCGTTCGACGCGCGCACCGACGGCCGAACCGCCGTCGCTGATCAACAGGACCTGGCTCGCCTCGCCGTACGTGCGCACCACCCGGCCGACGAGACCGCGGTGCGTGGCCACCGGGTCGCCTGCCGCGACGCCGGCCAGGCTGCCCTGGTCGATCCAGATCGCATGCACGAGCCCGCCAGGTTCACCGCCGACGACGTCCGCGCGGACGCTGGCGCCCAGCAGATCGAGGTCGACGCGGTCCCGCTTGTAGCCGAGGGCGGCGCGCAGCTCTTCGTTCTCACGGATCAACTGGCCCTGCTTCGTGGACTCGACCTGGAGCCGGGCGTTCTCTTCGGTCAGCTCCGCCACCTTCGCCTCGAGCGCCTCGCTGCTGCGCGACCACTCCGTCACGACGCCCACTTGCTCGCGCGCGCTGCGCAGCGCGTGCGTGACGGGCGAGAGGACGCGCGACAGCGTGCCGTTGATCACCGCCGGCCCGCGCCAACCGCGCGCCAGGCCGAACACGACGCCGAGCAGCGCCAGCGCGAACATCCACGACGGCCGGTCGCGGCGCGACATCCGGAAGCGCCTACCGTCCACCGGTGGCCAGCGCAGCACGCTGCGTGGAAGCGAGGACCGGCGCGAGGTTGTCGAGGTCCTCGAGGACGAGGCCGGCGCCGCGCGCGACGCACGCCATCGGGTGCTTGGCCACCTTTACGTCGATCTTCGTCTCTTGTTCGAGCCGCTGCGCGATCCCGCGCAACAGCGCCCCGCCGCCGGCCAGCGTGATCCCGTGCTCCATGAGGTCCGCCACGAGCTCGGGCGGCGTGTCGTCGATGGCGTCCTTGACGACGTCGACGATCGTCTGCACGGGCGACGAGAGCGCGTCGCGGATCTCGATGGACGAGACGTCGACGCTCTGCGGCAATCCGGTGAGCAGGCTGCGGCCGCGCATCGCCATCGTCAGCTCGACGTCGAGCGGGAACGCGCTGCCGATCTCGTGCTTGAGCTGCTCGGCCATCCGCTCGCCGATCGCCAGGCTGTAGCGCTTGCGGGCGTAGTCGATGATCGCCTCGTCCATCTCGTCGCCCGCCACCCGGAGGCTTCGGGCGACGACGATGCCGCCGAGGCTGAGGACCGCCACCTCGGTCGTCCCGCCGCCGATGTCGACGATCATGCTGCCGATGGAAGCCGTTACCGGCAACCCGGCGCCGATCGCGGCCGCCATCGGTTCTTCGATGAGGTAGCACTCGCGCGCGCCGGCGCTGATCGTCGCGTCGTGCACGGCACGCTTTTCGACCTCCGTCACGCCGCTCGGGATCCCGACGACGACGCGCGGCTTGGGCAGCGGGCTGAACGAGCGCTCGTGCACCTTCTTGATGAAGTAGACGAGCATCTTCTCGGTGATGTCGAAGTCGCTGATCACGCCGTCCCGCAGCGGGCGGACGGCGATGATGTTCGCCGGCGTCCGGCCGACCATCTTCTTGGCCTCCGACCCGATCGCCAGCACCCGCCGGGTACGCTTGTCGATCGCCACGACGCTCGGCTCATTGATGACGATGCCCTCGCCCTCGACCATGACCAACGTGTTGGCCGTGCCGAGATCGATGCCGATATCGCGGGAGAACATGCCCAGCAAGGCATTCAGCGGGCTGATCACGAAAGCGGGCTCCTCAAACGGCCGCGGAACAGAAACGGACCTGTGGCGGACCCGGCGCAGTATAGCACACGGGGCTCGGGCCGATCGGCGGCGGTCCGGGCGCGGACGCACCACGCGAAGCGGGCGGCCGACGGGGCCGCCCGCTTCGCATACGATCCGTTAGTGTCCGATCCGCATGCGCGAGTCGGTGGGCAATTCCGGCCGACCTCAGTCGGCGCCATCCTCCGGCGCCGCGTCTTCCGCGTGGGCGGCGGCGTATTCGGAGGTCGTCGGGTCCATCGCCGCAAGGTAGTCATCGTCACCGACGACCGCCGCGCCGCGGCGGAGCGCCGCCATGCGGGCGACGGCGCGGTTCGAATCGTCCATGATCCGAACGCCCTTCGGCACGTCCACATCCGAGATGCGCAGCACCTGGCTGAGCTCGCGCAGCTTGCCGCCGTCGACGACGATCTCCTGCGGCAGGTCCTTGGGCAGGGCGCGGACGATGACGTGGTCGAGCAGGGCGCGGATCATCGCCTCGTTGCGCTGCACGGCCGGCGGCACCTTGCCGCCGATCCGGACCGGGATCGCGGTCTGGACGGGCACGCGCTCGCTGACCTCGAGCAGGTCGGCGTGGATCGGCGTGAGCTTGGTCGGGTGGATCTGCAGCGCCCGGGCGATCGCCAGGCGCGGCTTCTTGTCGCCCTCGATGTCCACATGGATCAGCCGCGTCGTGCCGGCCTTGTGGAGGACGGAGCGCAGGTGCTTCGTGTCCACCTGCAGGCTGACGGGCTCGCTCTCCGGGCCATACAGCACGCACGGCGTCATGCCGGCGCGCCGCAGCCCGGCCACCTTCTTGCCGGTGACCGTCCGCAGCTGTGTGTTCAGAGTGATCTGCTCGCTCACGATGAGGCTCCTGCAACCGTCCCACGCGGCCGCCCGAGCGGCGGCCGGATTGTCGATCAACCTGTGCCGCAGCGCCGAACGGTGCCGACGCGGCGACGAACGGAGAGGATAAGGGCTTCGAGGCGTGGGCGCAAGTTCAAGGACCGTCCGAGCCGAGCCGGCGGCTCCCGCGATCGGTCGCTTCGCGTCAGCCGTCCGCCGTCCAATCGTCCGCCGTCCAATCCGGCGGCCTCTCCCGCCGCCGCCACCCCCACCCCACCGGATACCCCACCATTTTCACCCCATCGCCCGTGACCCGGATCACCGGCACCCACAGCCCAGCGGCCACCCGCTGTCCGATCGTCAACGCCCGCCATTGGCGCACGAGTCGCCGGCAGGGCTTCGCGACCATCGTCACGAGGCCGGCGGCCAGGAGGAGCCACCATGCGGCGCTGTTGAACACTGCCAGGGCGACGAGCGACGGGACCGCGACGACGTAGGTGAGGTAGCGGATCAGGTGCCGCCGCCGCCACAGGTCGGCCTTGCCGTCGCCGCGGGCGTACAGGTAGTACTGGCGGGCGAAGTGGGCGAGCGTCGGGCGGGGCCGAAAGCGGGCGACGGCCGACGGCGCGAAAGCGGGCGGCCCGGCGATCCGCTTGAGCCGCAGGTCGAACACGAGGTCCTCGCAGTAGTCGAGCCACTCCGGGTAGCCGCCGATCACGGCGGCGTCCGCCTTCAGGAAGGCCACGGACCGGCTGGACGGGAGGAACGTCCTGGGGTCGATGTCGGCCACGTCCGGCAGCGTCGTCGCGCCGAGCGCCGTCTCGAACGCGCCCTCCGGCGCGCTCGTGAAGAATCCGGCCGCCCAGCGCGCCTCGCCCCGCTCGATCGGCGCCGCGAGAGCCGCCAGCCACCCCGGCACGAGCCGCACGCCGGCGTCCGTGGCCGCCAGGATCGGCCCGGCAGCCGCGGCAATCGCGGCGTTGCGGCCTTGCGAGATGTTCGCCCCCGGCCGCTCGACGAGCGTGAGCCGCAGCGCCTCGCCGTCCGGCCGTGCGGCGCGCCACGCCCGCACCGCGGCGACGGTGCCGTCCGTCGAACCGCCGTCGACGACGACGACCTCGTCCGGTGGGCGCGTCTGCGCCGCAAGGCTGTCGAGCAGCGCCCCGATCGTCGCCGCTTCGTTGAACACCGTGGCGATCACCGAGACGGCGCGGGCGGCGGGCGCACCGGACGGGAGGTCGTGGACTTCGTGCATGACGGGTTCTGGCATGGCGGGCGGATTATACGGGGATGTTAACGGGGAACCGTCGCACCCGATCGGGCGCTGGACGGCGGTGGGCCCTACCATTGTCGACCATGGACATCGAATTGCCCGACGAGACCTCGCCGATACGCGACGACCCGCCGCTACCCGGCCCCTCGCTGCCCGAGCCGGCGCGCGTGCCTTCGCCGCTCCCGCCCCCCGCCACCGCCACGCTCGGCCCGCTCCGGCGCCGCCAGGCCGACGGCTGGTCGCTCGTCCTGTCCAGCGAGGGCATCGGCCATCAGCTCCTTTCGGGCACCGACGGCCTCTACCTGGCGGTCGATGCCGGCGACGCCGTCCGCGCCTCGGCCTCGCTGCAAGCGTATATGACCGAGAACGACGCGCCGGTCTTCGACACCGCCCGCCGCCCGCCGCTGCGGCCGAGCGCCGATCCCGCCGGTCGGGCCGACCTCGGTTTCGGCATCGCCGCCGGCCTCGCGCTCCTGGCCGGGTTTGCCGTCACCGGCGATGCCACGCACGGCGGCGGGCTGGCGCCGCTCGGCGGGGCCGACAGCGGTTTGATCCTGAACGGCGCGCTGTGGCGGACGGTCACCGCGCTGACGCTGCACGCCGGGATCGGCCACGTCCTGGCGAACGCGCTGGCGAGCGTGATCTTCCTGCCGCTTGCGGCGCGCCGCCTCGGGATCGGCCTGACCTTGCTGGGCACGATCGGCGCCGGAGCGATCGGCAACTGGCTGACCGCTTACCTCCGCGGGCCCGGCTCACTCGGCGTCGGCTTTTCGACGGCCGTCTTCGGCGCGCTCGGACTCCTCGCCGGCGCGCGCCTCGTCGACGGCGACCGCGGCGGGCGCGGCGGGTGCGGCGGGTGCTGGATCGTGTTCGGCGCAGCCATGGCACTGCTTGCGCTCCTCGGCTCAGGCGAGCAGAGCGACGTGCTGGCCCATGCCTGCGGCCTGGTCGCCGGCGTGCCGATCGGCGCCGCGATCGCGCGATTCGCACGCGCAGGTGCGCAGGCGCACGGGACGTCGACGTCCGTCGCCGGCGCGCGCCTGCAGTGGGCGGCCGGGATCGCAGCGGTGGCGATCATCGCGGGCGCATGGGGGCTGGCGCTCCGCTGACGGCGCCTTCACGCGGCGTCATCAAGCGACATCCCTCTGCCCCGGCTGCGACGCCGGCGCAACGCCGCACCGTATAATCGTCCCACCCGCGAATCGAGGATCCTCGTGCCCAACCCCGTCCCGCCTGCCGCGCCGCGCGCCCGGTGGCGCCTCAGCCCGCCGCCCTCGCCCGCGCTCGATGCGCTCGGCGACCCGCTTCTGGCGCGTGCGCTCGCCGCGCGCGGCGTGGCGGAGCTCGACGGCGCGGCGGCGTTCCTCGGCCGGTCGGTGGGGGACGACAACCCGTTCCGGCTGGCGGACATGGACCGCGCCGTCACCCGCCTCCGCCGCGCGATATCGGGCGGCGAACGGATCGCCGTGTACGGCGACTACGACGCGGACGGCGTGACCGGCACCGCCCTCCTCACGACGGCGCTCCGCGCGCTCGGCGGCGACGTCCTGCCGCACCTGCCCCACCGCGAGCGCGACGGCTACGGCGTCCACACCGCGGCGCTCGACCGGCTGGCGAAGCACGGCGTGCGGCTCGTCGTAACGGTGGACTGCGGCGTCCGCGCGGCGGAACCACTCCTGCACGCCCGCACGCTCGGGATGGACGTCATCGTCACGGACCACCACGCGCTGCCGGACGAGCTGCCGGCGGCAGTGGCCGTCGTGAACCCGCGCCGCGCGGACGATGGCTACGGGTTCCACGAGTTCGCCGGCGTCGGCTTGGCGTACAAGCTGGCGCAGGCGCTCCTGCGCGTCGCGGCGCGCACCTCGGCGCGGCCGGCGGCGCTCCACGAGACCGACCTGCTCGACCTCGCGGCGATCGGAACCGTCGCGGACGTCGTGCCGCTCGTCGGCGAGAACCGGATGCTCGTCCAGGGCGGCCTCGAGCGGATCCGCGCCGGCGCCCGACCGGGCGTCGCGGCGCTGTGCGAGGCCGGCGGTTTCGAGGCGGCGACGATGACGGCGCGCGGGATCGCTTTCGGGCTCGGGCCGCGGTTGAACGCCGCGGGGCGGATGGGCGATGCCACGATGGCGCTGACGCTGCTGTTGTCGGAAGCGGACGGCGAGGCGCGCCGGCTCGCCGCGCAACTCGAGCACATGAACCGCGAGCGGCGCGCGGCGACGGACGTCGCGCTCGAAGCGGCGCACGCGGACCTGGCGGGCCGGACGGACGCGCCGTTCCTGGCCTGGGCATCGCCGGACGTCGGCCTCGGTGTGATCGGGCTCGTCGCGGGCCAGCTGGCGCAAACGCACTATCGTCCGGCCGCCGTGTTCCGCATCGAGGGCGAGACGGCGCGCGCCAGCCTGCGCTCGATCGCCGAGTTCAACGTCGTCGAGGCCCTCGACCGCATCGCCCCGCTGCTCGAGCGGCACGGCGGCCACGCGCGCGCCGGCGGCCTGACAGTGCGAACGGACCGCCTGGACGAGGTCGTCGATGCGCTCACCCGCTTGGCGGAAGACGCCCTGCGCGGGGCCGATCTGCGCCCCGTCCTCGACATCGACGCCGAGCTGCCCCTCACGGCCGTGAACGACGACCTCTACCGCCGGCTGCAGGCCCTCGAGCCGTTCGGCGAAGCGAACCCGACGCCGCTCATCCTCAGCCGGGACGTCGTCGTCGCGTCCAAACGGATCGTCGGCGAGCGCCATCTCAAGCTCATCGTCCCGACGGCGCGCGGGTCGATGGAAGCGATGGCATTCGGCCACGGGGATCGGCTGGCGGGGGTTGGGGAGCGGATCGACATCGTGTACGGCGTGCGCGAGCGGGTCTGGCGCGGGGAGCGCAGCCTCGAGCTCGACGTACAGGACTTCGCGGCGGCCGGGACGGCCAACGTCCAGACGGACGATGACACGATGGCCGATGCCGGTCGGATCGGGGACAGGGTCGCGGGTGTGGGCGCGCCCGACGTCGTCGCCGCCTCCATCTGACCGCTCGACCCCCGACGGATGGACGCGCCGGCGACACCGATTCACCCGGACCGCGTCCGCGCCCTGAACGACGCGCCGGGCCACGGCGCGCCGGTCCTGTATTGGATGTCGCGCGACGCGCGTGTGGCGGACAACTGGGCGCTGTTGCATGCCCGCGCGATCGCCGCCGCCGCGGATGCGCCGCTGGCCGTCGTGTTCACCCTGGCGCCGTCGTTCCTCGCCGCGCCGTGGCGTGCCTACCACTTCCTCCTGGCCGGGCTGCGCGGCGTCGAGCGCGACCTGCGCGCGCTCGGCATCCCGTTCGCCGTCCTGTACGGCGCCGATCCGCCCGACGCCGTCACGGCGTTCGTCCGCGCCCACGGCGTCGGCCACGTCGTCGTCGACTTCAACCCGCTGCGGTTGGCGCGCGAATGGCGCTCAGGCGTGGGCGATCGGCTGGCGGCGGCGGGCGTGCGGCTCGAGGAGGTCGATGCGCACAACATCGTCCCGTGCTGGGCGGCTTCCGGCAAGCTCGAGTTCGCGGCGCGAACGATCCGGCCGAAGATCGCGCGGCTGCTCGACATATTCCTCGAGCCGTTCCCTTCCCTTGCTCCCCAGACCACGGCGTGGCCGACGCCGCTGCCGGTGGTCGACTGGACGGCGGCCGAGGGGTCGCTGAGCGTCGACCGGTCTGTGGGCGCCGTGGACTGGATCGCGCCCGGCGCGTCGGAAGCCCGCCGCGCACTGGATGCTTTCCTGGCTGATAGCCTCGGTGACTACACGAAGCGGCGCAACGACCCGAACGCGGACGGGCAGTCCGGGCTGTCGCCCTACCTGCACTTCGGACAACTCGCGCCGGCGCGCGTTGCGCTCGAAGTCCGGGCACGTCTTGCGGCGGGTGGTCCCGACATCGATCGCGCCCATCGCGTCGTACCCGACGCCGCCACCTTCCTCGAAGAGCTGGTCGTCCGCCGCGAGCTGTCCGACAACTTCTGCTTGTACCAACCGGCGTACGACGCCGTCGCCGGCTTCCCGGCGTGGGCGCGCCGGACATTGGACGCGCACCGCGGCGACGCGCGCGAGGCGCTGTACGACGTCGACGCCTTCGGTCGCGCTGCGACGCACGATGCGTTGTGGAATGCGTGCCAGTGCCAGATGGTCCGTACCGGCAAGATGCACGGGTACCTGCGGATGTACTGGGCGAAGATGATCCTGGCGTGGTCGGCCACGCCCGAGGAGGCGCTGGCAACCGCCATCGTCCTGAACGATCGGTACGAACTCGATGGGCGCGACCCGAACGGCTACGCCGGCATCGCCTGGGCGATCGGCGGGGTGCACGATCGGCCATGGTTCGATCGGCCCGTGTTCGGGACGGTGCGGTTCATGAGCGCGAGCGGCGCGGCGCGGAAGTTCGATGTCGGAGCGTACGTGCGGCGATGGCCGGAGCGGGATGGGCGCGCATGACGGGCGATCGCACCGACGGGGCGCCCTCCGCCAGCGCCGGCACCCTCGCCGTCGCGTACCACACCCGCCTCGCGTCCGCCTGGCGGCTCTGGCGCCGGCCGTTCGTGTCGACGGCCGCGGCGGCGATCGCCTACCGGACGCTGTTCTCGATCGCGCCGCTGCTCGTCCTGGCGATCGTGGTGCTCGGCCGCATCGTCGGAGAGACGACCGCCCATGCGACCGTGCTGGCGTTCGCCTCCGACGCGCTCGGCGTGCAGATCACCGGGCCACTGGCGGACGCCGTGTCGTCGTTGCTCGAGGCGATCACCCATCCGGGCGCCCAGCTGCAGGCGACGGTGGTGGCGACGGCACTCGTCGTGTTCGGCGCATCGGGTGTATTCGACGAGGTTCGTCTCGCCCTCAACCTGCTGTGGTCGGTCGAGGTGCAGCGGGGTCGGCGCGGTCTGAGAGCCAAGGCGCTGGCGCGGGTCGTCGGCCTCACGCTCGTGCTCGGCGGGGGCGTTCTGGTGGCGATCTCGTTGGCCACGGCCCGTTGGATCGCCGCGACGGCACGCGCGATCGGCGTGCCGTCGCATTGGGTGCCGGCGGCGGGTCCGCTGGACCGGGCGGTGATCTTCGTGTTGATCACGGTGCTCTTCGCCTGCGTCTATCGCGGCTTCTCGGACAGCCGCCCGCGCTGGCGCGATGTCTGGGGCGGCGCGCTGATCACGGCGGCGCTGTTCAGCCTGAGCAAGGGGGCGTTTGCGGCGTATGTGGTGATTGCGGGGGTGGGGTCGGTGTATGGGGCGGCGGGGGCGTTGGTGGTGCTGGTGCTGTGGGTGTATGTGAGCGCTTGGATGATGCTGTTCGGGGCGGCTTGGGTGGGGGTGGGGGTGAAGGCGTGATGCGATTGCTCGGGCTCGAGAGGAAGTGCTGAGCCGGCGGGCGGGGATGGTGGGGTTCGTGCCTGTTGGGTTCGTGCATTTATTTCGCAGGGGCCGCTTGGCCCCTGCACCCCGGCCAGGGGGTGCGGCGCCCCCCTGGACCCCCCGCATCGGAGTGACCTGGCACTGGAAGAACGGGGTACCGCAGCCTGATGCGTTCGGGAAAGTCAAAGGGCGACGTGCCCGTGATTCGATGTCTCGTACGTCCGGACATGGACATTGGCTCTAACCTACGCGGCGACGACGATCCTTGGCTTGATTGAAGTGAAACCTGATGCGGGGGGTCCAGGGGGGCGCCGCACCCCCTGGCCGGGGTGCAGGGGCCAAGCGGCCCCTGCGAAACAAAAGCACGAACCCAACAGGCACGAACCCCACCATCCCCGCCCGCCGGCTCAACACTTCCTCTCCGCCCAAACCAACAGACCAACCGTCGAGGCAAGAACCTCGCACATCACCGCTCCAACATCACCCGCCCCTCATCCCCATCCACCGTAATCCGCCCCCCGTCCTTCACCCGCGCCGTCGCCACCCCCGTGCCGAGCACCGCCGGAATCCCGTACTCCCGCGCCACGATCGAACTGTGGCTGAGCGGCCCGCCGACGTCCGTGACGATGCCGGCGGCCAGCGCGAACAGCGGCGTCCAGGCGGGGGTCGTGATCTTCGTCACCAGAATGTCGCCGTGGCGCATCGCGTGGAAGTGCTCCGGGCCCAGGATCACGCGGGCCGTGCCGGTGACGCGCCCGGGGCTGGCGCCGATCCCCTTGATCGTATCGCCGCCGTCCTGGTGGGAGTGGGCCGGCATGAAGCGCATCAAGTCCATCCCCAGGAACGTTGCGCCCCCTTTCAGCGGCAGCGCCACCGGCGGCGTGGCCGTGCGGTTGTGCGCCGCCGTCGCCCGCCGCTTCGCCACCGTGTCGGCGTGGTCCGCCCCCCGCTGGCCGCTGTCGATCGCCCGCGCCACGTCCTGCAGCTCGTCGACCGTCAGCCAGTAGACGTCGTCGGACGCCGCCACCGCGCCGGCGGCGACGGCACGCTCGCCGAGGGCGTGCATCATCCGCCGCAGCTGCGGCCAGCCGAGGCCGACGTCCGCCAGCGCGTCCTCGCGCAGCGGCGCGAACTGCTGGGCGCCGCCGAGCAGCCACCCGACGAACCGGCCCCGCCGCCCGCGCAGGCGGGATCGCAGCGCGTTCGTCGCCGCCTCGCGCGCAGCCGACGAGGCCGCTTGGCGGGCGTGGGGGCTGCGCGCATCGCCGGCGACGAAAGACTTCAGCGCTTCCAGGAGCGGCGACGGATCGTCGGCGGCGAGCGGCTTGCTGAAGTCGAGGTCGTACACCGCGTCGCCGTAGTGCTGGAGATGCGCGGCGAAGAGCGTCGTGAACACGTTCCAGGCGTCGTCCGAGACACCGGGCGGGGTCGGGCCGTCGAGGGCGGACGCGAGGTCGGCGGCGGACATCGACGTGAGGGCGAACGCGAGGTCAGGATGCTCGTGTGCCCACTGGGCCAGATCGAAGAGCGCCTTCTCGGCGCGGATCGGCTTGCTGTCGTAGCCGAGGAGGTAGGCAATCGCCGGCGGGTCGCCCTTCCGCTTGGCCAGCTTGTCGTAGAAGTACGCAAAGCAAGCCTCGCCGATGTAGGCGACGGGCAGGATGCCGGACTGGATCGTCAGGTAGTAGGCCGCCGCGGCGTCCGTGATCCGTGCCGCGCCGGCCAGCAACGCCGTGGCCGACGCCGCGGCCAGGTCCCGCTCGGCCCACTCGGCGGCGACCGCGCGGTAGCGCGGCAACGCTCTGTCGGCCCACACCGATCGGGCCTGCCGGAAGTGGTCGATCAGCTGGCCGGGGTGGGTGAGGAAGTGGAAGAGCATCCGGAACGTCTGCGCCGGCGACATCGAGTAGTCGTAGTACGCGAAGCCGTTGATCGTCGTGAGGTCGGTGAGCTGCTTCATGACCCGCGCGAGGCCGATCTCCTCCATCAGCGCCGCCATCGCCCGGTTCCAACGCGGCAGCGCCAGCGTCTCGAAGAGCGGCGAGAGCGGCTCGGGAAGAAGCTCGATCACGCTCGAGCGGGCGTAGCGTCCGGTCGGATTGGGCGTCGTCCAATCCAGCTCGACGATCGGATCGGGCAACGCCGTGATCGGCCGCGCCTGGACGACGGCGATGCTTCCGTTGGCGATCGCCCACTCCATATCGACCGGGTGTCCGTACAGCTCCTCGATCTCGCTGCCAAGCCGCGTAAGCTCGGCGATGTGCGCCGGCGAGAGCGTCGGCGCCGTCCGCAGCGACGCTGACAACGGCACCTCGCGCGTGCCACCGTCCGTGCGCACCGTCTGCACCACCTTGTCCATCACATCCGCCGATCGGATCGTCCCGGTCGCCTTGTCCACCCGGAACGTGTCCGGCGTGACGTGCCCGCCGACGATCGCCTCGCCCAGGCCCCATGCCGCGTTGATGACCACTTCGTCGCGCACCCCCGACATCGGGTTGGCCGTGAACAGGATCCCGGCCACGTCCGCGGGCACGAGGCGTTGCACGACGACCGCCAGGTTCACGTCCGCGCCGTCGATGCCTTGCCGCGCCCGGTACCCGATCGCCCGCGCGGTCCAGAGCGACGCCCAGCAGCGCTTGACGGCCGCGAGGACCGCATCGGCGCCGCACACGTTCAGAAAGCTGTCATGCTGCCCGGCGAACGACAGCTCCGGCAGGTCCTCCGCCGTCGCCGACGACCGCACCGCCACCGCCGGCTCGCCCGCCCCGAGCACGGCGTACGCCGCCCCGACGCCCTCGGCGATATCGCGCGGCATGCTTCCCTGCGCGATGAGCGCTCGGATGAGCGCCGACGCCCGCTCGAGGGACGCCGGATCGTCGATCGACGCCCTGCCCGCCGCCCGCCGGATGACCTCCGAGAGGTGGTTCGCGTCGATGAAGCGCCGGTAGGCAGTGGTCGTCACGTGGAAGCCGGGCGGGACGGGGAGGGCGGCGGCGGACAGGCGGGCGAGTGAGGCGCCCTTGCCTCCGACGGCACCGAGGGATGCGTGGGGGGAGTCCAAGGGCAGGATGAGCGGGATCGCGGTCACCGACGGCGCGGACATGCACGCTCCTTCGTCTTCGCCGACATTGTGCGCCGCCCGCGACGCGAGGACCAAAGCGCGAGGGGCCGGCGTACTCCGCCGGCCCCTCGCGACCCCCATGGTGATGGTTCGTGGTGATACCAAGTTGTCCGCTGTCCGCTGCCGACTTACGGTGCGCGCCGCGGCGGGCGCGCCTTGCCTTACGGCACCGGCGGCGGGGGCGGGGGCAGGTTCGTCGGCCCGGGTGGCGGCGGGCCGCCGGGGGTCGGCGGGTTCGGGCCGGGCGGAATGGCGGTCGGGTTGTAGGGATAGGGCGTCGGGACGGCCGGGCCGCCGGGTTGCCACGGGCCGTGGTTCGGGACGCCCGGGCAGCCGATGACCGGGCCGGCGAACGCGAACGGGCCGATGATCGGGAAGCCGGGGCTGGCCGCCGACTCGTCGCCCGGGATGTCGACGCCGAACTGCGTCGCCGTCCGCTCGATCTTCACGACGGCCAGGCCGACGACGTTGCGGGCGATCCGGTTCGCCTCGTCGTAGGTCAGGTGCTCCCAGTACACGGCGCTGATGACGGCCGAACCCTTGAATCCCTCCGGCAGGATGCCGAGATCGCCTGCGACGTCCAGGTACTCCACCTGCTTCTCGTTCAACTTCTCGCACAGGCTGTTGATCAGGCCGTTCTGGTCGTAGATGTAGATGATGAAGTCCGTGAACCCCGGCACCGGCACGACGTTGTTGATCGCCAGCTCCGTGGAGAGGCCGGTCCCGCGAACGTCCTTGAAGAAGCTCGGGATGCCGACCCGACCGACGCCGGAGTAGAGTCCGCCGTAGCCGCTGCCGGTCTGCCAGTCGTACGCCCGCTGTTCGGGGAACATGGCATAGCTCATCGCCTCGAGCGCCGCCGTCCGCGTCGCGTCGCCGTACTTCGTGAGCGTCACGACGCCCGTCACGTTCGGCGCCTGGATGCCGGGCTGGCCGGGCATGAACCAGTCCTGGCTCTCGACGCGCACCGCACCCACCCAGTTGCCGGGCAGCGCGCTGATGACCGGCAGGAAGAAGCCGGCGCTGCCGCCTGGGCAGATCCAGTCCACCAGCGTGTTGATGATCCCGCCGGAGCGGTCCAGGAAGTAGACCTTCACCTTGGCGTTGTGGATCTGGCTCAGGTTCTGCACCTGAACGAGCGCGTCCCAGCCCTGGTACTCCGAGTACGTCAGCGGGCCGTAGGCCACCTGACTGCCGGTCGTGAAGTACGGCGCGCCCTCGTAGCTGTACTTCAGCTCGGACGGGTTGCCGGTATAGCTCATCAGGACGTCCTGGCCGATGTTGTCCACGACGATGGACACCGGTTGGCTGGCCCGGACGTAGGCGCTGCCGACGAAGTTCGGGCCGACGCAGCTCGCCGCATCGAACTGGTGGGTCTCGCCCGGCGCCAACGTCGCCACGTCACAGACGCGCGGGCGGTTGCAGTCGTCCTGCGCCTTGAACCAGATCTCGAGCGACGTGCACTCGTAGCCGCCGTTCTGGATGTAGAGCCAGCTCGTGAAGCCGCCCTCGTCCGCGTAGATGAGCGGCGCGAAGAACGCGAAGCCGTTGTACACGGGGTCGTACGTGCCGAGCTGTTCGTCGGCGATGCCGGCATAGCCGCCGGTCACGTTCACGAGCGGGTTCTGGTCGCCCGGGCACTTGCGCACGACCTCGACCGCCAGGCTCGCGCCCGCATAGCGGCGGAAGTCGAAGTTGTACGTCGAAGTCTGCCAAACGCCGTACGTGTTGAACGCCTGCTTGAAGCGCCGGTAGTTGTCGCAGTTCCCGACGACGTCATGGAACAGCGCCTCGCACAGCAGGTCGGCAAACACGTCGCCGCTCGGGCCGCCGGACGGGTAGGTCCCGATCGCCGGCGCGCTGAACACCATGCCGCTCTTCGATCGCCCCGGCAGCTGCGCGCCGATGAAGTTCCAGGTGCTGCCCGGCGCGAGAAGCCCGGAGCACTCGACCTTCAGTGGCCCCGTGCACTGCGGCGGGCAGAAGCCCGGCGCGCCCCAGACCATGAGCAGCGCCTTCGACGGCCACGCCCCGACGTTCTGGGCTTCGATGATCGTGTTGCAGACGTTGTCGTTCGCTTCGTAGTTCAGGATCGGCAGGTGGATCTGGCGGCCGGTCGGGATCTCGCAGCACGGCGGCGGCGGCACCGGGCCGCCCGGCACGACCGGGGGCGGCGGCGGCACGACCGGCCCGCCGCGCGGCCCGGTCGGTTGGTAGAACCCAAAGTCGGCGCGGCCGCTGCAACACCACAGGAGCGAGAAGTCCCGCAGCTCGAGGTCGCGCGACGTCGGCGTCGTCGGGACGTACTTCTCGTCCGCGTGGATGACCTCGACGTGGTAGACCGGTCCGAGCGGCAGGAGCGGGAACCGATAGTACCCGTCCTGGTTCGTGACGGTCTCGCCGATCACCTGCCCGGTCTGGGCATCCGAAAGCCGCACGACGACGTTCGGCAGCCGCCAGTCGCCGCTGTTCGACTCGTAACGTCCGTTGCGGTTGTTGTCCACGTAGCTGTTGCCGACAACCTTCAGCGCCGTGCAGCGCGTGAAGTCGTCGTTCGGCGTGTCGCCCTCCGCCGGCCGGACACCCGGCGGCATCTCGGCGCCGCTCGGCCCGCTCGGGCAGTTCGGCGTCGCCTCAGCCAGCGGCGCGACGACGGCGTCATCCGACGCCACGGCCGACGTGTCCGCGGCGCGAGCGGCGTTGCCGCCCCCCGTCGCCCCGAACACAAACGATCCAAAGGCGAACGCGGCGATCCCCAACGCTGCAGGTGCAGCGCGTCCCAGTCGCTTGACCATTGCCCACTCCTGATGATGCCAAGTACATCGGGTCGACGGTACGCGCGAGACCTCGCGCACATTCGTCGACGGCGGTGGGCAGGCGGCCGACTTCGGGGGGGATAACGACGCCGGCAACAGACGTGTTACGCCCGGCTCACCAGGCGCTCACGCAATGCAGCAACCATCCATCCCCGACCCACGCGCATGCGACCATCCACCCACGGAATCCATCGGGCGCACGATCTGTCGATCCGCCCGCACGGGCCGATGGCGCCGAGCCGGGCATACGAAAAGGCGGGGGCTGCCGAAGCAACCCCCGCCTTTCACGATCCGATCATCGACCAGCCATGCGCCGCGCCGCACCCATGCGGTCGGCGGCCGACGCAAGAAGGCTAGTAGCGCATCCAGTAGCCCTGCCACTGCCACTGCGACTGGTAGCACCGGCAGTTGTTGTTGTAGGCGTACCGGCTCTGCCACAGGTAGCCCGGCCGGTAGCTGACGGTCGAGCCGTAGCACTGGTTCGTGTACGTGCGCTGCGTCGGCACCCACTGCTGGCAACCCTGCTGGTAGGGCAAGTAGTACCACATGCCCTGGCTCTGGTAACAGCTGTTGTTCAGCTGGTTGCCGTTGTAGCCGTAGAAGTAGGCCAGGTTCGAGCTGATCCAGGGCTGGCGGAGGTAGGCCGCCATGCTGTTGCAGAGGTTGTAGTAGTTGTTGGAGTACTGGCGGTAGACGTTATAGCTGTTGTAGAACATCGCGCCGGAGTTGTAGCCGTAGGCGCTCCAATTGTCCGGCGAGGCGCCCGCGAGCATCGAAGCGCCGCCGAACCCGGCGTCGCTCGCCGCGCCCTCGCCCTCGGTCGCGGCGCCGCCCGGGCCGGGCATGCCGATGACCGGGTTGACCGCGCCGTCGGGCAGCGCCGCCATCGTCACCTCGAAGTCAGGCGACAGCGTGACCTCGCCGCGCTCGATGAGCGTGTTCGAGTCCGCCATCGCGGCGCGGTAGTCGTCCAGGTACGCCTGGCTCACGCCGAGCGTCTCAGCCGTGACGTCGTCGCGGAGCTGCATCGTGCCGTCTTCGGCGACGTACAGGTACGGCTCCATCCGCTGGACGAGGTCGAGCACGTCGGCCATTTCGGCCGCGTCGACGATGTGGGCAGCGTCCATGCGCTCGGTCTGCGCCGGGACGCCGGCGGGCGCCATCTGCGCCTGGGCGGTGCCGGCCGCGAATCCAGCCGTGCCTAGCACGGCGGCCGCGGCGACAAACAACAAGTGGGTCCGGTTCATCAGGTCATACCTCCATCGGAAAACCAGGGTGCCTTTGCGGCGGACGGACGGATGGGCAGGAGCTCGACCGATGGTCGATGCCGCCCGTTGAGGCGGCAGACCCGACGCCGGATAGGATAGCAGGATTCGTGCGATCCCTGAAGGACGAATGCGGAATCCACGCTTACGGGCGGACGAGACTCCAGCCAACCCGTTCCGGCCCGTCACTCCATCTCCTAACGTCGGCGCGCCGGCCCCGTTACGCGGTCCGGGTGTTGCCGAAACCGGTCGAACACCGCCATCGCCTCGTCCGGGCCGTGGTCCACCTGGAGAAAGCCGTCCGCGTCCAGGCGCGCGCCCGGCTCGACGATCGCGCCGCCGACGACGTTGGCCGCCCGCAACACCAGGCCGCCCGGCCCGGCGGCAGCCGTCACCCCGGGCAGCGGCAGCCCGACGCCGCCAATCCCGCGCCAGCCATTCACCGGATGGCACGCCACGAAGCCCGCCACGCCCCGCGGCGCCCAGCCGACGCACAACTCGACGCCCGTGGTCTCGACGAACGCGCGCGCCAGCATCGGCGGCACGGGCCCGCCGACCAGCCAGCCGCGCACGGACCGCAGCTCGGCATGCGGCAGCTCGGGCGCCGCCACCAGCCGCGCGACGGTTGCGACGTCGGACACGACCCAGGCGGGCGGGAAGTAGCGCAGCGCATCGACGGCATCCGCCGGCTGCCACGATCCGGGCAGCGCCACGCGCGCCCGCAGCGCCGGGGCCGCGCCGAGGGCAGCGACGACGCCGAGCGGCGTGGCGAGCGGCGCGAGGACGAGCCATGTGTCGTCGCCCGGGCTCGTGTCCGTGAGCCACGCCGTCATCATCTGCGCCCCGGCCGCGAGCACGGGCATGCCGTAGCGCACACCGTCGACCTCGATCGCCCCTGTCCGCACGGCCTCGTCGCCGGTCGGCGACGCCTGGCCATCGCCGGCGACCCAGCGCTGCCACGGGACGGCGTCCGGGACGGCGGCAACGGGACGGTGCGTGCGCTTGCCGGCCCCCAGGCGGGCCAGCCACCGCAGTCCGAAGCGAAGCTCGCGCAGCGGGTCGACGGTGATGATCCGTGGAAGGGGTCCGCCCGTGCGTTGCATCGCCTGCGCGAACGGCAGCGCCTCCCGGTCGAGGACGATCGCCAGCGGCGCGCCCAGCCGATCGCTCAGCTCGGCGGCGGCGGATGCGTCCGCGCCGTCGACGGGCGCGACGATGCGGCCCGCCCTGAGCGTGCCGAGGACGACGGCGAGCAGCGTCGGCCCGGGCGGCAGCGCCACGACGATCGGCCGTCCGTCCGCCGCGGGTTCACGGCCCAGCGCCGCGGCGACGGCGTCGGCCGAGGCGTTCAGCGCGGCATAGTGAAGTGCCCGCCGCCCGTCCGTGACGGCGGGGAACGTCGGCGCAACGGCGGCCGCGTCGGCGAGGATGCCCGCGAAGTCGCCGGCGGCTGGGTCTAGGACGTGCGGCACCCCAGGCTCGTAGTGCGCGAGCCAGGACGCCTCGTGCGGCACTGCGCGTTCGCGGATGTCGGGATTGGACGTCGCCATGGGGATCCGATCGTTCGAGCGGAGAGCGATTCGTTCGTTCGGAGGTCGATCGCACGGGTGGATCGCAGTGCCGCTGCCGGTTGCTGACCCCGGCCGGCGGCGCAAGGCACGCGAATCGGCGCACGCTAACGCTACCACGACCGAAGGCGACTGTGTATAATGCCCGATCGGCCTGCCGGATGCGTCCGCGGCCGAGCGCATCCGCGCACCATCTCACACGCCACCCACCCTTCGTGACCGGCCGAGCGCCGGCCCTGGGCGGCGGACGACGAACGAAAGGGACCGAATCCGATGAGCCTGGCCACGATGAAAGAGCTGCTTGAAGCGGGTGTCCACTTCGGACACTACACCCGCCGCTGGAACCCGAAGATGCGCCCGTTCATCTTCACCGAGCGCAACGGGATCCACATCCTCGACCTCGCGCAGACCGTCGAGAAGCTGACGGAGGCGACCGATGCGGTGCGCGCCGTGGCGGCGAGGGGCGGCACGGTGCTGTTCGTCGGCACGAAGAAGCAGGCGGCGAGCAGCCTGCAGGAAGCGGCCGAGCGCTGCGGTTCGCCGTACGTCATCGACCGCTGGCTCGGCGGGATGCTGACGAACTGGCAGACGATGCGCGCGCGGGTCGGCACGCTCCTCGACCTCGAGAACCGGCGCGACCGGGGCGAGTTCGCAATGCTCTCCAAGCGCGAGCAGCTGACGATCGAGCGCAAGATCGAGAAGCTGAACAAGCGTCTCGGCGGCATCAAGCACATGCACGACCTGCCCGACATCATGTATGTGGTCGACACCCGGCGCGAGCACCTCGCCGTCGGCGAGGCGAACAAGCTCAAGGTGCCGATCGCCGCGATCGTCGACACGAACTGCGACCCGGACCCGATCACCTACGTCATCCCTTCCAACGATGACGCGATCCGCGCGCTCAAGTTGATCACGGACAAGATCGCCGACGCGATCATCGAGGGCCGGACGGAGCGCGAGAGCACCGCCGGAGACGGCGGGCCGAGCGACGACGTCGACACGACGAAGCGGGTGTACGACCCGTTCGACGACGAGGCGGTCGAGGACGACGACGAGGACTAGCCGTCCGGCCGTCCGCCGGTTGTCGTCGTTTGGACAGATGAACCCCCCGATTTCACGATGGACGGCCGTCCGGCACGCCGGGCGGCCGTGACACGGCACGCCAGACTAGGAGCAAAGATACGATGGTCACCACCGACATGATCCGCCAGCTGCGTGAGCGCACCGGCGCCGGCATCCTGGATGCCAAGAAGGCCCTCGATGCGAACGACGGCGACATCGAGAAGGCGATCCAGCAGCTGCGTGAGCAGGGCTTGGCCAAGGCGGCCAAGAAGGCGATGCGCGAGGCGGCCGAGGGCCGGGTCTACAGCTACATCCACGGCGATCCGGGCCGCGTCGGCGTCCTCGTCGAGGTGAACTGCGAGACGGACTTCGTCGCCCGAACGCCGACGTTCCAAGCGCTGTGCCACAGCATCGCGCTGCAGATCGCGGCGGCGAACCCGAGCTTCGTCTCGCCGGAGGAGATCCCGGCCGAGGTGCTGGAAAACGAGCGCTACACGCTCCTCAAGCAGCTCGAGGGCGAGAACAAGCCGGCCGAGATCAAGGACAAGATCGTCGCGGGCAAGATCGACAAGTGGTTCACGGAGGCCGCACTGCTGCGCCAGCCGTTCATCAAGGACGACAGCCAGACCGTGCAGGACATCGTCATGGCCGCCATCGCCGAGCTCGGTGAGAACATCGTCGTCCGCCGCTTCAGCCGCTTCGTGCTCGGCGAGCAGGCGTAGCCCGGCGGCGGCGTAACGTTCGGACGTCAGCCATCGACGGCACGGAGGAAGCAGTGGCAGAGGGTGCGGCGGCGGAGGGTTCGGCGAATCACCGCTCGATCGGGCAGGGCGGCCTGCGCTATCACCGGGTGCTCCTCAAGCTCTCGGGCGAGGCGCTGGCCGGCCCGTCGGGCTTTGGGATCGACCCCGATGCCGTCGCGTTCGTGGCGGGCAAGGTGAACGAGCTCGCCGCCCTCGACGTCCAGGTGGCGGTCGTGCTCGGCGCGGGCAACATCTGGCGCGGCGCGCACGCCCATTCGATCGACCGCTCGACGGCCGACCAGATGGGCATGCTGGCCACGGTGATGAACTGCCTTGCGCTCCAGAACGCGCTCGAGCACCTCGGTCAGACCGTACGCGTCCAGACGGCGATCGAGATGGCGGCGGTGGCGGAGGCCTACATCCGCCGCCGCGCGATCCATCAGATGGAGAAGGGCTACATCGTCGTCCTCGGCGCCGGCACCGGCAACCCGTACTTCACGACGGACACCGCCGCGGCGCTGCGGGCGATGGAGCTCGAGTGCGACGTCCTGATCAAGGCCACCAAGGTGGACGGGATCTACTCCGCCGACCCAGCGAAGGATCCGACGGCGGTGCGGTACGACCACCTGTCCTACCGCCAAGCACTCGACGCGGACCTGCGGGTGATGGACCTGACGGCTTTCACGCTGTGTCAGGAGAACGACATGCCGATCATCGTCGTCGACCTCTGGTCGGCGGCCGGTATTACGGATGCGGTACGCGGCGCGGCCGTCGGCACGCGCGTCGACGCCGTCGACAATCCGTTGTTGGGCGCGGTGCCGGCGCTGGCGGTGCCGTAGCGACGGGCGGCTTCGGCCCGCATCGAACAGGAGGATCGGATGCACGGTGAGACGAGCGAAGAGATCCTGATGGACGCCGAGATGCGCATGGATGGCGCCGTGTCGTCGCTGGACCACGATCTGGCCGGCTTCCGCTCCGGGCGCGCCTCGACCGGCCTCGTCGACCGCATCCTCGTCGACTACTACGGCACCCCGACGCCGATCTCGCAGTGCGCCACCGTCGGGACGCCCGAAGCGAACATGATCACGATCCGGCCGTGGGACGTGTCGACGCTGCCCAAGATCGAGAAGGCGATCCGGACTTCGGATGCCGGGCTGAACCCGTCCAGCGACGGACAGATCGTCCGGATCAGCGTCCCGCCGCTGAGCGAGGAGCGGCGCGCCGAGCTGACGAAGCTCGTCCTGCGCCGCACCGAGGAAGCGCGCGTCGCCATCCGCAACGTCCGACGCGACGCGGTGCACGCGCTCGACAAGCTGGATCACATCTCCGAGGACACGCTGCACGACGCCAAAGACGACCTGCAGAAGCTGACCGACAAGCACGTGCACACCGTCGATCAGCTGGGCGAACGCAAGACGACCGAGCTGCGCGAAGTCTGACCCCCGTGGCCGCCCGCCCGCCCGCCACCGCGAAGCCCGCCGCCGATGCCGCGCCGCCCGAAAGGGCTCGGCCGGCGCGTCCGCAGCACATCGCCGTCATCATGGACGGCAACGGCCGCTGGGCGCGCCGCCGCGGCCTGCCGCGCCTGGCGGGGCACCGCGCCGGCACGGAGGCGCTGCGACGGGTCATCGAGGCGTGCGTCGAGTTCGAGGTCCCGATCCTGACGATCTACGCCTTCTCGACCGAGAACTGGAAGCGCCCGCCGCACGAGGTGCGCGGCCTCATGTTCCTGCTCGAGGAGGTCATCGAGCGCCAGCTCGACGCCCTGGATCAGAACGGCGTCCAGATCCGCCACATCGGCTGGCTGGACCACGTGCCGGACAACCTCCGCCGCGCGATCGCCCGCGCGATCGAGCGCACGGCCAAGAACGACCGCCTGATCCTGAACGTCGCCTTCAACTACGGCAGCCGCCACGAGATCGTGCGCGCCGTCCGCCGGATCGTCGCCGACGCCGTGCCGCCCGAGGAGATCGACGAGGCGACGATCGAGCGCTATCTCGAGACCGCCGGCCTGCCCGACCCCGACCTGATCATCCGCACCTCCGGCGAGATGCGCCTTTCCAACTTCCTGCTCTGGCAGGCCGCGTACGCCGAGATCTACGCCACGCCGACGCTCTGGCCCGACTTCGGGCGCGATGAACTGAGGCGCGCGCTGGACAGCTACGCGCAGCGCGAGCGGCGGTACGGGGGGCGGTTGGACGAGGCGGGGGGTGAGGTGGGCGAGGGGGCGGCGGTCGGTGTGGGCGAGGCGGGATGACCGGCTGTTGCGCCGAAGTGGATGAGGGTCGGAGCGCGTGAGCAACCTGGCCAAGCGGATCGCGAGCGCGGCGGTGATGGTGCCGCTCGTTTTGGCTGCCGTGATGTGGTCGCCGGCGTGGCTTTGGACGATCGGCGTCAGCCTCGTCGCCGGTGTCGCGGCACGCGAGATCGGGACCTTGGCGTTGCAAGCGGGCATCGACGTGTCTCCGGGCTTCGTTGCGATCGGGACCGTGGCCCTGTCGTGGGTCGCGGCCGAACTGTTGGGTCGTCCCGAGTGGCATCTGAGCGGCGACGCGCTGCTGGCCTTGTTCGCCGTGCTCGTCGTCGCCGCCTTCGTGGATCAACTTGTGCGACGTCCCGAGCGGCGGTCCGCGGCCGCATGGGCGATCGCGATTGCCGTCCCGCTGTACGTGGGCGGCATGGCCACGTTTGTAATCCGCCTGCGCACGATGGACGACAGCGCGTTCTGGGTGCTGTGCCTGCTCGTGCTCGTGTGGGTGAACGACAGCGCTGCGTACTTCGGCGGCCGCGCGCTCGGCAAGCACCCGATGGCGCCGGCGCTGAGCCCGAAAAAGACGTGGGAGGGACTGCTCGTCGGCACGTTCGTCACGATCGCCGTCGCGTGCCTCGGGTTCGTGGTCGTCTATTACGTGATCGAAAGCAACAGTTACGTCTTCGGCGGTTCGGGACCTGCATCGCCATGGATGTCCGGTGAAATGCTTGCAAAGTGGGTCGGGATGGTCGCACTGCTCGGCGCGGCGGTATCCATCGCCGGCCCGCTCGGCGACCTCTCCCACTCGTTCATCAAACGCCAGTTCGGCGCCAAGGATTCGTCCAACATGATCCCCGGCCACGGCGGCGTCTGGGACCGGATCGACAGCCTGCTCTTCGCCGCCCCGGTCGTCTACCTCTTCGCCCGCCTGCTGGGCGTATAGCGTTGTGATGGCCATGGGCCCGCTGCTCATCGAAATCCTCCGCCGCCTGAACCTCGTCCTCGCCAGCACGACGGTCCTCTTCGCGTTCAGCCTGCTGGCGTACCTCTTCGTCTACAACGTCCGCAACCCGGTCGCGCGCGCCTTCGTGCGCGTGCTGGCGCTCGTGACGATCGTCTACATCGGCGACGTGTTCCTGGCCGCCGCGCGGCTGGATGCGGCGAACCCGGCGACGCGGTTCTGGTTGCACTTCGAGTGGATCGGCGTCGCGCTCGTGGCGCCGGCGTTCTACCACATGGGCAGCGCGCTGCTGGCGACGACCGGGCGGGCGCCGGCGCGCAATGGGTTCTATGTCTTGCTGGCGTGGGCGATGGGCCTCGTTGCCCTGGCCGACGCGCTGTTCACGCAGCAGATCGTCGGGGTGCCGTTCGGGCCGGCCGGCGCGGTGCGCCTTGCCCCCGGACCGCTGTTCGGCGTGTTCGCGCTCGGCTTCGCGTTCTGGACGGCGGGCGGGACGTGGCACGTCTGGCGTGCCCGCGCGCGCGCGTTGACGCCCCGGTCGCGGCGGCGCAACGCCTCGCTGCTCGTGGCCGTCGTCGCACCGCTGTCCGTCTTCCCGTATCTCGCGGTCGGCGGTGCGACGATCGCGGCCAGCCCGGCCATCTGGCACGCCGTCAACATCGCCGCCAACGCGGCGCTGGCGGCGATGCTCGTCCTCGTGGCGTACGGCGTCGCGTTCAACGGCACGCTGACGCCCGAACGCGCGGTGCGGCGCGACTTCGTGAAGTACCTCGTTCACGGCCCCGCGCTCGGTGCGTTCGCGCTCCTCATGCTGCAGTCCGTGCCGCGACGGCTCGAGCTGAGCCTCGGGCTGCCGCGCGACGCCGTGCTCAGCTTGGCGGTCGTGCTCGGGATCGTCGGCTATCAGTTCATGGTGCGCGCGGCCAAGCCGTACGTCGACCGCATCATCTTCGGGGGCGAGGGTCCCGACGTGATGTGGCTGCGCCGCCTCGACGAGCGGTTGCTGACCGCGCACGACCTCGAACAGCTCTTCGAGAACATCATCGCCATCCTCTGCGACCGGCTGCGCGTCACGACGGGCTGCATCATCGGCCTCGGCGAGGGACGGCCGGTCGTGGACGCATGGACGGGCGAGCGGGCGCGGACGCTGGCGCTGTTGGCGGGGATCGACCTGCCCGAGCTGGCGCAGCGGGCGGATGCCGACGGGTACGCCGGCACGCACCAGGACTTCCGCATCTACGCCCTGCGCGCCAGCGGCGGCGGCGCGTTCCTCGGGCTGCTGGCCGTCGAGGACCCGGCCCGCACGCTCGCGCCCGACGAGGCGGCCACGGTCGCGTCGTTGGTGGCGGCGGCGCAGGAGGCGCTCGAGGAGCGTGTCATCCAGCAGCGCGTGCTGGCGAG
Organism: Candidatus Avedoeria danica; assembly: GCA_016703025.1. NCBI lineage: Bacteria > Bacillati > Chloroflexota > Ardenticatenia > Candidatus Epilineales > Candidatus Epilineaceae > Candidatus Avedoeria > Candidatus Avedoeria danica. The sequence continues at coordinate 1,495,656 of JADJCV010000004.1, forward strand.
CTTGCGCGCGCTCGAACCCGAGCTCGAAGGCGTGCAGCGCATGCGCGGCGCGCTCGAACCGGTGGCCGGCGGCACGGCCGAGCTGCCGGACGGCGCGGCGACCGAGGACGCGACGACGCCCGCGAGCGACGCGGCGTTCACCGGCTGGGTGCGGGACGCGCTGGCCCACTACTGGGGCGGGCCGAAGCTGTCCGAGAGCCCGCTCCTCGGCCTCGGCGTCGTGCGGCGGGCGCTGACGGAGCACGACGGCAACCCGGGCCGCGCGATCCGTTCCGTGCTCGAGCAGGCCCTCGAGCAGCTGAAGCCGGACGACGGCGAGCGGAGCCCGACGGCCAGCCAGTGGCTGCTCTACAACATCCTCGAACTGAAGTTCGTTCGCGGTCACACCGTGCGCGAGATCGCCGAGCGCCTGGCGTTGTCCGAGAGCGACCTCTATCGCAAGCAACGCGTGGCGATAGAGGCGTTGGCGCAGCAGCTGGCGGTGATGGAGGCGGGCGCGAGCACAAGATTGCGCACGCCGGGCCGGACGTCTACCATCCCCGCAGAGTGAAGATGGGTTCGTGGCAAGAGGAGCGGACGGACGATGAAGTGGCGTGAACTGCGGCGCAGCGAGAACGTCGAGGACCGGCGGCGGATATCCGGGCCGGCAGTGGCCGGCAGCGTTGGCGGCATCGGGCTGCTCATCGTCTTGGCGTTCAGCCTCCTCACCGGCGCGGACCCGCAGGACCTCATCGAGGTCATCGAGCAGACGGGCGGCGCTCAGGTGCCAGTGTCCGAGGCGAACCTGTCGGCCGAGGATCAAGAACGGGGCGATTTCATCGCGGCCGTGCTCGGCAGCACCGAGGATGTCTGGTCAGCCGAGTTCTCCGAGAGCGGCGCGGACTACCCGCCACCGGACCTCGTCCTGTTCACGGAGGCGGTGGCGTCGGCCTGCGGCAACGCCAGCGCGGCGATGGGACCGTTCTACTGCCCGGCCGACCAGAAGGTGTACATCGACCTGAGCTTCTATCAGATGCTGCAGGAGCGCTTCGGTGCGCCGGGCGACTTCGCTCAGGCGTACGTCATCGCCCACGAGGTCGGCCACCACATCCAGAACGTGCTCGGCACATCCGGCCAGGTCGAGGCAGCGCGCCGTCAATCCTCGTCTGCCGAGGGCAACGAGCTCTCCGTCCGCCTCGAGCTGCAGGCCGACTGCTTCGCCGGCATGTGGGCGCGCAACGGCCAGGAGATGATGGGCATGTTGGAGGAAGGCGACATCGAAGAGGCGCTGAACGCCGCCGAGGCGATCGGCGACGACCGACTCCAGAAGCAGGCGCAGGGCTATGTCGTGCCGGACGCCTTTACGCACGGCACGTCCGAGCAGCGCGCGTCGTGGTTTGCCCGCGGCTTGAACGAGGGATCCATGGAGCGGTGCGACACGTTCAGCGGATCGATCGACATCGACCGGTGAGCCGGCGGAACGCGTCGGGCCTTTGAAGCGGCGCGCGCCGTCTCGGCGACGTTCCCGGGCGGCCCGCGGCTGTGGACCCCCCTCGGATCGCGTCGTACAATCCCCGCGATGAAGACCGACCGCCTCATCTACCTCGACCACTCGGCCACGACGCCCGTTGCGCCGGACGTGATCGAGGCCATGATGCCGTACCTCACGACGTGCTTCGGCAACGCATCGGGTGCGTACGGCCTCGCCCGCAAGTCCCGCGGCGCGCTCGAACGCGCGCGGTCGTCGGTGGCGGAGCGGATCGGCAGCCAGCCATACGAGATCGTCTTCACGTCCGGCGGCTCGGAGAGCGACAACCTGGCGATCCGCGGCGTCGCCCATGCCTGGCGGGCGGCCGGGAACGCGGGCGGGCACGTGATCACGAGCGCGGTGGAGCACGAGGCCGTCCTGGCGACGGCGCATTGCCTCGAGCACGAGGGGTTCGACGTCACGGTCGTCGGCGTCGACGAGACGGGGCGGGTGCGGGTCGACGAAGTGCTCGGCGCCGTCCGGTCCGACACGTGCCTCGTCAGCTTGATGCTCGCGAACAACGAAGTCGGCACGCTCCAGCCGGTGGCCGAGGTCGGCGCGGCGCTCCGGCCGCGGGGCATCCGCGTCCACACGGACGCCGTACAGGCCGGGGCGTGGCTCGACATCGATGTGGATGCGCTGAACGTCGACATGCTCAGCCTGTCGGCCCACAAGTTCTACGGCCCGAAGGGCGTCGGCATCCTCTACGTCCGCGACGGGACGACGCTCGAGCCGACGCAGACCGGCGGCGGACAGGAGCGGCACCGCCGGGCCGGGACAGAGAACGTGGCCGGCGCGGTCGGGCTGGCGGTCGCCCTCGACTGCGCGGCCGCCGACCGGGCGGCGACGGTGCCGCGGCTGACGGGTCTGCGCGACCGATTGATCGACGCCCTGACGGCCGATCCGTCCATTCTGCTCACCGGCCACCGCACGGAGCGCATGCCGAACCACGCCTCGTTCTGCATCGCCGACGTCCGCGCGGACGTCCTCCTGCTCGGCCTCGACATGCACGGCATCTGCGCTTCGAGCGGCTCGGCGTGCTCCAGCGGCAAGGTCGAGCCGTCGCACGTCCTCTCGGCGATGGGCGTCGGGCCGGAGCTGGCGACCGGGGCGCTGCGCTTCAGCCTCGGGCGAAGCACGACGGTTGAGGACATCGACGCCGTGCTGGACGTGCTGCCCGATCTGGTGGCGCGGCTGCGGGGTGTTGGTGCGGTGCGGCCCTGAGGCGCCGCGTCGTCCTGCGGGCCTTTGACCCCCTCCCCCCCCCGTATAATCGCCCGCGCCGTACCTTGCGACGCAAGGCTCCCGCCGAGGAACCGCGATGGCAGACGATCCGACCCCCGTTCTTGCGCCGAGCCGCGCATCGGCCCCGACCCGCTTCGTCACCCCCACGATCGATCCCGACGTCCTTGAGTCGTGGACGTCGTACGTGCAGCGGTTCGAGAACGACGAAGCGTTCATCCAGGGCCAGATCGAGCAGAGCGTCATGGTGACGACGTTCGATCGCCTGATCAAGATGGTCGACGGCGTCTACAACTGGGGGCGCAGGTCCTCGATCTGGCCCCTTCAGTTCGGCCTCGCGTGCTGCGCGATCGAGATGATCTCGACCGCCGCCAGCCGCTTCGACATCGACCGCTTCGGCGCCGGGCTCTTCCGTCCGAGCCCGCGGCAGGCCGACCTGATGATCGTCAGCGGCACCGTGACGAAGAAGATGGTCCCGCAGATCGTCCGCCTCTGGAACCAGATGCCCGAGCCGCGCTACTGCCTGTCGATGGGCGCCTGCGCGACCGGCGGCGGACCGTTCAAGGAAGGCTACAACGTCGTCAGCGGGATCGACCAGTTCATCCCGGTCGACGTGTACGTGCCCGGCTGCCCCCCGACGCCGCAGGCGCTGCTGCACGGCCTGATCGCCCTGCAGCGGAAGATCGACGGCCAGAGCATCAAGAACGTCAGCTGGTATGGGCGCGATCCGCTGCCGGAGGTGCCGGTGCCGGTCCTCGGACCGGATCTCGTCGACCTGCGCCAGCTGCCCGACATCCAGGCGCGCGCGGCCGAGCTCGGCGCGCTTTCGCCCGAGGAGCTCGCGGCGATGCAGGCGGGCGCCGGCGCCGCAGCGGCGGGCACAGAGGGTGGGATCAGTGCGGTCATGGCCGAGCGGCTGGCGATCTGGCGCGAGCGCGTGGCGTCGAAGGGCTGAGGAACAAACCTTGGAACACACGAAGACGATGCAAACGGACGTCGTGGCGCCGCTGGCGCCGACCGATGTCGTGGCCGCGGTGCACAAGCAGCTGGGCGAGCGCGTGACCGTCGATGACGGCGGCGCGATCGTCGTCGGCCCGTCGAACCTGATCGACGTCGTCCGCGCGTTGCGGGATGACCACGGCCTCGACTACTTGGCGAACCTCACGGCCGTTGACTGGCTCGACCGGTTCGAGGTCGTCTACCACCTCTGCAGCTCGGCAGGCGGCTCGCCGGTCGTGCTGAAGACGACGACGGACCGCGCGAACCCGCGCGTCCCGAGCTTGTTCGGGATCTACCCCGGCTCCGATTTCCAGGAGCGCGAGGTCTACGACATGTTCGGGATCCGCTTTGCGGGCCACCCGAACCTGAAGCGGATCCTGATGTGGGAGGGGTTTGCCGGCTGGCCGCTGCGCAAGGACTGGCGCGAGGCCTACTTCGAGCAGGAGCACAAGCCGCTCACGAGCCGCTGGCCGGATGGGCAGTTCTTCTTCGGCGAGGACAAGCTGACGGACTGGGGCTCGAACACCAAGTTCCCGCCTGCCTACACCGGCGCCGAGATCGGTCGGCCGAAGCCGCAGGAAGGGCAGTACGTCGTCGACATCGATGCGCTGCGGCGCGGCACATCGTTCGGCAGCGACCGCCTCGTCGTGAACATGGGGCCGCAGCACCCGAGCACGCACGGCGTGTTCCAGATGCGCCTCGTCCTGGACGGCGAGACCGTCGTCGATCTCGAGCCCGTGATGGGCTACATGCACCGCAACCACGAGAAGATCGGCGAGCGAAACCTCTGGCTGGGCAACATGCCTGCATGGAGCGGGCGATCGACGAGATCGACGCCTACCTGACGAACAACGAGATCGTCATGGAGCGGATGAAGGGTGTCGGCGTGCTGACGCCCGAGTTGGCGATCGCGTACTCGACTTCCGGGCCGGTGCTCCGCGGCTCCGGCGTGGCGTACGACGTCCGCCGGGCCGACCCGTACGGGATCTACGACCGTTTCGACTGGAACGTCGTCACCGCCAACGAGGGTGACGTCTATGCGCGCTACGCCGTCCGGATCGGCGAGATGCGCGAGAGCTTGAAGATCCTGCGGCAGGCGCTGCCGCAGATGCCGGCCGGCGAGATCCTGGGCGGCAAGAAGGCCTGGCAGGTGCGTGTGCCGGCCGGCGAGCACTATGCAAGGGTGGAGAATCCCCGTGGCGAGCTTGGGTACTACTGCGTCTCCGACGGCAAGGCCAACCCGTACCGCTACCACGTCCGCTCGCCCTGCTTCGTGAACCTGACGTCGTTGGCCGAGATGTGCAAGGGCTACAAGGTGGCCGACGTGGTGGCGATCCTGGGGTCGATCGATATTGTGTTGGGTGAAGTCGACAGGTAGTTGAGGAGCGGTCGATGGGTTACGGCATGGGCGTGCTGAAGGGGATGGGCATCACCTTCCGGCACATGATCGAAACGTATACGATCGGCTTCAAGCTGCAGCCGTCCGCGGCGGGCGACCTGCCCGCCCCGACCGGCGTGGCGGGCGGCATGCCGACGGCCACCGGCGGGATGCAGACGATCCAGTATCCCGAGGAGAAGCTGCCCGTTCCGGAGCGCTTCCGCTACCTCCCGTTCCTGCTCTACGACGAGGAGCAAAGCCACGAGCGCGCCCAGTTCGATGGCGTGCGGTGCACGGCGTGCGGCATCTGCGCCAAGGTCTGCCCGCCGCAGTGCATCTGGATCGTCCAGGGCAAGGGCGACGACGGCAAGCCGCGTCCGGTGTGCACGGAGTTCTACATCGACAGCAGCATCTGCATGAGCTGCGGCTTCTGCGCCGAGTACTGCCCGTTCGATGCGATCAAGATGGACCACGAGTTCGAGCTCAGCAGCTACGAGCGGCACGAGAGCTGGGTCTACGACCTGCAGGAACTCCTCCACCCCGTGGCCTACCACGCCGCGATCCACCCGACGGACTACGCCCGCGAGGTCGAGGAGACGCGCGCCAAGGAAGAAGCGAAGCGCACGCGCGACGCAGCCAAGGCGGCGGCGGCAGCCGAGGCGGGCGGCGGCGATCCGGCGGCGGAAGCGGCAGCGGCGGCGGCGGCCGAGGAAGCGAAGCGGCTGAAGATGGAGGCGCGCGAGCGGATGCTGGCGGCCAAGAAGGCCAAGGAGCAGGGCGGGGGGTGATGGGTCTGAGGCGACACACCGCCCACTCGACGGCTGACGGCGCGCCATGCTAGCCGACTACGCCCCCCTCGTCGTCCTCCTCGCCTTCGCCGTCGGCCTCGGCGTGATCGTCATGGGTCTGGCGCACTTCATCGGTCCGCGCAACCCGTCGCCCGTCAAGGACCAGACGTACGAGAGCGGTATGACGGCGATCGGCGGGGCGCAGCGGCGGGTGCCGGTGCGGTACTACCTGATCGCGACGCTCTTCATCCTGTTCGATATAGAGGTGATCTACCTCTACCCGTGGGCGGCCGACTTCCGCAACCTCGTCGCCAAGCAGGGCCTCGGGGCGCTGGGCGGGATGGCGGTGTTCCTGGGCATCCTGCTGGTGGGCTATGTGTACGTCTGGCGCGAAGGGGCGCTGGAGTGGGACTGACCCGTTCGTCGTCGACGAGCGCTGCGACGAGGTGATCGATGTCCGCCACGTTCCTGAGCCCCGATGACATCCTGACCCCCGACCAGCTGGCCGACGGCAAGACGGGCGAGATGGGCTTCGTCACGACGACGCTGGCCAAGGGCGTGAACTGGGCCCGCGCGAACTCGGTCTGGCCGGCATTGTTCGGACTCGCATGCTGCGCGATCGAGATGATGCACAGCCAGATGGCCCGCAACGACATGAGCCGCTTCGGCATGGAGCTCATGCGCGCCTCGCCGCGGCAGTCCGACCTGATCATCGTCGCCGGCCGGCTCTCGCGGAAGATGGCGCCGGTCATCCGCCGGATCTACGACCAGATGCCGGAGCCCAAGTGGGTGATCAGCATGGGCGACTGCGCCAGCTGCGGCGGCATCTTCAACAACTACGCCCTCGTGCAGGGCGTGGACGAGGTGATCCCGGTGGACGTCTACGTGGCCGGCTGCCCGCCGCGGCCGGAGGCGCTGATGTACGGGATCATGAAACTGCACGAGAAGATCCAGGCGGAGGGGATGGACAGCTGGCGGGATCGGAAGGGTGGGTTGGGGATTCAGGTGGGATCGTGATGCAGACACCGGCCGGTCGTCGATGAAATCAGCACAGGACGACCTCGACGCCCTCCGTGAGCGTTTCGGCGAGGCCATCCTCGCCGCCGCCTCCCCCCTCGGCGAGCCCACCGCCCTCATCGCCCGCGAGGCCTACCGCGACGCCGTGCGTTTCCTGCGTGACGAGCGTGGGTACAACCTCCTGCGCGACGTGACTGCCGTCGACTACCACACCGTCGAGCCGCGCTACCACGTCGTTGCCCACCTCGCCGCGCTGCCTGCGAGCATGCTGGCGGGGCAAGCGACACCCGCTCCCGACGACCCGCTGCGTACACTGCGGATCAAGGTGCCCGTGCCCGCCGACGACACCGTCGTCGACTCGCTCGTCCCGCTCTTCCCGACCGCCAACTTCCACGAGCGCGAGACCTGGGACCTGTTCGGCATCGAGTTTGCCGGCCACCCCGACCTCCGCCGCATCCTCATGCCCGAGGACTACGAGGGCTTCCCGCTGCGCAAGGATCATCCGCTGGTGTACGAGGAGATCGCGTTCTCGTTCAACCAGGAGGAGATCTACGCCAAGAAGCCGTTCGCGAGGAAGTAGCGTCCACCATGACCCCACCCGACCTCCTCACCCCCCCCGCGCCCCAGACGACATCGCGCCCCGCCCCGCCGTCCCGCCCCGTCGTCGACGAGCCGATGGTCCTGAACATCGGCCCGCACCACCCGAGCACGCACGGCGTGCTGCGCGTCGTCATTCGGCTGGACGGCGAGATCGTCGTCTCGGCCGATCCGGACATCGGGTTCCTGCACACCGGGATCGAGAAGACGTTCGAGGCCAAGACGTACGTCAAGGGGATGACGCTCGCGCCGCGGATGGGCTACCTTTCGCCGATCCACAACAGCTTGGCCTACGTCCTGGCCGTCGAGAAGCTGCTCGGCGTCGACGTACCCGAGCGCGCGACGGTGATCCGCGTGATCCTGGCCGAGCTGGACCGGATCGCCAGCCACTTGGTGTTCGTCGGCATCCACGGCCTCGACCTCGGCGCCTCGAGCGCCGTCATGTACACGTTCCGTGAGCGCGAGGCGATCCTGGACATCATGGAGCTCGTCGGCGGGGCGCGGATGTTCCCGATCTACATCCGGCCCGGCGGCCTGTCGTCCGACCTGCCGGTCGAGTTCGAAGCGGCCGTCACCGACATCCTGGACCGCCTGCCCGCGGCCATCGACGACTACGAGCGGCTCCTGACGAACAACGTCTTCTGGAAGGACCGGACGGTCGGCGTGGCCGTCATCTCGGCCGAAGAGGCGCTCGCCCTCGGCACCGGCGCGCACATCCTGCGCGCCACCGGCGTGGCGTACGACCTGCGCAAGTGCGATCCGTACTGCGGCTACGAGGACTACGAGTTCGACGTTCCGGTGCGGACGGAAGGCGACGCGTACGCGCGCTACCTCCTTCGGATCGCCGAGATGCGCGAGAGCGTGAAGATCGCCCGCCAGGCGTTGGACCGGCTGCCCGACGGCCCGTACGTCACCGCCGACCGCAAGGTGGCCCCACCGCCCAAGCACGAGCTGGCCACCAGCATGGAGGCCGTGATCCACCACTTCAAGCTCTGGACGGAGGGCTTCCGGCCCCCGGCCGGCGAAGCATACGCCGCCGTCGAGGCGCCGCGGGGCGAGATGGGCATGTACGTCGTCAGCGACGGCACGGCCAAACCGTGGCGGGTCCACATGCGCTCGCCGAGCTTCGTGAACCTGCAGGCGCTGGAGACGATGGTCCTCGGGCGGCAGGTGGCGGATCTGGTGACGGCGGTGGCGAGTTTGGATCCGGTGATGGGCGAGGTGGATCGGTAGGGGCGCTGCTTGCAGCGCCCTGATCCGTGGTCAACCGAAATCCGCCGAAGGTCCGCCGGTGCAGTTTTGTCGACCGGCGAAGGGCGCAGCAAGCAGCGCCCCTACGATCCCGAATCCACCCCCCGCCCCGCCAACGCCGTGAACACATCCTCCAACGTCACCTCCGCCGCACGCACGACCGCATCGCGAAAGCCCAGGCCGACGAGCGCCGCCCGCAGCGAGTTCGCGTCGTGCGTCCCGCGGGTCGTTACCGCGTGCGCATGGTCACCCAGCAGGCTGACGTTGGCCACGCCGTCGATTCGGCCGAGCGCGTCGAGCAGAGGCAGAAGCGGTGCGGCGATCACGTCCCAGGCCGGCCCGGCGACGGTGGCGGCTTTCAGGACGTGCGGTGCGTCGAACGCCAGCAGCCGGCCCGCGTTCATGATCCCGAGCCGGGAGCAGTGCTCCGCCTCGTCCATGTAGTGTGTGCTGACGAACACCGTCGTGCCCTCCGCCGCCAGGTCGTAGATGATGTCCCAGAACGCGCGCCGCGCTTCGGGGTCGACGCCCGACGTCGGCTCGTCCAGGAAGAGAAGCGGCGGCTTGTGGACGAGCGCGATGCCGAGCGCGAGCCGCTGCCGCCAGCCGCCGGAGAGCGCACCGGCCCGCACGTCGAGTCGATCGGCGACGCCGACCCGCTCCGCCACGCCGACCCGCTCCCGTTCCGCCACAGCGTTCCGCTCCCGCCCGTACAACCCCGCATAGAACGCCAGGTTCTCCGCCACCGTCAGCTCTTCGTAAAGCGCGAAACGCTGACTCATGTAGCCCACGTTCGGCCGGATCCGCTCGGCGTCGCGGTGGACGTCGAAACCCAGAACCGACGCTGAACCGGCGGTCGGGCGCAGCAGCCCGAGGAGGATCCGGATCGTCGTCGTCTTGCCGCAGCCGTTCGGGCCGAGGTAGCCGACGACCTCGCCGCGATGGACCGTGAACGAGACACCGTCGACGGCCGTGAACTCGCCGAACCGCTTGACGAGGTGGTCGACGACGATGATCGGTTCGGCCGTCATCGCTCCGACCTGCCTTCCGCCAGGAGCGCGATGAACGCGTCCTCGAGCGCCGGGGCGATCGGGCGCAGCGCGGTCAAGGTCGCGCCCGCTGCGGCGAGGGCGCGCGGCAGGCGCTCGAGCGGGCCGGCAGCCGCTCGTACCCGGATGTGGTAGCGCTCGCCGAAGGCCGCGACGTCCTCGACGTCGGGGTCCGCCCCAACGACCGCCTGCACCGTCCGGCGCGGCGTCGCCATGAGCTCGAGGACGCGGCCGTCCAGCGGCGCCGTCAGCTCGCGCGGCGTCCCCTCGCGCAGGATCGCGCCCTCGTGCAGGAAGCCGAGCCGGGTGCAGCGGACGGCCTCGTCCATGTACGGCGTGCTGACAAGGACCGCCACGCCGTCGGCCAGCAGGCGGAAGATCAGCTGCCAGAAGTCCTGTCGCGTCAGCGGGTCGAGCCCGCCCGTCGGCTCGTCGAGCAGGACGGCGCGCGGCTCGTGGAGCAGCGCGCACGCCAGGCCGAGCTTCTGCTTCATGCCCCCCGAGAGCACCCCTGCCAGCCGGTCCTCGACGCCCGCGAGGCCGACGAAATGGAGGAGGTATGCGCTTCGGCGCGCCAGCACGTCACCCGCCACACCGCGCGATGCGCCGAAGAAGCGCACATTTTCGGCCACCGTCAGGTCGCCGTACATGCTGAAGCGCTGGGCCAGATAGCCCAGCCGGCTTCGCGCGTTCTCGGTGTCCGCGGCGACGTCGTGCCCGGCGATGCGGGCATGGCCGGCGTCCGCGCGGAGCGCGCCGACCAGCAGACGCATGAGCGTCGTCTTGCCGGCGCCGTCCGCGCCGACGAGGCCGTACGCTTCGCCGGGACGGACGGTCAGGCTCACGCCGCGGACGGCCGCGGTGTCGCCGAACGACTTGTGGAGGCCGTCGGCCTCGACGAGGGGGGGCGGCGGGGCGGCGATCATCGGGGGGCCGGTGGGCACCCGGCCGCCGACGGCAGCCCTCCGCTCCGGCGGTCCAAACAGCCCCTCATTCGTCTTCGTCGAACGTCACGTCGGCCGGCATGCCGGGCTTCAGCCGGTCGCGCTTGTTGGTCACGCTGAGCCGGACGCCGTACACCGTGGTGCGCCGCCCGGCGGCGGTCTGGACGTTGCGCGGCGTGAACTGCGCGGTCTCGTCGATGTGGACGACGCGCGCGTCGAACGTCTGGGTCGGGAACGCGTCGACGCGCAGCTCGGCGGTCTCGCCGAGGTCGATCCGGCCGTAGCGGTCCTCGGCGACGTACACCGTGATCGTCAGGTCGTCCGTCCGGCCGAGGACGAGGAGCGGCGCGCCGGGCAGGGCGACCTCGCCCGGCTGGATCGCGCGGGCCAGGACGACGCCCGTGATCGGGGCGCGGAGCGTGAGCTTGTCGAGCTGGACGTCGAGGACGTTGAGCGCCGCCGCTGCGGCGGCGACCTGGCGCGCCGCCGGCGCAGGCGGTGGCACGATCGCCTGCGCCGCGTCCCTGGCGATGTCGAGCGCCAGCTGCGCCTGCGCGCGCTGGGCGTCGAGGAGCGCCGTGTCCAACCGCACGACGACGTCGCCGACCGCCACGTCATCCCCCTCGTCGACTTCGACCGCGACGACGCGGCCGCCGATCTCGGCCGCGACGTCGACTTCCGTCACTTCGATCGTGCCCGACGCCTCGAGTGCCGCCGCATCACCCGTGCCGTCGCGCCCGAACATCCACCACGCCGCGCCCGCGACCACGGCGAGCGCGACGATCGCCACGGCAGTCTTCGCATTCGTTTGCATATCGCCTCCAAGTCCCATCCGACTTGTCGTGTCCGCCCTCGCAGGGGTGGTCGGTGGTGAGTGATCCGTGATCAGTCGAGCCGCTTGTGGAACCGAAGCGCCGCCGCGCCCATGATGACGACGGCGAAGACGGTCAGCGCCGCGATCTCGGGCCAGAGCGCCGCGGCGCCGACGCCCTTCAGGACGATGCCGCGGACGATGATGAGGAAGTAGCGCAGCGGGATCGCGTAGCTCAGGAGCTGGAGGAAGGGCGGCATCGCCGCCAGCGGGAAGAAGAAGCCGGACAGGAAGATGCTCGGCAGGTTGAAGAAGATCGCCGTGATCGTCGCTTCCTGCTGGGTCGAGCTGATCGTGCTGATGAACAGTCCGATGCCGAGCGTCGTGACGAGGAAAAGGCCGGCGAGGACGAGGAGGAGCGGCAGGCTGCCGTTGATGGGCACGCCGAACAGCAGGACGCCGGCGACGAGGATCTCGACCATGTCGATGAAGGCGATGACGACGTACGGCGTGAGCTTGCCGACGACGAGCTCCCACGGGCGGATCGGCGTGACGATGAGCTGCTCGATCGTCCCGCGCTCGCGCTCGCGGACGATCGCGGTGGCGGTCAGGATGATCGTGAGGAACTGCAGGATCAGGCCGATGAGCGCCGGCACCATGTAGTAGGCGCTGACGAGGTCGGGGTTGTACCAGACCTGGGTGCGGACGTCGATCGCCGGACCGGCCATCGAGGCCGCCGCGGCGCCGCGCCGGGCGAGGCGCTCGACGGTCAGCTCCGTCGCCTCGGCCTGCCCGGTGAGCCGCGCCGCGGCCAGCGCCGTGCTCGCCACCGTCGGGTCGCTGCCGTCGATGACGAACGCCACGGCGGCCGTCTCGCCGGCGACGATCCGGCGGCCGTAGCCGGGGGGGATGATCAGTCCGGCGCGCGCCTTCCCACGGTCGATGAGGTCGCGCAGCTCGGCCTCGGAGTCGGCGTCGAAGCGCACCCGGAAGTAGTCCGCCGCCTGGTACGACGCCACGAGCGCCCGCGACTGCGCCGACCGGTCGCGGTCGACGACGGCCAGGTCGATGTTCCGGACGTCGTTGGTGGCGGCGTAGCCCAGCAGGAAGAGCTGGACGACGGGCATGGCGAACGTCAGAGCCAGCGTCCGCGGGTCGCGGACGATCTGGATGAACTCTTTGCGGATGACGGCGCGCAAACGGGGGTTGAACATGCGGCTTGGCCCGGCGCTCGGGAACACGACTTCGGTTCTGGCGCGGGGTGGGGTACCGGCGCGGCTATTGTACAGCAGATTGGATGGTATCATCGCGCCATCCGCCGCGCCGCGTTGCCGCAGCGCCGTGTCTTGGAGCCGTCCGATGCCCGAACCCGCCGCCGTGTCGCTCGCTGTGCCGCCCGCCCTGCCGCCCGCCGACCGCCTCCAGCGCGCCTTCGCCGCCGAGATCGCGGCCGCGGTCGCCAAGTACCCGGCCGGCAGGCAGGCCTCGGCCGTGCTCGACCTCCTGTACTTGGCCCAGTCCGCGTACGGCCGGATCACGACCGAGTCGATCGAGGAGGTCGCGAACCTCCTCGAGATGGACCCCACCCAGGTGCGCGGCGTCGTCGGCTTCTACTCGTTGTTCAAGGAAGAGCCGCACGGCCGCATGGTCGTGCACTATTGCACGGACCTGCCGTGCGCGCTGCGCGGGGCGGAAGCGTTCCTGCCGCGCGTCTGCCGGGCGTTCGGCGTCGCCAAGGCCGGCGAGACGAGCCCGGACGGCCTGTTCTCCGTCGAGGAGGCGATGTGCCTCGCGGCGTGCGATCGGGCACCGATGATGCAGGTGAACCTGTCGTACTTTCATGACCTGACGGACGAGCGACTGGACGCGATCGTCGCTGACCTGAGGGCAAGGGCCGCATCGGGCGGGTCGATCGGGCCGCCGTTTGGGTTCGGCAGCGTGCGTGACGTCGCGGCGGCACACGAGGCGAACGAGGCGCACGGAACGCCGTAGGATCGCACGTCCGTCATCGAACCGTCGTCCGGGGTGGCCGGCACGCGATGTTCGCAATCCACTCGCGCCTCGGCGCGATCCTCAGAGGCCAGACCGCCATGCCCGAGCAACACGTCGTCCTGCGCCACCGCGCCATCCCCAACCTGGATCGCCTCGACGTCTACGTCGCGAACGGCGGCTATGCCCAACTGAAGCGCGCCGTCACGCAGATGACGCCGGCCGAGGTGATCGACCTCGTGAAGCTGAGCGGGCTGCGCGGCCGCGGCGGGGCCGGCTTTCCGACCGGGCTCAAGTGGTCGTTCGTGCCGGCCGGGATCGACAAGCCGCGTTATGTCGTCGTGAACAACGACGAGAGCGAGCCGGGGACATTCAAGGACCACGAGATCACGCTCTCGAATCCGCATCAGTTCATCGAGGGCGCCGCGATCGCCGCGTACGCCATCGGGGCGCGCGACGTCTACATCTACAGCCGCGGCGAGTTCTGGGACGAGATGGCCCACTTGAAGGCTTGTATCGCCGAAGCGCGCGCGGCCGGTCATCTCGGGCCGAACCTGCACGGCACGGACTACGGCGTCGAGGTCCACGTCACACCCGGCGCCGGCGCCTACATCTGCGGCGAAGAGACGGCGCTGCTGAACTCGCTCGAGGGCGAGCTCGGCCAGCCGCGCCTCAAGCCGCCGTTCCCGGCGGTTGCCGGCCTGTACGCCTGCCCGACCGTCGTGAACAACACCGAGACGCTGGCGAACGTGCCGCAGATCCTCGAGCGCGGCGCGGAGTGGTACAAGGCGATCGGCACGGAGAAGAGCCCCGGCACGAAGATCATCAGCGTCTCGGGCCACGTGACGCGCCCCGGCAACTACGAGGTCCCGCTCGGCACGCCGTTCGCCGAAGTGCTGGCGATGGCGGGCGGCGTCTGGCAGGGGCGGGCGATGAAGGCCCTCCTGCCCGCCGGCGCCTCGGCGCCCGTCCTGTCGGCCGACGTCGCCATGGGCATGAACTGCGACTGGGAGAGCGTCGCCGCCACGGGCTCGATCCTCGGATCGGCCAGCTTCATCGTCCTCGACGAGACGACGGACATGGCGTGGGTGGCCTACAAGACCGTCCGCTTCTTCCAGCACGAGTCGTGCGGCAAGTGCTCGCCGTGCCGCGAGGGGACGTTCTGGATGAAGCGGATCCTCACCCGCGTCGTGAACGGCGAGGCGACGGCCGCCGACATCCCGCTGCTGGGCGATGTGGTCCGCCAGATCGACTCGAAGTGCTTCTGCCCGCTGGGTGAGTTCGCGTTGTCCGCGCCGCGGAGCACGTTGGCGCAGTTCGAGGGGGATTATCGGGCGCACGTCGACGCGACGCAGCCGTAACGACAGAAGCGCCGTTGGTCCCGGTCAGACCGTGACTACGATCTCGGTTAGATCGCCGGCCTAGGACACGATCACCTGCTGCAGCGGCTGGATGTCCGGCTCCCCGACGTCGATACCCAGCTCATGGAGAATCGGCATCAACACGGCGCCGAACATCTCGAACTGCGCCATCGATTCCCAGACCTCGAACACGGACAGCTTGTCGCCCGTGCCGTAGCAGGCATGGTAGCGGCGGCCGCCGGGATTGGGGCCGCCAAGGACGGCCTCCAGCCGCGCGAGGGCCCGTTCGTATGTTGCGGCGTTCAGCGAAACGGGGTGAAATAGGATGGCGATCGGCATGGGAGTCGTCCCTTTAGTGGTTGGCGCGCGCGGTCATCGTGGGGCATCCGTCCCGGACCACGACCGCGCGGGCCGGAAGACGCAATCATCGTCCGCAGACGCTCAATGCGCCAACCACGACGCGGTCGCCGGAATTGGTGATCGCCTGCGAACCATCAGCGCCCCATCCCTCCCCACGGCAACCACACCCCCGTGACGGCCGCGCCCGCCAGCCGGACCGTGGCCGGTGCCGGGAGCCGGGTCCCCGCGGCGTCGTACGTCCCGGTCGCGCCGTGATCGATGCGGAAGACCGGCGGGCCCGAGCCGCGCAGCCTGCGGAAGCGGATGTGGGCGATGCGCCCCGTGCCGGTCGTGCTCACATCGGCACCAGCCGATCCGAACGAGATCACTCCGGGCGCGAGGACGGGGCCGAGGACGAGGCTGTTCTGCGGCACGAAGTCGCCGCTCTCGACGCGCATGATCGCGAGCGCCAACGGGTCATAGGACAGCGTCACTTCGGAGGCGGCCATCCCGGCGGTGTCGACGGCCACTGCGATCACCTCGTCGGGCAGCTGGGCGACGGAGGCCGAGGGCTGCATGCCCGCCATGGGCCGGGCGCCGGCCGGTTCGTTCACACGAGCGTCGATCGATGGCTGCGCGGCCTCCAACGCTTGGCGGCCCGGCTGTGAAGGGAGCGGCAGCGCTCGACGGCTCGTGAGCGCAAGCAGTTTGGTATTCGCCGCCGACCACGTCGCGTGGGCGGCGGCGTCGGCCATCTCGTCCAGGATCGACAGGTTGATGTTCGTGATCGTGTCACACGGCGCGTGATAGCACGGGTCCATCGGCGCGCCGGCCGTGCCCTTGTAGCGGCTGGCCTGCTCCGGCGTCATCATCATGTTGTGACCGGTGAACAGCCCGCTGGCCGGGATGCCCACCCAATCGAAAGCGTCGGAGTCGAGAGAGCCGACGATGGGCGTCTCCTCGTACGGCACTCCCCGGCTCTGGAACCAGCGGCCGAAGAGCGCGGAGAGCTCGTCGCTGCCATCGGGCGCGTTCGTGGCCGGGTAGACGTCCCGCATCGGGTTGACGGACCCGATCATGTCGAAGTTTAGGTACGCGATGATCCGGTGGTGCTCCGTCGGCGAGAGGCGCTCGAGGTAACGCCGTGCGCCCCATCCGCCAACCTCTTCCGCGCCCCAGAGCGCAAACTTCAGGCGGTGCCGCGGCCGTAGGTCGAGTCGGGCGACTTGTCGGGCGATCTCCACGACCGCCGCGGCGCCCGAACCGTTGTCGTTGATGCCCGGTCCGCTCCGGACACTGTCCAGGTGAGCGCCGATCATGACGACGGAATCGTCGTCGCTGAACGGCCATTCGGCGACGATGTTGTCCTCGCGATCGATCGCCGCCGCCGCTTCCGCCTTGATGTGGACGCGCACCGTCGTGCCGGAGCGCACGTGCCGCACGATCGCCTCGCCAACGCCGAAGCGCGTCGCGAAGACCGGGATCGCGAACACGCTCGGCCCGAGCGTGATCGGAAACGGATCGGTGCGGTCTGGCTGGCCCTCGTTGAAGATGAAGGCCGCGACGGCGCCTTGTGACACCGCGTTGAGGGCCTTTTGGGAGACATTGCACGTGCCGCGCTGCATCAACGCCACGGCGCCGCGGGGGAAGCCGTCGAAGTCCTCGCGCTCGCAGCCGCTCGTCGAGCTGCTCTCGGGAGCCGGGGGAACCGTGACATCGACGGGCACGATGTCGGCCGTGACCTCGCCGCCGCCCGAGAAGGCCGCCTGCCGGAAGTCGATCCCTGGCACCAGCGCGACGGCATCGGGCGAATGCACCTCGATGACGGCCGGCAGCGGCTCGACCGCACGCAAGCGCTCGAACGCGCTGCGCACGTCCCGATAGCCCGCGTCCTCGAGCACGGCCGCCATGTACCGCACGGAGGCGTCGTACCCGGCCGTGCCGGCCGCACGGTTGCCGGCGTTCGCGTCCGCCGCGGCCTGCAGCGCCTCCAGGTGCCCACGGATCGGTTCGATCGCGACCGCCTCGCGCAGCGCCGCGGAGTCGACCGCCTCGAGCGGTCCGCAGCGCCGTCCGGCACGCCCGGCGACCGCCTGCACGTCGGCCGCGCCGATGCGGCCGTCGTGATCGAAGTCGAGCGTCGGGTCGTACCCGCCCTCGCCGCGGCGCGCCGCGAAGCGCGAGGCGACGACGTCGACTTCGTACGGGTGCACGAGGCCGTCGGAATCGAGATCGCCCCGGCAGCCGACGTACGTGGCACCCGCGTTGGGCGTGACGCGCGTCATGTCGCCGCCGGCCCAGGCATACAGCGTCCGTTCCTCGACCGTCACCGGCGCATCCGTTTCCGTCGCCGCCCGGACATACAGGCGGGCCGCCATGCGCATGCCGTCCACCGCCGCGATCGGCACTTCAACGGTGACGGGCACCCGCGCGCTGGCTCCGGGCTGGAGCAGGCGTCCGGGCCCGCTGCGAACCGGCCACGCATTGTCGCCGCCCACCGGGTCGACCGCGACGCCGACGACATGCGGGGCGTCCAGGTTGTTCGAGATCGTGACCGTCGTCGTGATCACCGCCAGCGGCGACGTGGCGAAGAGGCTGCCGATCGGACCCGGCACAGGCTGTTGGGCGAGCGAGCGCGGCGCCTGCGGCTGGGCGTCGGTTCGCCTCTCGGCGCCAGGCGGGCGACTCAATGCCGGGTCGGTCCCCGTGCGGGGCATACGGACGTATGGTGATGACCGGTCCGCGCGGCTCGGCGCAGCCCGCAAGAGGAGCGCGGCGGTGACAACGCACGCTGCGACCGCTGCGGTGGCGCGGCCGGTTCGCGATCGGCGAGCAAGGGCGAGGCTGGACATTGCTGGCTCCTGTCGATGAGGGCTGCGAGGTGCCTCGGGAACTGCGGCGCAGGGGACGGACCACCTGTCGCCGTGCGCCCAGGATGATAGAGTGTCCGCGCTTCGCACAACGGCTGGACGTGAAAGGACGGGACGCTATCCTTGCTGACGCACGGCAGGCCGCCCGTCCACGCGGCGCCTGCTCCGCACGCAAGCCGGGTCGAGGATCGAACGCCGCACGGCCGAACAACCGCCACTACATCGAGGAGTCCACGCACATGATCCGATGCCGCCACCGCGTGTTCCGGCGCCCGAACGTCGTCGCGCCCATCACCGCCATCTGCGCCGCCGGGCTCGCCGGCGCCATCGTCTTCGCGGCGCCCGCCGCCCCCGGCCAGCCTGCCGCCGGTGCGGCAGGAGCGACCCATGCGATGCACTCGACCCACTCCGCCGACGCATCGGCCGCCACCGACGAGCCATGGACCGTCGCGCCCGTCGACTCTCTCGGCGGCACCGTGAACGACATGGCCGTCGATGAACAACGCCAGCTGGTCTGGGCCGCTCAAGGCCCGCACGTGATCGCGATTGACATGCACGATCCGTCCGCACCGAAGATGGTCGGGCGGTCGGCGATGCTCGACGAAATCGTGACCGCTTTGGCGGTGGACGGGACGACAGGGGTGGCGCTGATCCGATCTCACTCGAGCCAGGACCCTGAGGTACTCGTCACGCTTGACCTGTCGGACCCGACCGCGCCGCGTGCCGTCGCCAGCATCGCGCTGGACAGATATGGGATCGGCGGACAGACGGTGGTCGCCGACGGCATGGCGTTCGTCGGTCACGTGTCGATCAACGATCCGGTTGAGCCGGTCCAGTCCCGCCGCCGGCTGGTCGCGATCGACGTCCACGACCTGAGCGCGCCGCGCATCGTCGACGACAACATGGTTCCGGCACCAGGCGATGTGTACGACATCAAGCGGGTCGGCGACGTGTTGGCCGCGACCGCCGTCGAGTGGCCTGCGCCCGGGCAACCGGGACGTCCCGTCTTCCGCCTGCACCTGTTCGATCTCGCCGTTCCCGGTCATTTGAGACCGGCGGCGATGATCCTCGACCCATCGTGGTACCACCTGGGCACGGGTCCGGGCGCCGACCGCGGGACGACCCTCTACGGTTACGGCAAGGAGGGGGGCGTCGTCGCCCTGGACATCGCCCAGCCCGACGCCCCGCGCGAGATCCGGCGTTGGCCGGCCGCGGCCGAATGGGACGGCGACATCTACGCGGCGACGTCGATTCGTCCGACCCTGCTGATCGACGAAGCGGGCGTGCCGTTCCTCGTCACGCGGGAGACGACGGGTTACTACAAGGTGAGCGCCGTCGACGTGACTTCGGAGGTGGGCGGACAACGGTCGTCCTACCTGATTCCCACCTCGCCGTGCGCCGCGGCGATGAGCGGTCGATACGTCCTCGTGGCCGAGATGAGCGGCGACATCGGCATCGTCGACACCCAGGCGCTGACGCCGGAGGCGAGCTCTGCCGCCAGGGTCGGCTCGATTCGCACGCTCGGCATCGTCACGATGCTCGCGATGCGCCGGGATCGACCCGATGGCCTGCTCTACGCATCCGGCCGGCGGGGCGGGATCACGGTGCTCGACCTGGAGCGACCGTACGATCCGTCGGTCATCGGCCGCTACGTCGACGGCGCGTCGCGCGATGTCCTCCAAGTAGCCGGCGGCATCGCGGCGTCCGGGCGGGATGGGTGGCGCGCGGGTGTACCCGATCCCACCTTGGATCGGCTTGACGTCATCGACCTGACCGATCCGCGGGCGCCGCGCCGGCAGGCCACGTACAGTGACGGACGGTTCGCCCGCATCGCCGTCGCGCCCGATGCGACGTGGATCGTGCACGGCCGGTACTTCGGCGCGGGCGACCAGCCGCCGCTCACGTTCTCCCCCGCCGCGGGGCCGTCGGGTGGATCCGAGACGGCGCTGCCGCTCGACGTCCGGCTCCTCGACGGCGCGACGGTCGGCGGCCGGTTCCTGTCCGTGGGCACCTATCCGCCGAGCGCCACCGCCTGCACGAGCAACCGCCTCGCCCTCTGGGACGTGCCGGACGCCAGCGGCCCGGCGCGACGCATCAGCCACCTCGACGTGAGCCCGTGCAAGGGCGAGGCGAAAAACCTTCGTGTCGCGGTCGCCGGCGACATCGCGTACGTCACCCAGGTGCTCGAAGCCCCGTCGTGGCCCGGAATCGGCCGGTCGCAGATGTTCGTCGTGAGTGTGCGCGACCCGTTGCGCCCGCGAGTCATCGCCCAGCTTCCGATCTCCAACACGGCGAACGAGCTGATCGAGCACGGCGGCTATGTGTTCGCCTCGGTCGGCTGGGGGGGCGCCACGAACCACGCGCACATCACCATCATCGACGTCCGCCGTCCGACGGCGCCGCGCGTCGTGGGTTCGCTGCCGGACCTGAGCGGCGCCGTAGCGGTGAGCGATGGGCGCGTCTACGTTTCGAACGGCACCGCCGGGGTGTGGGTGTTCGAACCGCCCATCGACTGGTCGCCGCTGCCGCCGGCGGACGCGCGGATTGCGCTGCCTTGGTTGGGGGCAGGGGCGATGATCGGCTCGCCGTAGGCGTCGGCGTGCCGGTGCTCGTGCTCGACGTGCAGACGGAGTGGATCCCGCGCATGAAGCGCTTGACGACGGCGAGAGGGAGCGCGGCCGCGCGTAGTCGCCCCATCTGGTTGACGCTTTTGGCTGCGCACGCAGACGCGAGGAATGCAAATTGTCGAACGTGAACGGAACGCCGCACCCATCATCCCGCGCCTTGCCCAAGCGCCGGCGCGTCCTGCGCTGGATCGGCCGGGGCTTGGCCGCGGCCGTGGGACTCGTCGTCGTCCTCGGGACGGCCGGCGCGATCTACGAGTCGTCCGCCGAGGCCGCCGACCTACAGGCGTATCCGCCGCCCGGCCGGATGGTCGACGTCGGCGGGCACCGTCTCCACATCCACTGCCTGGGCACGGGCAGTCCGACCGTCGTGATCGACGCCGGGTGGGGCGGCTGGTCTGCGTCCTGGAGCAGCTGGGTGCAGCCGGATGTGGCCAAGACCACGCAGGTCTGCACCTATGATCGCGCCGGCATGGGCTGGAGCGAGCCAGGTCCGCTGCCGCGAACGGCGGAGCACTTCTCCCGCGAGCTGCACATCCTGCTGCAACGCGCCGGTGTGGAGGGTCCATTCGTGCTCGTTGGGCACTCGATGGGCGGCCTGACGATGCGGACATTTGCCCATGCCTATCCGGCGGACGTGGCCGGGGTGGTGTTGGTCGACTCGATGAGCCCGAGCCAGGCCAAGCCGGCCGTTCCGGGGGCGCCGCCGCTGGCGGCCGCGCCCCCGAGCAAGCTGTCGATCCTCACGCTGCCGGCGCGGATCGGCGTGCTGCGACTGATCTCCGGGTCGCCAGCGGCGTCCGGCGTGTCACCGGCGGTGGCGAACGCCTACACGGCCTTCTCGGTCACGCCGCGCTCGGTGCAGACGACGCTGGATGAAGGCATGGGATTGCCCGAGAGTTTTGCTCGGGCGGGCGCCATCACGAGCCTCGGTGCCGTACCGCTGATCGTCCTGTCGCGCGGCTTGGATCGCGAAGCGGACTGGGACCGGTGGCAGACCGAGCTGCTCGACCTATCGTCCAACAGCCGGCAGTTGATTGCGGATACGAGCGGCCACAACGTCGAGTTGGACCAGCCGGCGGCCGCTGTTGCGGCCATCGTGCAGATCGTCGAACAGGTTCGCAGCGGGTCGTAGCGTGTGTGGCTGGGCCGGAGCGACATCGCCGCACGCGCGCGCCGGGCCTGCGACCGGCAAGCCTCGCAAGGAGCAAGGAGCCTGGAGATGACCCGCAAAGTCAACCTATCCGCCGCCTTCGCCCGCTTCTCCGACCCCTGGAACCCGAAGATCGCCGGCGACATCAACGACATGCAGATCAAGCTCGCCAAGTTCAAGGGCGAGTTCCAGTGGCACCACCACGACGATGAGGACGAACTCTTCCTCGTCCACAAGGGGCGCATGCGCATGCGCTTCCGCGACCGCGACGAGATTGTCGAGCCGGGCGAGTTCATCATCGTGCCGCGCGGCGTCGAGCACTGCCCCGCGGCGCTCACCGAGGAGTGCGAGGTCGTGCTGATCGAGCGGAACACGACGCTCAATACGGGCAACGTCGAGAGCGAGCGGACGGTGCGGGCGCTGGAGCGGCTTGCGTGAGCGGTGCGCCGTTGGCCGGCGCCTCGATCGCTCTAGGGACGATTGACCCGGGTGCAGCAGCGGCTAGACTTCGCGTCCGGACGGAGTGATCAGCGAGCATCGTCCTTCCGATCCTGACGACAGCAGCCGAGGCCCTGAGCCATGGAGACGATCATGACCACCCTGCCCGACCGTCCCGACACCGCCCTGCTGGTCGTGGACGTGCAGAACGAGGTCGTGGCCAACGCCTATCGCCGCGACGAGGTGATCGAGAACATCCGCACCCTGATCGAACGAGCCCGCGGCCTGCGGGTGCCGGTGATCTGGGTGCAGCACGCCGACGACAACATGCCGGAGGGCAGCGACGGTTGGCAGTACGTGCCTGAGCTGCAGCGGCAGGGTTCCGAGCCGCTGGTGGGCAAGCGGTACGGCGACGCCTTCGAGGACACGAAACTGGAGTCCGAGCTGAACCGGCTGCATGTCGGGCGGCTCGTCGTTGCCGGTGCGCAGACGGATGCCTGCATACGGGCGACCCTGCACGGGGCGTTCACACGCGGCTACGACACGCTCCTGGTTGCCGACGCGCATACCACGGAGGACCTGTCGGAGTACGGGATGCCCCCGCCCGACAAGGTCATCGCCCACACGAACATGTACTGGACGTGGCAGGACGGTCCTGGGCGTACGGCGTCCGTGGTCGAAGCGGCCGACGTTGACTTTCAGGCGGGGGAGCAGGGATCGTCGTAACGCCTCCGCGGCGCACGGCTCCGGCCGGGGCGGGGGCGTAGGCCGCCGACCACTCGACCGAGAACGGGACAACCCCGCCCCCAACGTGCCTCCCCCCCCATTCCGTATACAATAGCGCCCGTCCGCCCGCTCCCCGGGCCACGCCCTCACGCCCCATCGACCGCGCCGGCGCCCGCGTCCCGGCCACGCACAAGCGGCCATGGCCACGAACGGTTCCGCCCCCAAGCTCGTCCACGTCGTGATCGACGGCCGCCCGGCCGCCGTTGGCGCCGGCACGAACGTCGTCGACGCGGCGCACGCGGTCGGCGTCGAGATCCCGATCTTCTGCCACCACCCCAAGCTCGTGCCGGTCGGCATGTGCCGGATGTGCTTGGTCGAGGTCGGCACGCCGGGCGTCGATCCGGCCACGAAGGCGCCGCTCGTCGACGACGCGGGGGCGCCCGTCATCAAGTACTTCCCGAAGCTCATGGCCGGCTGCACGACCGTCGTCAGCGAGGGCATGCACGTCCGGACCGAGACGTCGGCCGTCACGGAAGCGCGCGAGGCCGTGCTCGAGTTCCTGCTCACCAGCCACCCGCTGGACTGCCCGGTGTGCGACAAGGGCGGCGAGTGCCCGCTCCAGAACCTGACGATGCGCTACGGCCCCGGCACGAGCCGCTTCGTCTGGGGCGAGAAGTTCCATTACCCCAAGCCCGTGCCCATCGGCCCGCTCGTCGCCCTCGACCGCGAGCGCTGCGTCCTGTGCGCCCGCTGCATCCGCTTCGAGGACGAGATCGCCGACGACCAGGTCCTCGGGTTCGAGAACCGCGGCCGCGGGATGGAGATCGTCAGCTTCTCCGATCCGCCGCTGGACTCGGTCTTCAGCGGCAACACGACGGACGTCTGCCCCGTCGGTGCGCTCACGACGGCCGACTTCCGGTTCGAGTCCCGCGTCTGGGAGCTCGAGAGCCGCCCGGCCATCTGCCCGCACTGCGCCGTCGGCTGCAACGTCAGCTACGACACCCGCCATGGCCAGGTCCTGCGCGTCATGCCCCGCGAGCACGACGCCGTCAACGAGATCTGGCTGTGCGACAAGGGCCGCTTCGGCCACGGCTTCACGACGCCCGACGGCCGCCTGACGGACCCGCTCGTGCGCGACGCCAACGGCCGGCTCGTCGCGACGACGTGGGACGATGCCCTCACCCGTGCCGCCGAAGCGCTCAAGCTCGCGGCCGCGGCCGATGGCCCCGCGGCCATCGGCGGCGTGGCCGGCGCGACGCTCGCGAACGAGGACGCCTACGCCTTCGGCCGCTTCCTGCGCGCCGTCGTCGGCACGAACAACGTCGACCATCGCCCCAAGGTGATCGCCGACGACAGCGTGCACCGCTTCGGCGCCGGCGCCGACACGATCGTCCACGCGCTGGGCGCCGGCCACGCGATCGTCGTCGTCGGCCTGGACGCCGAGGCCGAGGCGCCGGTGCTGTTCCTCAGCCTGAACAAAGCCCGCCGCCAAGGCGCGGCGCTCGTCACGCTGTCGACCGCGCCGCAGAAGCTCGACCGCCACGCGGCCCACCTGCGCGCCGTGCCGGGCGCCGAAGCGACGCTGCTGGCCGCGCTCGTCCGCGCCGCCCTCGAGGCGGCGCACGAACCCGTCGAGGGCGCCGCCGCGCCAAGCGCCGCGGCCAAGTCGCTCGCCGATCGCTTGGCCGATCACGGCCCCGCCGCCGTGCACGGCGTCCACCCGGTCGATCCCGACGCCGTGGCACAGGCCGGCAAGGCCCTCGCCGCGGCCGACACCGTCCTGTGGGTCTACGGCCAGTCGGCCGTCGATGCCGGCCTCGTGCCGCTGATGGCCGCGTACGCCGCCGCCACCGGCCGGCACGGCCGCGCCGGCGCCGGGTTGGTGGCCGTCGGGCGGCACGCGAACAGCCAAGGTGCGGCGGACATGGGCCTTGCCCCCGACCGCCTGCCCGGCCACGCGCGCGTCGACGACGCGGCGGCGCGCGAACGGCTCGCCGCCGTCTGGCCGTCGCTGCCGTCCGCCGAGCCCGGTCTGGACGCACGGGCGATGCTGGCCGGGGGCGTCCGGGCGCTGTACGTGCTCGGCACGGACCCCGTCGGCGACGACCCGACGCTCGACGTGCACGCGAACGGCGTCCGAACGCTGATCGTCCAGGACCTCTATTTGACCCCGACGGCCGAGCAGGCCGACATCGTCCTGCCCGCCCAGTCGGCGGCGGAGCGCGACGGCACGTTCACGTCCTTCCTGCGCCGCGTCCAGCGCACGTACGCCGCCGTCGACCCGGTCGGGCATGCCCGCGCCGACTGGAAGGTGCTGCGCGATCTGGCGGCACGCTACGGCGACGCCGAGGCGTTCGGCACGCCGTCCGACGTGTTCGACGAAATTGCGCGCGCCGTGCCCGCCTACGCCGGCCTCAGCTACGCCGCGCTCGGGCCTTCGTCGCGAACGGCCCCCAAGGACGTCTTCCTGCCGTTCGCCCCGCTGACCGAGGCGCGCGCGGTGAGCTACATCGGCACGCGCTACGAGAACCGACACGGCATCGGCGCGGCTTGGCTCACGCCGGCCGAGGCGGCGTTCGTCGAAGGTGACACGGCGGAGCATGAGGCCGTCGCTGCCGACGTTCCCGTTGACGCCTTCGCCGCCGACGCCCTCGACCGCGCGTCGGACGGCGACCTCGTCCTGATCCCGACCACGATCCTGTTCGACACCGGTCGCCTCGTCGCCTCGTCCACCGTTCTCCACCCCCTCGTCCCGCGCCCCCACGTCGCGTTCAGCCCATTCGACGCCCTCCAGCGTGGCCTCGTCGAGGGCGGGCGCGTGCGGGTGACGGGTGCGGGCGGAACGTTCGAGGCCGAGGTCGTCGTGCAGGACGGCGTGACGCCGGGCACGGCGCTGGCGCCGGAGAGCCTCGGCGTCGCGGTCCGCGCGGCCGTCGGCGGCGGGCGGGCGGGGCGGGTGCGCGTCGAGTCGATCGCCCCTGGCAACGCCGACGAGGCGTTGGCTTCGACGTTGCCCACGGCGACCACCGCCCTCGCTCCCCCGGGACCCGCGTGATGGACGCCATCGATCTCGCCATCGTCGCCGTCAAGTGCCTCGTCATCGTCGCATTCCTCTTGACCGGCTTCGCCTACACGACGTTCCTCGAGCGCAAGGTGATCGCCCGGATGCAGCAGCGCCTCGGCCCGAACCGCGCCGGGCCGCTCGGGCTGCTCCAGCCGGCGGCGGACGGGGTGAAGCTGATCTTCAAGGAGAACATCACGCCCGTCGGCGTCGACCGCTTCGTCTACTTCCTGGCCCCGATCGTCAGCATGGTCGTGGCGATCATGGCCTTCGCCGTGATGCCGGTGGCCGATCCCGTGACCGTGACACTCGGCGGGCAGGCGCGCGAGATCCGCTTCCAGCTGGCGGACTTCAACGTCGCGCTGCTCTACGTCCTCGGGATCACGAGCCTGGCGGTGTACGGCCTCGTGCTGGCCGGCTGGGCGTCGAACAACAAGTTCGCGCTGATCGGCGGCCTGCGCAGCGCGGCGCAGATGGTGAGCTACGAGCTGGCGATGGGCGTCGCGCTCGTCAGCGTCGTCCTCGTCGTCGGCTCGCTGTCGATGAACGACATCGTCGACTGGCAGGTGGCCAAGGGCCTGCCGCTGATCGTCCTCCAGCCGGTGGCGTTCGGCATCTATGCCATCACCGCCATCGCCGAGACGAACCGCGCGCCGTTCGACTTCCCGGAAGCCGAGCAGGAACTCGTCGCCGGCTACCACACCGAGTACACCGGCATGCGGTTCGCGCTGTTCTTCATGGCCGAGTACATCAACATGATCACCGTCAGCGGCCTGGCGGCCACGCTCTTCCTCGGCGGCCACCACCTTCCGTTCGTCGAGCGCTTCACCGGCAACCTGCCGTGGTTCGTCGACATCGGCGTCTTCCTGGCCAAGGTGTTCGTCGCCCTCTTCGTCTTCATCTGGATCCGCGCCACGATCCCCCGCCTGCGTTACGACCGCCTGATGGCGTTCGGCTGGAAGGTCCTGTTGCCCATCTCGCTGGCAAACCTGGCCCTGACCGCCGTCGTCGTCGCGTTCATGGCGCGATAGGAGGCGACGATGTTCGACAACCTGATGCACCTCGCCCGCGGCATGGGCGTCACGTTCGGGACGATGTTCAAGAAGCCGGTCACGATCGCCTATCCCGAGGTGAAGCGGCCGGTTTCCGACCGCTTCCGCGGCCGCCACGAGCTGAAGCGCTATGACAACGGGCTCGAGCGCTGCATCGGCTGCAGCCTTTGCTCGGCGGCCTGCCCGGCGGACGCGATCCTCGTCGTACCGGCCGAGAACCGGGACGAGGAGCGCTATTCGCCGGGCGAGCGCTATGCCGCGGTCTACGAGATCAACATGCTGCGCTGCATCTTCTGCGGCTTCTGCGAGGAGGCCTGCCCGGTGGATGCGATCGTCCTCGAGCACGAGTACGAGCTGGCCGCGTACGACCGCCGCGAGATGCTCTACACGAAGTCGATGCTCCTCGTCCCGACCGCACCGGGTACGCCCGTGACACCACAGGACACGCGGGGCCGCGACATTCCGTTCCGGATGGGTGGGATGGACTACTTCAAGACGCCGCTGGAAGTGAAGCGGGCGGCGTCCATCGTCGATCCGGCCGCCGTCGCGATCACCGCCGGCCCGTCCGCGGGAGCCGGCGAGTGAGCGGCCTCGACCCGGCCTTCCTCATCGTCGGCGCGCTGGCCATCGTCACCGCGGTCGGGATGATCCTGGCGAAGAACGTCGTCCACAGCGCGCTGTTCATGGTCGCGCACTTCGGCCTGACCGCCGTGCTCTACCTCCTGCTGAGCGCCCCGTTCCTGGCCGCTGCCCAGCTGATCGTCTACGCCGGCGCGATCATGGTCCTCGTCCTGTTCGTCGTGATGCTCCTCGGCCGCCAGGAAGCGCTCCTCGACGAGCCGATCACCGGCCAGCGCTGGCTCGCCTTCGCCGCGCTCGCCGTCCTCGGCGTCGCCCTCGTCCGCGTGGCCGCCTTCGGCGTCCCGGCCGCGCCGGACGGCGGCACCGCCGTCGTCCCACCCGGGTTCGGCAGCCCGGCGGCGATGGGCGACGCGCTCTACACGCAGTGGGTCCTGCCGTTCGAGGTCGTCAGCCTCGTGCTCCTGGTGGCGATGATCGGCGCGGTCGTCATCGCCCACTTCCAGCGGCGTCCGAGGAACGAGAAGGCCGACGGCGCGGCCATCGCCGCCGACGCAACCGACGTCCCGAGCCCCCGCGCATGATCCCGCTCGCCGCCGTCCTCCCGCCCGCCCAGCCGCTCATGCTGGCCGCCCTCCTGTTCACGATCGGTGCGGCGGGCGTGCTGCTGCGCCGCAACATCATCATCGTGCTGATGTCCGTCGAGCTCATGCTGAACGCCGTGAACATCACGCTCGTGGCCATCTCGCGCGCGATGCTCCAACTGGACGGCCAGATCTTCGTCTTCTTCAGCCTGACCATCGCCGCCGCCGAGGTCGCCGTCGGCCTGGCGCTCGTCGTCGCCCTCCACCGCTCGCTCGGCAGCAGCGACGTCGACGACGTCAGCAGCCTGCGCGGGTAGCGCGCGAACGCCCAGCTCGTCCCACACGAGGCGAATCCATGTCGATCGAAACGCTCCTCCCCTGGGTCCCGGCGCTGCCGCTGATCGGCTTCGTCACGCTCGTCTTCTTCGGGCGGCGGCTGGGTGGACGGTGGTCGGGGGTGCTGGCGACAACGTTCATCGGGGCAGCATTCGCCGTGGCCGTTGCCATCGCGCTGCAGGCTACGCCGAGCCTGCTCTGGCCCGAGCGCGTGACGACCAAGATGTCCACCGTTCAAGGAGACAGGCTCGAAGTTGAATTCGGACACGGCATCGACCCAAGCGCAGCGGTGTATCGCACCACCCTCTGGACATGGATGACCGTCGCCCCCCAATACGACCTCACCGTCGTCACCCGCCCCGTCCGCGCCGGCGAGCCCGTCCCCGCGGACGCCGTGACGACGATCCGCCTGCCGCAGGCCCGCATCACGCACGACCTCGAGCTGTTCGCCACGTCGCACCGGATGTTCACGCCCGAACAGGCGATCGGCCGGGTCGCACGCGTCGACCTCCTGCCGATCGGCCCGGACGCGCCGCTGAACGGCGATCGCCTGCTCGCCGAAACGACGCTCATGCCCGACCCGGAACGCATGGACACGGCCGCCGGCCTGCCCGAGCGCCCGCTCGGCTACGTCGTCGACGTCGCCCTCCAGCTCGACGCGCTCAGCCTCCTGATGATCCTCATCGTCACCGGCGTCGGCTTCCTCATCCACCTCTACTCCATCGGCTACATGGCCCACGACGCGGACCGGCCGCGCTACTTCGCCTACCTGAACCTGTTTGCCTTCAGCATGCTCACCCTCGTCCTCGGCGCGAACTTCCTCGTGCTGTTCGTCGGCTGGGAGCTCGTCGGCGCATGCAGCTACCTCCTCATCGGCTTCTGGCACAAGGATCCCGCCAACGCCTCGGCCGGCCGCAAGGCCTTCATCGTCAACCGGATCGGCGACGTCGCGTTCCTCGTCGCCATGATGCTGATCTTCACGACGTTCGGCTCGCTCGCCTTCGCCGACGTCCTGCCGCGGGCCGCCGACCCGCTCGTCCTCGGCGGCGGCGTCGCCACGCTCATCGCCGCCCTCCTCCTCATCGGCGCCACCGGCAAGAGCGCCCAGGTCCCGCTCTACGTCTGGCTCCCGGACGCCATGGCCGGCCCGACGCCCGTCTCCGCGCTCATCCACGCCGCCACGATGGTGACAGCCGGCATCTACATGATGGCCCGCGCGCACGTGATCTTCGACCACGCGCCGTCCGTCCTCGTCGCCGTCGCAGTCGTCGGCGCCGTGACCGCTTTCGGCGCGGCGCTCATCGCCCTTGTCCAGTCCGACATCAAGCGCGTGTTGGCGTACTCCACCGTCAGCCAGCTGGGCTACATGTTCCTCGGCGTCGGCGCGGGCGCATACGCCTCGGGCGTGTTCCACCTGATGACGCACGCCTTCTTCAAGGCGCTCCTGTTCCTTGGGGCAGGCAGCTTGATGCATGCGATGGAGCACGGGTTCCATCACGGGCAGGACGGCGGCCACAGCGCGGCGTCGTCAGGTGAAGCACACGGCAGCGGCCACGACGTCGCGTCGTCCGACGACGATCACGACGGCGCCGCATTTCCCCCCGGTCCGCCCGCCGCCCTCGACGGCATCCCCCCCGAACAAGACCTCCGCCACATGGGCGGCCTGCTCCGCAAAGCGCCCGTCACCGGCTGGACGTTCGTCATCGGCGGCTTGGCGCTCGCGGGCGTCTTCCCGCTGGCCGGCTTCTGGAGCAAGGACGAGATCCTGCACCACGTCATCGGTCGCGCGGGCGAAGGGGGACCGATCTGGCTCGTGCTCTTCGCGCTCGGCCTCGTCACCGCCGGCCTGACCGCGTTCTACACCGGCCGCCTGCTCCTCCTCGCCCTCTTCGGCCGCCCGCGCTCCTCCGGCGCCGCCCACGCCGCCGATTCGCCGCGCACGATGACCGTGCCGCTCGTCGTCCTGGCCGTCCTGAGCATCGTCGGCGGGCTACCTTGGCTCAGCGGCCCGCTGGCCGAGGCGCTCGGTCCCGTCCTGAGCGTCGCCGGGCACGTCGTCGACTCGGCGCACGAAGCGGGGCCGAGCGCGCTCACGCTCGCCCTTATCGCGTCGGCCGTCGCCCTTGGCGGCCTCGCCCTGGCCTGGGCGATGTACCGCCCCGGCACGCCCCTCCTCGACCCGGCGCGGTGGGCGACGTCGATGGCGGGCGTGTACCGCACACTGCGCGGCAAGTTCTACGTCGACGAGCTGTATGCCTGGGCGATCGTCCGCCCGTTCACGCGCATCGCCGATTTCCTGTGGCACCGCGTGGACGACGGCGTCGTCGACGCGGCGGTGAACGCCGTCGGGCGCGGGGCGGTGGCGCTCGGGCAGGGCTCGCGGCGCTGGCAGACGGGGTACGTGCGGACGTACGGGCTCGGGATCGTCCTCGGGGCGGCGGCGTTGGCCGCGTGGCTCCTCTGGCTCGTGTGAGGTCGACGCATGCTGTTCAACACGTCCAACGCGCTCGGCTTCCCCGTCCTCAGCCTGACGCTGTTCCTGCCGCTCGTCGGCGCGCTCGGCCTCCTGCTGCTGCCGCGCCGCCACGACTCGCTGTACGTCGCCTGGGGCACGTTCGTCGCCGCGACGACCACCGTGCTGGCCGGCATCCTCTGGTTGAGCTACGAGGTCGACTGGCCGTTCACGACGACGCTCGCGAACTTCCAGTTCGCCGATCCGGCGCGCGGACCGCTGCCGTGGCTGCCGGGCGGCGTGACGTACCAGGTGGCCGTCGATGGGATCGCCGTCGTCCTCGTCTTCCTGACCGCCCTGCTCACGACGCTCGCGCTCGCGTTCAGCCTCGGCAGCGTTCGAACACGGGTGCGTGAGTACGTCGCGCTGCTGCTCGTCATGGAGACCGGCGTCATCGGTGTCTTCGTTGCCATGGACCTCTTCCTGTTCTACGTCTTCTGGGAAGCGGCCCTCATTCCCATGATGCTCCTCATCGGCATCTGGGGCGGCAAAGAGCGGCTGTACGCGGCCTACAAGTTCGTCGTCTACACCGTCGCCGGCTCGGCGCTCATGCTCGTGGCCATCGTCGCCGCCAAGGAACTGTCGAACGCCGCCTCGTTCCACTACTTCGATCTCATGCACGCCCTCGCGCCACTGCCCGGCGTCGGCGCTGCGCCGGGCATTCCCGTGCCGACGTCCGGCGCCGGGGCGTCGATCATCGCCCTCCTCGGCCTCGACCTCCCGCACGCCGCGCTTGCGATCCGAATCGCGATCTTCCTCGCCTTCGCCCTCGCCTTCGCCGTCAAGGTGCCGATGTTCCCGTTCCACACCTGGCTCCCTGACGCCCACGTCCAGGCACCAACGGCGGGCTCGGTCCTCCTCGCGGGCGTGCTGCTCAAGATGGGCACGTTCGGCTTCATCCGCTGGGCGATGCCGCTGTTCCCGGATGCCGCGATGACCGTCGCGCCGTGGCTCGTCGCGCTCGCCTTGGTGGGCATCTGGTACGGCGCCTGGGTCGCCTTCGCCCAGACGGACATGAAGAGCCTCGTGGCGTACTCGTCCGTCAGCCACATGGGCCTCGTGATGGTGGGCATCCTGGCGATCCAGCCCGTCGGCATGGCCGGCGGCGCCCTGCAGATGATCAACCACGGCCTCTCGACCGGCGCGCTCTTCCTGCTCGTCGGCATGCTGTACGACCGCGCCCACACCCGCGACATCGCCGCGTTCGGCGGCCTGTGGTCCGCCATGCCGCGCTTCAGCGCCGTCTTCCTCGTCGTCACGTTCAGCTCGATCGGCCTGCCGGGCACGAACGGCTTCGTCGGCGAGTGGCTGAGCCTGCTCGGCGCCTTCCAGACCCGCCCGCTGTGGGGCGTGCTGGCCGCGTTCGGCGTCGTCTTCGGCGCGGCCTACATGCTCCGGCTCGTCCAACGCGTCTTCTTCGGTCCCGCCAGCGAGCTGTCGCGTTCGATGCCCGACCTCACGGGGCGCGAGATGGCCATCCTGGCGCCGCTCGTCATCCTCATCTTCTGGATCGGCCTCTACCCCAAGCCCTTCCTCGCCCCGATCGAGGCCAGCGGCACGTCCATCGTCGAGACGATGCGGCAAGGGGTGGCGGAGGCGGTGGTGGGCATCGTTCCTTAACGGACGAACGCGCCCCCGGTCACGCCACAAGACCCGGAATCGTCGAACCCGCGCAACACACCAGCCCAAGCCGGTTCACGACAGGCGTGCCCCTACTCCGTCGGCTTGCACTTCCCGCCCACCCCAGCCCCCGCAATCCCCGCCACCTCATCGTCCCCCAACACCCGCTGGTACAGCGTCACCTCGTCGATGTCGCCCGAGAACGGCAGGTATGGGCTCAGGTTCGAGCTGCCGATCCGCACCGGCACGCTGTTCGCCAGCGAGCCGGCGATGATCGCCGAGCCGGACGATACCCGGATGCCGTCGACGAACAGCCGCGCGCTGACGGCCGTCTGGTGCCGGTCGAGCACGACGGCGACGTGCCGCCAGACGCCGTCGAGGGCGAGCGTGGCGCCGAACGGCGTCGGCACGGTCTGCCCGGACGACGACAGATAGAGGATCGGCCGCCCGTCGACGAGCATCAGGCTGTAGCCCTGATCGCGCGTCAGCTTGTCGAACACGGCCTGCAGCGCGCCCCCGCGCTCCCGCCGCCGCAGCCAGAGCTCGATCGAGAAGTCGCCCTGCGGCGCCGGAGCGCTCGCGGCCGGCACATCCAGCCCGACCGCGTCCGGCACCTCGACGAGCGCCGTCAAGCCGTCGAACGTCAACGCGCCGGCCACCGCCCCGGCCGGCCGCCACGCCGCCGCGCCGAGCAGCGTCCCGTCGTGCCCATTGCCCGTGACATCCTTGGCCGTCGACCCGCTCCCTTCGTCGAACGGCCACCACGCGGCGGCGAACGGCGGCGGTTCCGTGCAGGCGGGCGTGGCGGTCGGCGAGGCCGACGGCGCGGTCGTGGCGGTCATCGTTGCGACGGCCGTGCTCGTCACGGTAGCTGTCGCGGTCGCCGTCGCCGTCGCAGTCAGTCACCGTCGCCGTCGCCGTCGCCGTCATCGTCGTGGTGGCGGTGGCGGTGGCGGTGAGCGTGACCGTCACGGTCGGCAACGCTGTTGCGGTCAGCGTCGGCGTGAACGTCGGCGTGTGCGTCGCGGTGGATGTCGGCGTGTACGTCGGCGTGAACGTCGGCGAGGGCGGCGCGGTCGCGGATGGGGTCATCGTAACGGCGGCCGGCGCGCACTTGCCGAGGAGTCGGATCGCTTCGAGTTCGGTGGAGCCGAGGGCACGGGTGAACACTTCGACGTCGTCGAAGATCACCGAGCTGCCGCCGCTGCCCGAGCCGGCCATCCGCCGGCCGAAGCGGAACGGGCTGTCGTTGGCCAGCGACCCCGCGGGCACTGCGGGTGCGCGCCCGCCGTACGCGTCGCCGGCGTTCGCCGGGACGCCGTCGAGGATGAACTGCACGCCGGCATTCGGGCCGCTGCGGCGCACCGTTGCGGCCACGAAGTGCCATGCGGCATCGGCCGGCAACAGGCGGCCGTTCGTGCCGACGCCGGAGCCGTTGCGGTTCGTGAAGACGGCCGATCGGCCGGCGGCGTCGACGATCTGTAGGCCTAGGTAGCCGCTATCGAAGTAGAACGCATAGCCCGCTCCCCCGGCGCCGCTGCGCTTCTCGGCCAGCGCGATCTTGCCCGTCCGCGCGATGGCCACCCGCGATGTCCCGAGCGGCAGTCGGATGAAGGCATCGATCGTCCAATCCGAAACACCGATGTCCAGCGCCGCCGCCGGCGCGTTCACCTCGCCCCACTGCGCGTTCTTGCCGAAAGCCCTGCCCAACCCGCGGTTGCCCGGCGCCACGCCCGGCAGGCCGACAAGCCGCGCCGTGTTGCCGCGCATGACATCCGCCGCCGTGTCGGACGGCGCGTCCTCGTCGAGCGGCCACCAGCCCTTCAGCTCGCTGAAGTCGCCATAGCACGCGCTCTGCGCCCCCGCAACGGGCGCTCGCCCCCGCAACGCGCCGGCGGAACCGACGGCGACGGCGCCGAGGCAGAGCGCGCCGGCGACGGCCCAGCGGCACTGCGCGAGCGACATCGAGGATCGGGAAGTCGAAGAGCGTTTCATGGGGCGTCCCTCACTGCACGGACCGCCCCTGCCGGCGCATCCGCGACATTGCGGTGGACGGTCCGGTGCAGAGCGTAGCGGACAACGTTGCGGGCGGGTCTTAACATCAGATTAACCACACGGGTGCGCATCACCTCGGCTATCATCCCCGCCGATGTCCCAGCCCCCCTACCTCATCGGCCTCACCGGCGACGTCGGCGCCGGCAAGTCCACCGTCCGCCGCTGGCTCGAGGCCAAGGGCGTCGCCGCGCTCGACGCGGATGCCGTGGTCCACACGCTGCTCGGCGACGGCGGCGAGGCGCGCCGGGCGGTCATGGAGCGCTTCGGCGGTACGGTCATCGCGCCGGATGGCGGGATCGACCGCGCGGCATTGGCGCGCGTCGTGTTCGGCGATGCGGCGGCATTGGCCGACCTCGAGACGATCCTCCACCCCCTCGTCCGCACACGCACGCGAACGTGGCTGGCGTCATGCGGCGCCGAAGTGGCCGTCGTCGAGGCCGTCAAGCTTGTCGAGGGGGGGCTGGCGGCGCAGTGCGATGCCGTGTGGCTCGTCCTCGCGGCGTCCCATCGGCGGGCCGAGCGCGTCCGCGTGCGCGGCTGGGACGAGGCCGAAACGGCGCGCCGGATGGCGGCGGCCACCCCGCTCGCGCCGCGCCTTGCGATGGCGACGGAAGTTATCGACAATACGGGCACGCCCGAGGCGACGGCGGCGCAGCTCGAAGCGGCTTGGCAGCGACTTGAGCTGCGCCGGGCGCAGGTCGGGAAGCGACCGCCAGCCCACTCGTGACTTCGGTCGCGATGGCGGCGTTGAGGTTGTGGCGGGATCAATCACGGAGCGGGGGCACCGAATGGCGTGGATCAACCGACATCCGAACCTGGTCACCTGGGCCGTGCTCTCGATCGGGATGGTCGCGATCGTCGGCTACTCGGCCCGCGATGTGGACACGCTCGCCGGCCGCCAGTGGTTCTGGCTGGCGTTCGCGACGGTCCTCGTGGCCGGGCTGTGCGCCTGGATCATCTCGTGGGAGGCGGATGAGCCGGACGACGACGATGTGTCCGGGGCCGAAGCGCCCGAACCTGGAGGGGAAGCGTGAGCGCGCGCGTGAAGCTGCCCGTGCCCGCCGCCTGGCAGTCGGCCGTCAAACACGCCATGGCCCACCTCGCCGTTCGCCTCGGCGTGCCGCGCTCGGCGGTGGCGGTCACGCGCGCGGACGACGACGGCGGGATCGCCGGGCACGCTGGACGTCTGGCTGATGGCGGGCGGGCGCAGCTATCGCTACGTCGTCGGACCGTCGGGCGCGCTGCCGGTGGCTGCTGAACGGTCGGGCGTGCCCCGGCCATGACCAGCGTTGGCGCCGCGGACCATATGCAGCGCGCGCCCGACGGACTGCTTCGGTTCGACGTGCGGCGCGACTTGGCGGCCGTCATCGAGCTGCTCGAGCTCGGCTTCGGCGACGACCTCGAGGCCCGCGACCGGCGCTGGCTGAAGGATCTCGCGGCGCTCTCCGCCGCCGGCCCGCTGATGAACGTGCTCCTCCACATCATCCGGGCGCGGTCGACGGCCTTGGCGGCTTCGTGTGGTACGACGCAGGGCGCCTGATCGCCAACGCCAGCCTGCTGAGGGCCGGACCGGACACCTGGGTCATCGCCAACGTCGTGACGCATCCAAGCTACCGCCGCCAGGGCATCGCGGGCCGACTGATGGACAGCGCGCTCGACGTAGCGCGCGCGCTCGGGGTGCCGACGCATCCAGCTCCAGGTGCGCGACACGAACGACGCCGCCAAGACGTTGTACACCGGCCTCGGCTTCCGGGCCCATCGGGTCGTCGACGCTCTACCGTCTGCCGTCGTCCGCCGCCCTCGCACCTTCCTCCGAGGACGGCCGAACTCGCACCGGCGCCGGTGCCGACGAAGTGGCCCTGATCGTCACCGTCCGGCCATGGCGCTCACCGGGCGACGCGCGCACGACGCCTGCTCGCGCGCGCCGGCGAGATCGGCCGGGCCGGACCGCCGTCGCTCGTCCGCGGGACGGCGCGGCGCGGGCGCAGTTGAAGGGCCGGCTCGACGACTGGCTTCACAGCCGCACGCGCCACCGACTGGCCGTGAGCACGGACGGCGAGCACCGTGCGCTTGCCGTCGTCGATGCGTACGAGTACGGCAACGCTCACCGGCTCGACATCGTCGTCGACCCTTCCTGGCGCGGTCGCGTCGAACCGCAGATCGTCCGCGCCTGTCTCGATCGGCTCATCGGCGTGCCGCCGGCGGCCGTCGAGACCGACGCCACGGGACAGGACGGACCGCTTCGTGCAGCGCTGGAGGCGGCCGGATTCGTACCTGTGCGGACGCTGGAGCGGTTGGAATTGTGGTTGGGCGGGCGGTGATCGGACGGCGGCCGGCAACGCGCACCCGTCGGTAGGGGCACGGCGTGCCTGTTTGACCCTGGGGACAAAGGTAACAGATCGACCTCAGGACATGGGTAACACAGCGGTTGGGATTGAGCGGCTCGCAGGCCGGAGGGATGGGTTCATGCTGGGAGATGCTCGATCAATGCGCGGGTACGATGGGCGAGCAAGTCGATCTCACGGATGTACATGGAGCGATAGGCGACCAGGAGTTTGTCCTCGACGCGGCGAGACCAGACGGTCTTGCCGACGAGGGCCTCGCACACGAAGTACTGGCGGCCTTGGTAGCGCAGGTTGCCGGCTGAGTTGAGTTCAAAGAGATCGCCACCGCTTGGATACACCCAAGGCTGGACGTCTGGGCAGTAGGGTCGAGGGCTGGGATGATACCGCGCCGCCGGCACGTGCATGGCCAGACTTTCGATATCGGCCGGTCATGGTTGTAGTCCTGGCGAATCGCCGGCAGGGCAACCTGAAAGCCCTCCATCGTGGTTGGGTAGCCACGATGCGCGAGAGCTTCGTCCAGCGTGCGATGGAACCGTTCCACCTTGCCCTGCGTCTGTGGATGACCGCGCGCGCTGTAGATGGAGTCGGATGTCCTGTTCGAGCAATCCCACGGACAGCCGAGTAAGGCCGTGGCCGTTGGCCGTACTCCACCACGGCGCACCGTGATCCATGAGCATCGCCTCCGGCAGGCCCATAGTGCTGGAAGCTGGACACCAACACGGCCTCCACTCCGGAGAGACGGGTGCTAGCCAACGGCTCTAACGCCACAAGGGTATCGGCTGTGATCATCGATCAGGCTCAACGGATAGCACCAACGGCCTGCCTGCACCCGATACTCTCCCTTGAAGTCCAGCTGCCACAAGTCGTTGGGTTGCGGGCGCTCGAAGCGCTGCGTAGCCGGGAGCT
Source organism: Candidatus Avedoeria danica (assembly GCA_016703025.1). Lineage (NCBI taxonomy): Bacteria > Bacillati > Chloroflexota > Ardenticatenia > Candidatus Epilineales > Candidatus Epilineaceae > Candidatus Avedoeria > Candidatus Avedoeria danica. The sequence continues at coordinate 1,533,789 of JADJCV010000004.1, forward strand.
GGCGGCTCTTTCCCTCAATGAGTCCCTGCCGTTTGAGGATCCGCTCGATCGTGGCGTGGCCTAGTTGAATGCCCTCCCGAGCCAGCAGCAGCTGCAATTTCTTGCTGCCCCAGCCGTATCGTCGCCGCAGACGTACCACCGCCGCTTCGTGCGCCTCCGGCGTTCGTCCTGGACTCTGATGGCCGTCTCGAATGCTCCGCCAGATCGACCAGCCCCTCCTCTCGTGCCCGCCTCAGCCACTTGTAACCTGTCTTGCGGCTGATTCCGAACGCTCGGCAGATCGCTGCCACCTCAGCGCCTGGCTGCCGTGCACGAACCACGAACTCCAGTCGTTCTGTGCGCACATCGGTTTCCTTCCACGGCATGCCAAGCCTCCTCTCGGATCTTGGCCCGCCAGCGTGGTGTCACCGATGTCCTGAGGTCAACCTGTCACCCTTGTCCCGAGGCTATACAGCGTGCCGTGCCCCCAACCGTGCGTTATCGAGACGGTGCGGGCCTGCGGGTGGCTCGCAGCTCGTCGAGCACCTCGGCCGCACGCCCGGCGCGGATCACTCCCTCCGCCACGAGCGCCGTCGCGACAGCCTCGGCCTCGTGCGCTTCGGCGCCGGCGGACAAGGCGAGCTGACGTGCGTGCAGCGCCATATGGCCATCCTGGATGCCCTCGCACACGAGCGCTCGCAGCGCCGACAGGTTCTGGGCCAGGCCCACGGCGACGATGACCCGCGCCAATTCCTGTGCGGATTCGGCGCCGATGATCTTCAGGCCCAGTGCCGCCTGCGGATGCGCCCGCGTGCCGCCGCCCACGATGCCAACGGCCATGGGCAGCTCCAACGAACCCTCCAGATCGCCGCTCGCGTCGACGTGCCAGGTCGTCAGGCTGCCGTAGCGGCCGTCGCGCGCGGCAAAGGCATGCGCGCCCGCTTCGACGCCTCGCCAGTCGTTGCCCGTGGCGATGACGACCGGGTCGATGCCGTTCAGGGAATCCCCTTGTTGTGGGTTGCCGCACGCCATGGGTCGACGACCGCCAACGCGTTCGCCTCGACGATCCGCTTCGCCACTTCGTGCCCGTCGCGGCCGTCGCGCGCCAGCGCCGCCGCCGGGATACGGCAGCGGGCGGTGGCGCGGCGTTCGGTGGCCAGGTTGGAGAGGATGCGCAGCAGCACCCGCCCGCCGGTGACCTCGGCCAGCAGCGGGGCGACGGCCTCGCACGCGGTGTTGACGGCGTTGGCGCCCATCGCGTCGCGGGTGTCATAGAGCAGGTGGACGACCAGCATCGGCCCCACCGGCGTGTCGGGGAACGCCGGACGACGAGGTCCTTCGCGCCGCCGCCGAGCCGCGGCAGCGTCTCGCTCTGACGGTGTGCGACCTCGAGGATCCCGTCGCGGGCAGCCAGGATTCGCGCCGCGGCTCGATCGAGGTCGTCGTCCGGGGAGGTCAAGCAGCTGAACCTGGCCGATCATCACCGGTGCGTCGGCGGATGTCGTGAAGCCACCGCCGGCGCGGGCAAGGAGCGCCCGAAGCTGGCGGCCGCCACCACGGACGGCTCCTCGACGGCCATCGGCACGAGCACGTCGCGCCCATCGATGCGGAAGTTCGTCGCGATCCCGAGCGGCAGGCCGAACACGCCGGCGGCGTTCTCGATCATCGCATCGGCCCGCTCCAGCGTGAGCGCGCCCGTGCCCCAAGCAACGCCGTCTCGGCCTCGTCGAGCCCGGCCCAGCGCACCAAGACCGCTTGCCGTGCCCGCGCCGAAAGCCGATGGAAGCCGGGCAGGCGGCTGGAACCGTCCTCGATGGCCCGCTCGAGGCTGGCGGGCGTCGCCGCGGACGGCGTGGACGGCGTGAAGGATTTGGCGAGCGTCGACGATGTCGTGGCCGTCATCGGTCGGAGTTGGGCGGTCGGTCGAGCCAAATGCAGCGTCATCGTGCGGTTTCCCTTCGTGCACCCTCCGCCGGTCCACTCGGGTGGCCGACACAGCGGGTCGCACGCAATTGTCGCTGCGTCCGCCTGCCAAAACCTACCAACCGCTCTCCGACGCCCGCCAGCCTGCGCGGTCCGTCACTCCTTGACGATCGGGATCTCGTTGCCGCGCTGGTACCGCACGTTGGCCGTGCGGATGGCATACAGGTCCAAGTTGCCCGAGCGGTCATCGCTGTAGAGCAGCAGGCCGTTCACCAAGATCGGCCACGACTGGTTGGCCGGCGGGACGCGGATGCCGAACGACGGGCCGCGCGTGCGGTTGTTGTCGTACACCTGCAGGCCGAGGATGTCGTTGGGCGTGGCCGGGTCGTAGACGTTCCAGACCAGGCCGCCCGAGCCGTAGTTCGGGTTGAAATCGTCGTCCTCGGTGCCGGCCAGTCGCTCGTCCGTACCGTTCGGCAACCCGTTGCGCAGCCGGATCGTGTAGATCTCGGTCGTCTCGCCGCGGTCGTCCACCCAGGCGACCGCGGCGCCGTTCGTCGTCGGGTCGGTGGCGTTCCATGTCTCGCCGGCAAACACCTGGAACGGCTTGCCGTTCGGGATCGCGTTGAACCGGATCTTGCGGGCCATGATGCGGTCGAGATCCCGCTGGTTGTCGTCGTACACCAGGATGTAGCCGACGGTGTCGTGCTCCGACGCCTGTATCGCGACATCCGGATGCTGCTGGTCGCCGGGCCCGCTGACGAGCACTTTGGGCGAACCGACCGAGTATCCGGCCGGGCTCACGCGGACCCCGAAGATGTCCCAGCCGTTCTCGTCGCCGGTGAACTCCGACCAGACGAGCAACAATTCGAGCTGCGGGCCGTTCCAGACCAGATCGGGGTCGACGCGTTCGCCGTGCGGCTCGCTGCTGCGGCCCGGGCCCTGCACCTCACGCACGACGGCGATGCCTTGGCGATCCGGCCCGCCGTTCGGCAGACCGTTGCCGAACAACCGCTTGCCGTACAGCTCGCCGCCGCTGCCGCGGTCTTCGATCCAGACCGCAAAGTAGTCGTCGAGTTCGGCCGCCGCGTCCGTCATGTAGGCCAGGGTCGGCATCTTCTGGTCGCGCGGCGGTGACGCCGCACGGACTGCCGGCTGCGTGCCGCCGACGATGAGCGTGCCGCACAGCACGACGGCGACGGTAGCGGCCCGGCGGAATCCGAGCGAGAGGTCCATGTTCGACTCCTTGGGCACGCGATCCATCGCGCATCGGGGCGTACGTATTATATCGGCGCACGGCGACGACAGGATACGCCCGCGCGCATCGGATCGCAGCGTGGAACGTTTTGGTCACCTCGCGGGTCTACACCCTCAACCGCCGCCGCTCGCCACCGGCCCACACCGCGCTTCCATCATTGCCCGACATTGGAGCGATCGCCGCCCGGGTCGACGCCGGGCGGCGGCGGTGCTAATCTTGAACCGGGAGCAGGTCGACAGACGTTTCATTCGGTGATGCTGGCTGGCTGCTCGTCGACGCCGCGTAGATCAGGAGTGCACGATGACCATCTACATCAATCCTCGCACCGCACCGTCACGTCGGACGATGTTCCGGTTCGCTGCTGGCGTCGCCCTGTGCGCCGCCCTCGGCCTCGCGGTGCAGAACGCCTCGGCCGCTCGCCAGCCGGCGCCCGTGCCGATCGCCGGCGCGTGGTGCGGCATCACGGACAGTGGCGGCTCGATCCGCTTCGATGTCTCGGCGGATGGTCGCTACATCGGCGGGATCACCGTCAACCACGGCACCGGCAGCGGCATCTCCGGCAACGAGGCATCTCGAACTCGTCCACCGGCGTTGCCGACGGGATGTGGATCTTCCGGCGCGACCGCGAAGAGGTTCGCTGCGACAACCGCGGCGACCGCCGCCCGACGGACCCGCCGCACGGCCGCAACCCGATCCGGTGCAACCGCCCGCCGTGCCTGCCGGCGAACTGCGACACCCTCCGCGTGAACGAGATCATGATCCGCGGCTTCTTCGACGCATCCGACGCGGCACACGGGAACTACACGTTCCTGGCGGGCAGCGGCAATCGGCGCCTCGTCGGGCGGTACACCGCTTGGCCGATGGCGGTGGCGCCCTGTCTGCGGTGACCGCACCGTAGGGACACGGCCGACAACACGGATCCCAGACGATCAGGGGCACGGCGAAAGCCGTGCTCCTTCCTTTGGCACGTTCAGCCGTCGACCGGCGCCCGCAGCGCACCCAACGACGATCCCGCCCGCATCACCTGCCCCGGCAACCGCACCCCGAGCCGCGGTTCGAGTTCGCGCGCCGCGACGATCAGACCCTCGAGGTCGATCGCGGTCGTGATCCCGATGCCGTGGAGCATGTGAACGGTGTCCTCGGTGCAGATGTTGCCCGTGGCGCCCGGCGCGAACGGGCAGCCGCCAAGGCCGCCGATCGACGCGTCGGCGATCGCGACGCCCGCGTGCAGCGGCGATCACGTTGGCTGCGCCCGAGCCGCGCGTATTGTGCAGGTGCACGGCCAGCGGCAGCGTCGGCACCCGGAGGGCCAGCGCACGGAACAAGCGGTGGACCTGCGTCGGCACGGCCATGCCGGTCGTGTCGCCAAGGCAGATCTCGTCCGCGCCAAGCTCGGCGCAGCGCGCGGCGATGTCCAGGACGCGCTCGGGCGGGACATAGCCCTCGAACGGGCAGCCGAAGGCCGTCGAGATCGTCGCACGCATCGGCAGGCCGGCGGAGCGCGCCAGCCGGGCGGACTCGCCGAGGGCGCCAAGGGACTCGGCGATCGACTGGCGCAGGTTGCGCTGGTTCTGCGCCTCCGTCGCCGACAGGACGAAGTTCAGCCCGTCGAGGCCGCCGCACGCGAGCGCGCGCTCGACGCCGCGGACGTTCGGCACGAGCCCGACGATCTGCGCCGCGCCCGTGTCGATGTTCGCCATCACGGTCTCGGCGTCGGCCATCTGCGGCACGGCGCGCGGGTGGACGAAGCTCACGGCCTCGATGCGCCGGAAGCCGAGCGCGCACAGCCGGTGGATGAGGTCGATCTTCACGTCCGCCGGCACGACGTTGGCGATGTTCTGCAGCCCGTCCCGCGGGCCGACCTCGAAGATCTCGACGCGGTCGGGCAGCGCAGCGGGTGACGGGGTGGCCGCCAGCGCCGCGCGCTCGGCAGGCGACAGCGCCCGGATCGGGTCGATGCTCGACGGCGGGGCGGTCCTCGACGGTGGGGCGGTGCCCGACGGCGGCGTCATGGGGCGGCCGCCGGGGCCTCTTCGAGGGCCAACAGCGGCACGCCCGGCTGGACGGCCTCGCCCTTGGCACAGTGCACGGCCGTCACGACACCGGCGAACGGCGCCTGGATGGCCACGACCATCTTCATCGACTCGAGCAGGATCAGCTTCTGCCCGTCGGCAACGACCTCGCCCGGCGCGACGAGGACGTCGAGGACCACGGACGGGATCACGGCCGACAGTCCCGCCGCGTCCGCCGCATGGCGTGCGGCGCCGCCGGCGACGACGCGGCCGCAGCGCAGCGTCCGACCGGCCGTCCAGATCTGTCGATCCGTGCCATGCGCGGTCCCCGCCACCGGGATCCGGCGCCCGGCGTCCGCCGCATCGACGAGCGTCCACGTGCCGTCGCGTTCCGGGCGGACCCACGAGTGCGACCGCCGCCGCTTCGTCCGGAATGGCCGGCGGCGGCGTGGTCGTCGGGCCGTCGCCGGAAGCGATCGGCCCGAGCCGGACAATGACGTGCCCGTCGCGGCGCGTGACCTCGGCCACGCGCTCGGCCGCCGATCCGGAGCGTTACCTTCATCGGCCCGTCTCTCGGACGTTGCGCCAGCCGCCCAGGCGGGTCCACGGATCGGCCGCTGCGGGGCGATGCCGTCGCCCGTCACCGCACCGCCGGCCATTCCGGCGCCGCCCGTGCCCGCGGCGCCGGACGCACCGAGCAGCTCGAACGCCGCCGCCGCCAACCAGGCGTCGTCGTCGGCGGTGATGGGCGCGCCTTGCCAGTCGGGTAGGTGCTCGTCGAGGAACCGCGTGTGGACGTCACCCGCGCGGAACGCGGCGTGGCCGACGATCGCCTGGGGTAGTCGATGTTCGTCGTCACACCGAGGACGAGCGTGTCGTGCAGTGCGCGCTGCAGCCGCGCAAGCGCCTCGGACCGATCGGCGCCGGAAGCGATGACCTTGGCGATCATGGCGTCGTAATGCGGCGTGATCTCGCTGCCGGCTGCGACGCCGTCGTCGATGCGGATGCCGGGGCCGGATGGGGGTCGGTAGGCCGCCAGACGGCCGATGGACGGCAGGAAGCCGGCCGCCGGGTCCTCGGCGTACAGCCGGGCCTCGATCGCGTGCCCGCGCAGCGTCACGTCGGCTTGGTCGATGGACAGCGGCTCGCCGCCGGCCAGCCGGAGCTGCCAGGCCGCCAGGTCGAGGCCGGTGACGAGTTCGCTCACCGGGTGCTCGACCTGGAGGCGGGTGTTCATCTCCAGGAAGTAGAAGCCGCCCGGCGGCTCGGCCGTCGGGTCGACGAGGAACTCGACCGTGCCGGCCGAACGGTAGTCGACGGCCATCGCGAAGCTTGGCGGCCGCCGCCGTGATCGCGGCGCGTTGGGCCGGGTCCAGACCGGGGCCGGCGCCTCCTCGATGATCTTCTGGTAGCGGCGCTGGATCGAGCAGTCGCGCTCGAACAAGTGGATCACCTTGCCGCGGCCGTCGCCGAGGACTTGGACCTCGACGTGCCGGGCGAGCGGGAAGTAGCGCTCGAGGAGCACGGTGTCGTCGCCGAACGCCGACAAGGCCTCGGCCCTGGCCGCAGCGAGCGCGTCCGGGAACCCGGCGGCATCGTCCACGCGGCGCATCCCGCGCCCGCCGCCGCCGGCCGAGGCCTTGATGAGGACCGGGAAGCCGATCTCGGCGGCCGCGGCGGGCTAGCGCGCCGTCGCCGAGGCCGACGCCGCTCACACCCGGCACCGTCGGCACGCCGACGGACCGCGCCAGCTCGACCGCCGGCACCTTGCCGCCCATGCGGCGCATGGCGTCGGCGGTCGGGCCGACGAAGGCGATCCCGGCGGCCTCGCACGCCTCGGCGAACGACGGCCGCTCGGACAGGAAGCCGTAGCCGGGGTGGATCGCATCCGCGCCGACGCGCCGTGCGGCGTCCAGGATGAGATCGGCGCGCAGGTACGTCTCGGTGGCCGTCGAACCGGCAAGCGGCACGACGACGTCGGCCGCCTGGTGCCACACCGCGTCGCGGTCCGCATCGGACGCGACGCACGCCGCGCGCAGGCCGAGTTGGTGCGCGGCGTGGATGATCCGCCGGGCGATCTCGCCGCGGTTCGCGATCAGGACGGTGCGGAGCGGCCGGTCAGGCATCGCCGCCCTCGACCCAGCGCGGCGGCCGGCGCTCGAGGAACGCCGCCATGCCCTCCTGCCCCTCGGCCGAGGCGCGGCGATCGGCGATGATGTGCGCCGTGCGCTCGCGCGCGCCGGCCGGATCGTTCCAGACCGCCCAGATCAGCCGCTTGACGGTGGCCTGCGCCTCCGGACCTGCCGCGCGCAGTGCGGCGATCCGCTCGGCCACACCGTCGTCCAGGCCGCCCGGCGGCACGACGCGGGCGACGAGCCCGATCGCCTGCGCCCGCGCGGCGCCGAAGACCTCGGCCGTCAGGAAGAGCTCGCGCGCCGCTGCCACGCCGATCCGCGGCAGGGACGAACGGTGAGATGACGGCCGGGACGATGCCGAGCTTGGCTTCGGACAGCGCGAACTTGGCGTCCTCGGCCGCCACCGCGATGTCGCACGCCGCCACGAGCCCGACGCCGCCGCCCATGCACGCGCCGTGGACCCGGGCGACGACGGGCTTCGGGCAATCGCGGATCGCGGCCAGCATGTCGGCCAGCGCGTACGCGCCGGCGACGTTCGCCTCGTGGCCCTGGTGGGCGATCGCGCGCATGTAGGTCAGGTCGGCGCCGGCTGAAAAGTGCTTGCCGGCGCCGCGCAGGACGACGAACCGCACCGCAGCATCGGACCCGAGGTGCACGAACGCGTGCGTCAGTTCGAAGATCGTCTGGTCGGACAGGGCGTTGTGGACGTCGGAGCGGTCGACGACGACCGTCGCGACGTCGTCGTCGTGGTCGACGCGGATGTGCTGGAAGGGCGCGTCGATCATCGCGCCGACCCACGCATCGATCGTCCGGAGCGTCCGCGTCTTCGGGGCGGCCCTGCGCCGTCGCACGGCGATCACATCCGGAAGACGCCGTAGCCGCCGTCCGGCCGCGGCGCGTTCAGCGTGGCGGACAACGCCAACCCGAGCACGGCGTGCGTGTCGACGGGATCGATGATCCCGTCGTCCCAGAGCCGGGCGGTGGCGTAATACGGGCTGCCTTCGACGGCGTACTTGTCGAGGATCGGCTGCTGAAGGCGGCTTCCTGATCGGGCGGCAGCGGGTCGCGCCCGTCCTGGTTCACCGTCCAGAGCACGGTGGCGGCCTGCTCGCCGCCCATGACGCTGATCCGGCTGTTCGGCCACGTGAACAGGAAGCGCGGGTCATAGCCGCGGCCGACCATGGCGTAGTTGCCGGCGCCGTGTGACACGCCGATGAACACCGTCAGCCGCGGGACGGGCACGGTGCTGACGGCCGTGACCATCTTGGCGCCGTCCTTGGCGATGCCGCCCGTCTCGTACGCCCGCCCGACCATGAAGCCTGCGATGTTCTGCAGGAAGACGAGCGGCGTGCCGCGCTGACCGCACAACTGGACGAAGTGCGCCACCTTGGTGGCCGCCTCGCTGAACAGCAGCCCGTTGTTGGCGACGATCCCGACCGGCATCCCCCAGATGTGGGCGAAGCCGCACACGACCGTCGGGCCGTAGCGCGCCTTGAACTCGTCGAACCGCGAGCCGTCCACGACGCGGGCGATCACCTCGCGCACGTCGTAGCTGACCCGGACGTCGGCCGGGACGATGCCGTACAGTTCGGCCGGATCGTACAGCGGCGGCTCGGGCGACTGCCGCTCCACGGCGTACGGCGCCGGCCGGCGGTTCAGGTTGCCGACGACGCTGCGCACGAGTTCGAGCGCGTGCGGCTCGTCCTCGGCGAAGTGGTCCGCCACGCCCGACAGGCGCGTGTGGACGTCCGCGCCGCCGAGGTCCTCGGCGCTGACGACTTCGCCGGTGGCGGCCTTCACGAGCGGCGGACCGCCGAGGAAGATCGTGCCGTTGCCCTTGACGATGATCGCCTCGTCGCTCATCGCCGGCACGTAGGCGCCGCCCGCCGTGCAGCTCCCGAGGACGGCGGCGATCTGCGGGATGCCCATCGCGCTCATCCGGGCCTGGTTGAAGAAGATCCGCCCGAAGTGCTCGCGGTCCGGAAAGACCTCGTCCTGGCGCGGCAGGAACGCGCCGCCCGAGTCGACGAGGTAGATGCACGGCAGGTGGTTCTCGCGGGCGACGTCTTGCGCCCGGACATGCTTCTTCACGGTCAACGGGTAGTACGTCCCGCCCTTGACGGTCGGGTCGTTGGCGACGATCAGGCACTCCCGCCCGTGCACCCGCCCGACGCCCGTGACGATGCCTGCGCCGGGCGACTCGTCGTCGTACACGCCCCACGCGGCGAGCGGCGAGAGCTCGAGGAACGGCGTGTCCGGGTCCAGCACGGCCTCGATCCGCTCCCGCACCGGCAGCTTGCCGCGCTCGCGGCTGAGCGCCACGACCCGTGGATTGCGGTCCGTGGCGACGCGGGCCTGGCGCGCGTGCAATTCGGCCGCGAGCGCGCGGTTGTGCGCGTCGTTGGCCTTGAACTCGGGGGACGAGGGCTGGGCGTGCGAGTGGAGGGCAGGCATGGGGCGGGATGATACGGCGGGGCGTGGGGCCGGGCAAGGGAGCCACGGGCGCCGGCCGGCCGGGCTTGGCATCGCATCACGGTGAATCGAGCGCAGATCACGGTGACTTGATCGCAGATCACCGCGATCTCGTTACGGTTCGGCCGCCACCCCTTCGCCGTCCGCCGGCGGATCCCGCGGCACGAGCCGGCTGCTCCTTCGCAGCGCGTCGCGCAGCACATACTCGATCTGCCCGTTCAGGCTTCGCAGCTCGTCGTCGGCCCAGCGCTGGAGCGCGGCGAACAGCGCCGGGTCCATTCGCAGCGGAAACGTCTTTCGTTCGGCCATCGACGGCGCCTCCTGGCGTACCCCCTGTCCGTCAGCGCCTTCGGCGCTGCCACCTTTCCCCCGCGGGGGCGTCGGAAAGCGTCCATCCTCAGCGGCGGCAGTCGTGACGAGCGCGGAATCGGCCACCGGATGGACGTGCCCTCTCCCGCCCCCGCGGGAGAGGGCAGGCGCGCCCCCGCGCGCCGGGTGAGGGAGACCGCGGGTTAGTTGTGCAGCGTGCCCGTGTTCACGACGGGCTGCGCATGGCGGTCGCTGCACAGGACGACGAGCAGGTTGCTGACCATGGCGGCCTTGCGCTCGTCATCCAGCTCGACGATCTTGCCTTTGGAGAGCATCTCGAGCGCGTGCTCCACCATTCCGACCGCGCCCTCGACGATCTTGTAGCGTGCGGCCACGATCGCGCTGGCCTGCTGGCGCTGGAGCATCGCGGCCGCGATCTCCTGGGCGTACGCCAGGTGGCTGATGCGGGCTTCGATCACCTCGACGCCGGCCTTGCCGAGCCGCTCCTGGATCTCGTCCTTGAGCTTCTCGGAGACCTCGGCCGTGTTGCCGGACAGCGATTGCTGGCTGGAGTCGTGGGCGTCGTACGGATAGCCGGTGGCCAGGCTGCGCAGCGCCGACTCGCTCTGCACCCCGACGTAGTTCTTGTAGTCGTCGACCTCGAACATCGCCTCGGCGGTGTCGACGACGCGCCAGACGACGACGGCGGCGATCTCGATCGGGTTGCTGTGGTTGTCGTTCACCTTGAGCTTGGGCGTCTCGAAGTTCCGGACCCGGACCGAGACCTTGCGCTTGCCGTAGAACGGGTTCGCCCATCGCAGGCCGGGCTCGCGGGCCGTACCGACGTAGCGGCCGAAGAGCTGGAGCACCTGCGCCTCGTTCGGGGCCACCATGAAGAACCCACCGAGCATGACGCACTCGACGACGAGGGCGGCGGTCAAGATCAGCCCAACGACGATCTGTTCACCGCTGAACGCCCAGACCATCGCCAAGCACGTCAGGATGATGGCCAAGGGCAACGCGACGAGCATTGGGATCCCGGCCAGGGGCGTGCGGCGAATCTCGCGGATCATCGAAGACCTCCTGTGTGCAAGAACGAGCTATCAACATGATATCACTACGATGGCACTTCGCGTAGGGTTGCGGGGACGGGGGAGAGTCGATGGGCGCGCCTCGGGTCGATCGCTTGCCGCAGGGCAGCGGCGCGGCGATACTCCGCCGGTAAGAAGGGACCATCGGCGCGAGTACCCTCCAACTATCCAAAGGTCGTCTGCATGCCGAACACCTCGTGGTCCGAGCGACTGCGCTATCGGTTCGACAACTTCATGGCGCGGGGAACGCCGGCCATGGTCGGAGGGCTTGGTCTGATCAGCCTCGGCGTGATCTTCGTGGCGGCCGCCCTCCTGGTGGGGCTCGGGATCCGGCCCGGAGGCGAGGATCACCCGCTTGGGTTCATCGAGGCGGCGTGGCAGAGCCTGATGCGCACACTCGACTCGGGCACGATGGGCGGCGATGCAGGCTGGGGCTTCCGTATCGTCATGCTGTTGGTCACGCTCGGCGGGGTGTTCATCATCAGTGCGTTGATCGGCGTGCTGTCGGCCGGGATCGATGCCCGGATCGAGGCTTTGCGACAAGGACGGTCGCGCGTCGTCGAAGCCGGCCACATCTTGGTGCTCGGCTGGTCGCCCAAGATTTTTGCGGTCCTGAACGAGCTTGCGACGGCCAACGCCAACGTTCGGCGGCCATGCGTTGTCATCCTCGGCGCCGAGGACAAGGTGGTGATGGAGTCCGAAGTGCGCGAGCGCGGGCAGACGGGCCGACTGCGCATCGTGTGTCGTCACGGCAATCCGTTGGATCCGAACGACCTGCGCATCGGCAGTCCGGAAACGGCGCGCTCGATCATCGTGCTGCCGGCCGAGAGCGTGCACGGTGACATCCACACCGTCAAAGCCCTGTTGGCGCTGGCACAGATCAAGGGCGATCACGGCAAAGCGTGGAACGTCGTGGCCGCCGTGCGCGATGCGGCCAACCTTGACGCGGCCCGCCTTGCGTCCGGCGCGTGGGCGCACATCGTCCTCGTCGACAACCTGATCGCCCGGATCACGGCGCAAACGTGCCGCCAGAGCGGCCTGTCGATCGTGACGCAGGAGCTGCTCGACTTCGACGGCGACGAGATCTATTTCGCGCCGCCGGGCGCGGCGGGGGCGGTCACTTATGGCGAAGCGCTGCAGAACTGCGTCGGCGGAACGGGCATCGGGATCCGCGATGCGGGCGGCGCGATTCGACTCAACCCCTCGGGCGCGACCGCCGTCGGGCCGGGCGATCGGCTGATCGTCATCGCCGCCGACGATGACAAGGTGGGGTTCAAGGACGCCTCCGCAGACGTGGTCGATCCCACCGTGGTTGCCACAACGAAGCCAACCGGCGTCGATGCCGAGCGCACGCTCGTCCTCGGCTGGAATCGCCGCGGTGACCAGCTGATCGCGGAGCTGGACAACTACGTGACGCGAGGCTCGACCGTCCACGTCGTGGCCCAACTGGACGGCCGTGGCATGCCGGCGGCAAGCGGTCACACCAACCTGTCGCTGTCGGTGGATCCAGGCAACCCGTGCGATCGAGCGACGCTCGAGATGCTCGACGTGCCAGGCTACGATCACGTCATCGTGCTGGCGGGCGAGGGGCACGACGACCACCACGTAACCGATGCGCAGACGCTTATCACCCTGCTCCACCTGCGCGACATCGCCGACCGCAGCGGCCGTGATCTCGCCGTCGTCTCCGAAATGCTCGACGTCCGCAACCGCGACCTTGCGGTCGCCACACGCGCCGATGACTTCATCGTCAGCGACCGACTCGTCAGCCTGCTGATGGTGCAAATTGCCGAGAACCCGGAGCTGGAGGCGGTGTTTCAGGACCTGTTCGACCCGGATGGCGCCGAGATCTACCTCAAGCCGGCGAGCGACTACGTGGTGCTCGGCACCCCGCTCACGTTCCACTCGGTGATCGAGAGCGCGCTTCGGAAGGGCGAAACGGCCATCGGCTACCGGCGCGCCACGCACGCCGGCGACCCCATGCGCGCGCACGGTGTGGTGGTCAACCCGGTCAAGTCGGAGCGTTTGACCTTCGAGGCGGCCGATCGTCTGATCGTACTGGCCGAGACGTAGCCGCGCCGCCGATGCCCCCCCTCGCCCGCGCCACCGCCCCCGCCAAGGTCATCCTCCTCGGCGAGCACGCCGTCGTGTACGGCCACCCCGCGCTCGCCGCGCCGGTCACGACCGTCGGCGTCGAGGCGACGGTGTGGCCGGGCGACGGCGCGGCGCTGTGTATCACCTCGCGCTGGCCGGACGGCCAGGCGGACGTCGACGTGGCGCGGGCCGGCGACGAGGCGCCGATGGCCGTGGCCGTTCGGGCGACGCTCGCCCGCCTGAAGGTTGCGGACCTGCCGAGCTGGCGAATCGCGCTGCAGAGCACCGTCCCGCCGGGGCGCGGCATGGGATCGAGCGCGGCCATGGCGGTGGCGCTCGTCCGCGCCGTCGCCGGAGCCGCCGGGGCCGCGCTGGACGACGCGGCGGTGTCCGAGCTGGCGCTGGAGAGCGAGCGGATCGTCCACGGTCGGCCGAGCGGGATCGACAATGCCTGCATCGCGTTCGGACGGCCGATCTGGTTCGAGGCCGGCGCCTTCCGGCACGCGCCGGTCGGGCGGACGCTCGGGCTCGTCGTGGCCGACAGCGGCCGCTTCAGCAGCACGCGCGCGATGGTCGAGGCAGTGCGCGCCGCACGAACGGCCGACCCGGCGGGCATCGACGGCGTGTTGTCGGAGTTGGGCGATCTGACCGTCCGCGGCGCCGCTGCGCTGGCCGAAGGCGATGGCGCAGCGCTCGGCCAGGCGATGACCACGGCGCACGATGGCCTCCGGCGACTGGGCGTCTCGACGCCGGACCTCGACCGATTGGCCGAAGCCGCAGCACAGGCCGGGGCGTTCGGCGCGAAGCTGGCGGGCAGCGGAGGCGGCGGCGTGATCGTGGCCGTCTGTCCGCCGCACGAGGCGACGCGCATCGCCGCGGCTTGCCGGGGTGCCGGCGCGCCGTGGACGTGTGAGGCGCGGCTTGAGGCGGATGATCCTGCAGCGACGGCGCTGGACGGCGGATGAGCGACCGTGCACCCGTTCTCCTCAAGCTCGGTGGTGCGCTCCTGACGGACAAGGACGGCATCGAGGCGGTGCGCTCCGACGTGTTGACGCGCGTCGCGGCCGAGGTGGCGGCATGGCGCGCCGATGATCCGGACGGCGCACCGCTCGTCATCGCCCACGGCAGCGGCAGCTTCGCCCACGTGGCCGCGCGGCGGACCCGCTTCCTCGACCGACCGGGCGATCCGGCTGCGTTTGCCGTGGTGGCGTCGTCCGCCGCCCGGCTGCACCGCCATGTCGTGGACGCGCTGATCGAAGCGGGCCTGCCCGCGATCGGCGTGCCCGGCGGGGCGCTGGCGACGCTGGACGCCGGCCGGATCATCGCCGTTCGCTCGGACCTCGTGGGCGACCTCCTGGCGTTCGGCGCGGTGCCGGTGACGTACGGCGACGCCGCGCTCGATCGCTCGCGGGGCGGCGGGATCGCCTCAACCGAGCCGCTCCTGGTCGCCCTTGCCGAGGCCCTCGGCGCGGCGCGCCTGGTCTTCGCGACGGACGTCGACGGCGTGTACGACCGCGACCCCGCCGCCGACCAAGCCGCACGCCGCTACGACCGGCTGTCTCCCGGCGACCCGAACCTGGCCGCCCTGTCGCTCGGCGGCGCCCGGGCTGGCGCGACGGACGTCACCGGCGGGATGGCCAGCAAGGTCGGGGCGGCGCTGGCACTTGTGGCGCGGCGGCCGGGGGTGACGGTGCGAATCGTATCGGGGCTTCGGGTGGGTGCGGTTGGAGCGGCGCTGAGGGGTGCGGTTGAGGCGGGGGGGACGGTGGTTGAGGCGGATCCGGGGGGCGGTGCCGAGGCTGGGCGCGGGTGAGCGCGTGGGCGTGGGAGGGTTGGGGAGCGGAGGGGATGAAGTGCTGAGCCGGCGGGCGGGGGTGGTTGGGGTCGGGGCGTTTTGGGTTCGTGCATTTTGTTCGCAGGGGCCGCTTGGCCCCTGCACCCCAGCCAGGGGGCGCAGCGCCCCCTGGACCCCCGCACCAGGTTTCGCTTCTATGGCCGCCGCGGATTGTCGTCGGCGCGTAGATTGGAGCGGACGCCCCAATCCCGTCGAACGAGCAGGCAATTGATCGAGCAAGATCGTTGGGATGTCATCTTGCTCGTTGACGTTTTTGGCCCGCACGCCGCGGGGCGGTCCACAGACTACTCTGTGCCGCACTTCGATCCGCCAGACCTCTTCCGGGCGCGAGACCGCGTGCTTGAACGACCGGAAACCCCGATGCGGGGGGTCCAGGGGGGCGCTGCGCCCCCTGGCCGGGGTGCAGGGGCAAGGTGGCCCCTGCGAACAAAAATGCACGAACCCAAACACGCACGTCCCCAACCACCCCCGCCCGCCGGCTCTGCACTTCATCCCCTCCGCTCGCCTCAGCCCTCCCCCGCCCACCCAAGCCCACACGCCAAGCGCGCTGCTATCATCCCCCGCCATGTCCCACTTCGCCCCGTCCCACCCCGCCGCCACCGCCACCGCCCGCGCCCCGTCGAACATCGCGTTCGTGAAGTACTGGGGCAACCTGGACGACGCCACGCGCCTGCCGTTCAACGACAGCATCTCGATGAACCTCAGCGCCGCGCACACGACGACAACCGTCACGTTCGACACGGCCCTCCACACCGACACCCTGACAATCGACGGCCGCGCATACGACCCGCAGCACGCCGCCGACGCCGTCGCCATCACCCGCGTCACGCACCACCTCGACAGCTTGCGCGCACTCGCAGACACCACCGATCGTGCCGCTGTCGTCAGCGTGAACAGCTTCCCGATGGGCACCGGCATCGCGTCGTCCGCTTCGGCGTTCGCGGCGCTCAGCGTCGCGGCCGCGGCAGCGCTCGGGCTCGAACTCGACGAACGCACCCTTTCAACGATCGCCCGGCGCGGGAGCGGCTCGGCGGCGCGGTCCGTGCCGGAAGGGTTCGTGCGGTGGTACGCCGCCGCCACCGACGAGGGTTCATACGCCGCGTCCATCGCCCCCGCCACGCACTGGGACCTTCACGACGTCGTCGCGATCGTCAGCCGGGCGCACAAGGCCGTCGGTTCGGGCGGCGGGCACGCGCTGGCCGCGTCGAGCCCGCTGTTCGCCGAGCGCATTGCCCGGCTGCCGGCACGCCTGGCGGCCGTCGAAGCGGCGATCGCGGCGCGGGACGTCGCCGCGCTGGGCGATCAGATCGAGGCCGAGGCGCTCGAGCTGCATGCCGTGGCGATGACGAGCCGCCCCGCCGTTCTCTACTGGGACGGCGCAACGGTCGAGCTGCTCCACCGCGTGCGCCGCTGGCGTGCGGACGGGCTCGCCGTCTGGTTCACGCTCGACGCCGGACCGAACGTGCACCTGATCTGCGAAGGTCACGTTGCACCGGCCGTCGCCGCCGAACTCGCCAACCAATCTTATGTCGAGTCGTCAATGGACAACTCCCCCGCGGCAGGCGCGCGCGTCATCGGCCCTGGCGAAGACCGCGGCCCCAGCGCCGGGCACGCGTAGCAAGGAGCCGCACTTACATGCACATCGCGATCGACCCCACCGCGCTCGATCCGGCGGACACCCACAAGCTGACGATCGGCACGATCGTCCCACGCCCGATCGCCTGGACGACGTCCGTGGACGGCGAAGGGCGGGTGAACCTGGCGCCGTTCAGCTACTTCATGGCCTGTCACTCCTACCTCCCTGCCGTCGCGGTCTCGATCGGCAGCCGTGCCGGCAAGCCCAAGGACACGCGCGCGAACATCCTCGCCACCGGGGAGTTCGTCGTGAACATCGCCACCGCGGCGCTCGTCGACGCCGTGAACGTCAGCGCGGCCGATTTCCCGCACGACATCAGCGAGCTGGACGTCCTGGGCCTCGAGACGATGCCGTCGGTGAAGGTCCGCCCACCCCGCGTCGCCGCCTCGCCGATCCACATCGAGTGCGTCGTCCTGCATGCGCTCACGCTCGGCGAAGAACCGCGGGCCTCGACGCTGTTCGTCGGCCGGATCGTGCAGTGGCACATCCGGTCCGACCTGCTGGACGACGGCTACCGGGTCGATCAGGCCAAGATCGAGGCCCTTGCGCGGATGGGCGGCCCGTTCTACACCGTGGCGCGGGATCCGTTCGCGCGGCAGATCCCGCCGTGGGAGAGCGTCGTCGGTCCGCGCTAGGCGTTCACGCGGCGGAACCGTACACTTTGCGACCCATGGATGCCGAATCCCCCCCCGGCGACCGGAGCGTCGTGCTGATCAGCCTCGTGCTGGCCGGCATTGCCGTTGCGTCCCTTGCCACGATCCCGCCGCTCAGGCTGTCGCTGAACATCCTGGGCTCGCCGCTCGGGATCGCCGTCGACGGCGTCTGGCTGATCGGCGCGCTCGTCGTCGCGATGACCGCAGTCGGAATGGACGCGATCGTCCGCATCGAGTCCGGCCATGCCAACGTCGACGCGCGCTTTGCCGCCACGTTCTGGATCCTCCCGTGCCTCGTGACGCTGGCCGCCGCCGTGGCGATCCCCCGGCTGCACGCCGCATCGAGTGTCTGGGTGGCGCAGTGGGTGGCCAGCGTGATCCTCCTCGGCGGGCTGCTCACGCTCGTCATCGTCGCCGAGCGCCACACGATCCAGCTGGACGACATCCACTATCGCACCGCCCGCCTCGGCCTGAACTTCATGACGTACGGCGCCGCCCTTGCGTTGTATGCCGCGATTCACGGCCTTCATCAGCGCTCGCTGATCAGCGTGCCGGCCGTGTGCCTGGTCACGTTCCCACTGGCGCTGGAGATCCTGCGCTCCAGCGAGGAGCAGCTCGAGAACACGTGGGTGCACGCCGGGATCGTGGCGCTCATCCTCGGCGAGCTCACGTGGGGACTCAACCTGCAGGGCGTCTCGGCGCTGCGCGGCGGCGGGATCCTGCTCGTCGCGTTCTACGTCTTCTGCGGCATCGCCCAGCAGCACCTCGCCGGACGGCTTACGCGGCGGGTGGTGATGGAGTACGCAGCCACGGCGGCCGTGGGGTTGGGATTGATCGTGTGGAGCGGGGGGTGGGGGTGAGCGACCCCGGCCTGGGGGGCACGTCGCGCTGCGGGCCGCGCCCGGCGGTCAGATGGACGCGCGGCCCGGAACAGGAAGAGGCCCGGCACGCGTCCACGTGCCGGGCCTCTGTCAATCCGTGCTCTGTCAATCCGTGCTTCGCGCAGCAGCAACGTTCGCGCCGGGCGCCGACCGTCCGCTAGGGAAACGGTGGCGGCGGCGGTCCCCCCGGCGTCGGCGCCGGCCCGCCTGACGGCGGCGGCGCGGCCGGTTGCCCCGGGCATCCCGGCGCATACGGCCCGGCGAACGCGAACGCGCCCGGGATCGGGAAGCCCATGTTGCCCGAGGCCTCATCGCCCGGGATCGGCGCGTCCAGGACCGTGCCGACGCGCTCCACCTTGACCGCCGCCAGACCGACGACGTTTCGCGTGAAGCCGCCGCGCGGGTCGAAGACGTCGTGCTCCCAGAACGTGGCGCTGATGATCGCCGAGCCCTTGAAGCCGCTGTTGATGAAGCCCCAGCTCTGGAGGTTGATGTACTCGACCTCTTTCTCGGACAGCATCTCGCACAGGTAGTCGATCAGCCCGTTCTGGTCGTAGATGAAGATCGCGAAGTTCGTGAAGCCGGGTTTGGGGACGATGTTCGCGATCGCGATCTCGGTCGTGACGCCGGTGCGCTTGTAGTCCTTCAGGAAGCTCGGGATCCCGATCCGGCCGATCCCCGAGTACGTCCCGCCCGGACCGCTGCCGAGCTGCCAGTCGTACGCCAGCTGCTCCGGGAACAGGTTGTAGGCGATCGCCTCGTTCGCCGACGTGCGCGTCGCGTCGGAGTACTTCACGAGCTGCGCCACGCCGACGATGTTCGGCGCCCGCACGTTCGGCGCGCCCGGCGAGAACCAGTCCTGGCTCTCGGCGCGGATGCTGCCGACCCAGTGGCCGGGCAGGTCGGCGATCACCGGCAGGAAGAACGTCTGCGATCCGCCCGCGCAGACCCAGTCGGCCACCGTCGTGATGATCCCCCCCGAGCGGTCCTGGAAGTAGACCTTCACCTTGGCGGCGGCCACCTTGGACTCGTTCTGGACGATGACCGCCGTGTCCCAGCCCTGGTACTCGGAGTAGACGAGCGGCCCGTAGGCCACCTGGCTGCCGACGGTGTAGGCCGGCTCGCCGTTGAAGACGTAGTTCAGCTCGCTCGGGGTGCCGTTGTAGGTCATCAGGACGTCGTTGCCCACGTGGTCGACGGCGATCGCCAGCGGCTGGGTGGATCGCACCCAGCTGGAACCGTACCAGCCGGCCGGCATGCAGCCGCCAACGTCGAACTGGTACGTCTCGCCGGGCGCGAGCGTCGCGATGTCGCAGATCCGGCTGCGCAGGCAGTCGTCCTGCGCCTTGAACCAGATCTCGATGGACGAGCACTCGAGGCCGGCGTTCTGGATGTAGAGGATGCTGTTGAAGCCGCCCTGCGCCGCGTACAGCGACGGCGCGAAGAACGCGTAGCCGCCGTACACGCTGTCGTACTTGCCGAGCCACTCGCCGGCGACCCCCTCGTAGCTGGCCGCCACGTTCACCTCCGGCCGCAGGTCGCCCGGGCACTTGCGCAGCACCTCGACGGCGATCGGCTGGCACGGCGGGGAGTGGAAGTTGAAGCCGTTCCAGAAGCCGCCCTCGGTGAACGCCTGGAAGAAGCGGCGGTACTCGTGGCAGTTGCCGACCACGGTCTCGAACAGCGTCTCGCACAGCGCGTCCGCATAGTAGTCCTGGCCGTGCGGACCCTGGATCATGTCCGTGTTCGCCGAGAACGCCATGCCGCTCTTGGCGCTCGACGGCAGCTGCGCGCCAAGGAAGTTCCACGTGCTGCCCGGCGCCAGGAGACCGGAGCACTCCACCTTCAGCGGCCCGGCACACTGCGGCGGGCAGAAGCCTGGCGCGCCCCACACCAGGACGAGCACCTTGGCCGGCCGATCGCCGACGTTCTGCGCTTCGATCCAGGCGTCGCAAACCTGATCGTTGCCCAGGTAGCCCAGGATCGGGAGGGCGGCATACGCGCCGATGTTCGGCCGGTCGGGGCTCTGGTTGTAGATCGGCCGCGGCGTCGGGGGCGGCGGGATGAAGGTCGGCGGCGCGGGCGGCGTCGGGAAGCCGCCGGGCGGCTCGAGCGTCGGCGGGCCGGGCGGGACGGGCGGCAGGCCGCCGGGACCGCCGTTCGGGCAGTAGCTGCACGCCTGGTACTGGAACAGCGCCTGGCAGTTCGGACCGTTCGGCTGGATCCAGAGGTACTGGCTCGGCCCCGTCCCCGGGATCGGGTTCCAGCCGACGGGCACGTCCATCCAGACGCGGTACTGGCCGGGCTCGAGGTTGTAGAAGTGCGCGTAGCCATTGCTGCCCTGCAGAAGTCGCATCGAGACGGGCGGCATCGCCGGCGTACCCCACGGCGTGAGGAGCACGGCATACACCGTGGCCGGGAACGGTCCCGGCAGACCCTGA
Source organism: Candidatus Avedoeria danica (assembly GCA_016703025.1). Classification (NCBI taxonomy): domain Bacteria; kingdom Bacillati; phylum Chloroflexota; class Ardenticatenia; order Candidatus Epilineales; family Candidatus Epilineaceae; genus Candidatus Avedoeria; species Candidatus Avedoeria danica. The sequence continues at coordinate 1,554,528 of JADJCV010000004.1, forward strand.
GTCGTCGGCGATCGGAAAGCCACCGTCTGCACGTCCATCGATCCCGTCCCAGGCCGCCGTGTCGGCGTCGCGCCCGGCGACGTGCCGCCCCCGGTCGTCGCCGTCGCGGTCACGACGGGCACCGGCGCCGAGGTCGCGGTGCGCGTGGCGGTCGCGACGTTGGGGGTGGGCAGGGGCGACGTAGCCGATGCGGTCGCCGTACCCGACGGCAGCCCGGTCGGCGACGGGACGGGCGACGTCGGCGTCGGCTCCACGGTCGGCACGGCGACCGTCGCGGACGGCGCCTTGACGGTCGGCGTGTCGATCGCGCTGCCCGGCGTCGACGTCGGTGGAACGGTGGCGGGTGGTTCGACCGGCGCTTGCGTGGCGGTCGGCGCGCTCGTCTGCGTCGGCGGCACGGCCGTGTGCGTCGTCGTGGGCGGCACGTCCGTATCCGTCGGCGCGGGTGTTGCGGTGCGCGTGGCCGTCGGCGGATCGTCCGTGGGCGTCGGCGGATCGTCCGTGGGCGTCGGCGGGACGTCCGTGGGCTCGGGCGTGGCGGTGCGGGTGGCGGTGCGGGTGGCCGTCGCCGGCACATCCGTGTCCGTCGGCTCGGCCGTCGCCGGCGGGACGGCCGTCGGCGGGGCGTCCGTGGGCTCGGGTGTTGCGGTTCGGGTGGCGGTTCGGGTGGCCGTCGGCGGCACATCCGTGTCCGTCGGCTCGGCCGTCGCCGGCGGGACGACGGTTGGCGGGTCCAGCGTCGGCGTGCGCGTCGGGGGAACCTTGGTGGCCGTCGGTGCGATGACCACCGGCGTGTTCGTCGGCACGTCGTTCACGGCAAAGCAGCGGCGCGCCCCGCTGTCGCAGGCGGCCGATCCGTCGAGGCTGCGCGCCTCGTCGTCCGTGCCCCATTGGGCGCAGACCTGGCTCGGGTTGCCGATAAGCGCAAGATCAACGGTCATGTCCACGACGGGGCCGCACGTACCGACCCCTAGGGTAAACGACAGCCCGCGGCCGCTGGCCGACTGGCCGGCACCGCCGGAAGTCGCGCGGATGCGCCGCCAAGCGGGACTGCCGATCGCGTTGTTCAGGTACGCCGGCGGGTCGCTCGATGCCCAGTCGTCGCTGAAGCGGCCGTTGCCGTTCGGGTCGTCGAGCAGCGTCAGCTCACCCATGCCGTCCGAGTCCGCCGCACCGCCGGCCGCGACGTCGCGGTCTTCGAGCATGAGCAGGAACGAGCCGTGATCCGTCTCGATCCGCCACTTGTAGCGCGCGTCCGCGACGGCGCCGCCGGCGGACGGCCAGCCGGGCGCGCCGGCAAGGCAGACGCGCAGCGCCAGCTGGTCGCGCCCGAGGCGGTACCAGGCGGTGTTCACGTCGCGGCCGGCGTCGGTCGGCGGACAATTCGCCGGGCCGTCGTCGTCGAGGATCGTCCAACCGGCCTGCTGCGTCGCACCGGTGGACGGCTGCCCACCGAGGAGGGCCGGCAGCAGGCCGGCGGCAAGACCGATCACGAACAGCGGAGCCACAAGGATTGCGCGGCCGAAACGCCCCATCATTCCACCTCACGGACGGAGGCCGCGCATGGCCGCGGCTCCGATGACCGAATGAATATCGCCCAACGGAACGACCCTTGCGCTGCGGCGCAGGTGCGCCGCCGGCGTGTGGGTCGATTCGGGGGCGATAACGGTGTTCGCGGCGTCGCGTTAGGGCCAGTTGCCGCGGCATCGGCTGCGTCAGAGGTCGTCGCCGGACCCGTCGGTGTTGCGCCAGGCGACGGGCATGGCGTGCGTGTTGCGCGCCCAGCCCGGGCGGCCGGTCGCGTCGAGCACGATCAGCCCCGCTTGGCCGCCGGTGCGGTCGGCCAGATAGCGGACAGCCGCCGGCGCGGCATCTTCGGCGGTGGCGCCCTGGCACATCGACAGGCCGGTGTGGTGGGCCAGGCAGACGCGCATGATCAACTCGCCGTGCCCGGTGCACGACACGGCGCCGCCCCGGTCGTCCGCCCACGCCCCGCTGCCGATGATCGGCGAGTCGCCCACGCGACCGGGCCATTTGTCGCTCATCCCGCCGGTCGAAGTGGCGGCGGCGAAGTGCCCGAACGCGTCGCACGCGACGGCGCCGACGGTGTCGCCGGGCAGTGCCGGCGTGCGGGCGGCGGGCGGCGCGCCGTCGGGCACCTCGTCCGGCGCACCGTCCGGCACACCGTCGGGCGAGCGGAGACGATCGTGCTCGTCCGGCTCGGCGGGCGTCGTGCCGGCGCGGCCGGCCAGCCAGCGGGCGTGCACGTCGGGCGCGATGAGCGCAAGGCCGGGCACCGTCAGACCGCACTCGCGGGCGAAGCGGTGCGCGCCATCGCCGACGAGGAGGTGGTGCGGGCAACCGTCCATCACGCGGCGGGCCAGCGTGATCGGGTTCTTCACACCGTGCACCGCGGCCACTGCCCCGAAGCGCAGCGTCTCGCCGTCCACAAGGATCGCGTCGAGTTCGACTTCGCCGTCCCGGTTCAGGTAGCTGCCGTAGCCGGCGTCGAACAGCGGATCGTCCTCGAGGAGGCGAACGGCAGCCTCGACGGCGTCGAGGGCGGAGCCGCCGCGCAGCAGGACGTGCCAGCCGGCGTCGGCCGCCGCCCGGGCAGCGGCGCGCTTGGCCGGCACGTTGGACGGCGCGTGGAAGCCGGCGCCGCCGTGGACGAGGATGGAGGGCACCACGACGGCGCTTGTCTGCGTCGGGCCTACGGGCAGCTCGCGCCCATTGCCTTGACGACGCCGAAGACATCGTACAGATCGATCATGCCGTTCGGGACGACGTCGTAGCGCGGATCCCACGTGGCGGCGCCGGGCGTGTCGAGGAACCGACCGCTCACGGCCTCGACGTCGAGGCGGTTCACGATCCGGTCGGCGTTCACGTCCTCGGCGATCTTGCACTCCTGCGGCTTCGCCGTGGGCTGCGGGGCGCGCGGCGGCGTCACGGTGCGGTAATCGGGCTGCGGCACGGCGAACACCTGGGTCCAGACCGGGCTGAAGTCGATGGGCTGCGGGCTGTAGGCCACGCCGATGTCCGTGTACTTGCTGGACAGGATGTTCTTGCGGTGGCCGCTCGAGTTCATCCAACTGTCCATCACCGCCGCCGCGTCGGGCTGGCCCTGTGCGATGTTCTCGCCGACCGTGACGGCCATGTAGCCCGTCTTCCTCACGCGGTCGCCCGGCGCGCCGTCGCCACAGCCGGTGTGGGAGAAGCACTTCTTGGCGACCATGTGCTCGTTGTGCGCCCACGCCGCTTCCTGCAGCGAATAGTTCACGATGAGCGGCTTCTGGCCTGCCTTCTTGCGCTCGGCATTCACGAGGTCGACGACGGCCTGCTCTTCCGGCAGGATCCGCTCGCCGGGCGCCGAGGCCGATGTGGCCTGCGCTTGGAAGAAGACAAGCAACGCGGCCGCAACGAGCGGCAGCGCGAGCCAGCTGCGGCGCAGATCGAACTGATGACCCTTGACCGGATTCTGGACCATGTCCCACCTCGTTCGTCGGTACGGTGGTTCATCCAAACGATGGATGGCGTCGGCATACGGATGAAGGCCCTGGGCGTGAAGCGGGGCCGTTGGGTAGTATACCACGCGGGTCGCGGCGTCAAGAACGGCCTCCACGGCTGTGCTATCCTCAGCCACCTTTGTCCCGCCCCGCTGCCGCGCCGGAGTGCCGCGATGTTCACCGCCCCGACCGCCCCGCCGTCCGCCGCCCCGCCCTCTTCAGCCCCGGCCGCCCTCGACCGCTCCGCCGCCGTCGACCGCGTGGACTGGCTGGCCGTCGCCCGGACGGTGCTCACCTCGCGGGCGATCGATGCCACCGAGGAGCGGGAGCTTGCGCCGAGCGGGCTCGTGAAGTACCAGTTCTCGGCGCGCGGCCACGAGTTGGCCCAGGCGCTGCTCGGCCTCTGGCTCGACCACCCGCACGACGCCGCCACGGTGTACTACCGCTCCCGCCCGTTCATGCTGACCGCCGGCCTCGAGCCCGAGGAGGCGATGGCGGCGACGATGGCCCGCGCCGGCTCGCCGACCGGCGGCCGCGACATCGGCGTCGTGTTCTCGTTGCCGTCGCGCGGGCGCCAGACCGTGCTGCCGATGAGCGGCGACGTCGGCGCACAGTACACGCCGGCCGTCGGCTGGGCGCACGGGATCCGCTACCGGTCCGAGATCCTCGGCGAGACCGAGTGGGGCGGTGCGATCGCGGTCGTGCTCGGCGGCGACGGGAGCTGCGCGACGCCGGGCTTCTGGGCGGCGCTGAACATGGCCGCCACCGGCCGGCTGCCGCTCCTGATGCTCATCGAGGACAACGGCTATGCGATCAGCGTGCCCTCGACGTTTCAGACGCCGGGCGCCAACATCGCGTCCAACCTGGCCAGCTACGAGGGCGTCCTCATCCTCGACGGCGACGGCACGGATCCCGCCCTCGCGGCCGGCCTGATCGACCGGGCCGTCGCGCACGTCCGCTCGGGCACCGGACCGTGTTTGCTCCGCCTGGCCGTGCCGCGGCTGTGCGGGCACTCCATCCAGGACAACCAGTCCTACAAGGACGACGCCACCCGCCAGGCCGAGGAGGCCCGCGATCCGCTGCCGCGGCTCAAGGCGTTCCTCGTGCCGAGCCGGTTGGACGAGTCCTCCTGGGACGATCTTGTCAGCCAGGTCGAAACCGACGTCGCCGCGGCACGGCTGCGGGCGGAAGCACAGCCGGATGGCGATCCGGCGACGGCGGCGACGCGCGTGTTCTCGTCGGTCGGCGGGATCCGCCGCGCAGGCGAGGCGTCGAGTGGGCGGCTGTCCGCGTCGGCGGCGACGGACGGCGACATCGTGCAGGTCGTCGGCGGCACGCGCCCCGAGGGCGTCGGGCTGACCGCCGACTGGGAGGCAGCACCCCAGCCGCCCGAGCCGGTCCGGATCAACATGGTCGACGCGATTCGCCTCGCGCTCGAGGCCGAGCTGGCCGTGCAACCGCGGCTCGTCGTCTTTGGCGAGGATGTCGGCGTGAAGGGCGGCGTGCACGGCCTGACGCGCGACATGCAGTTGAAGTTCGGCCCAGCGCGCGTGTTCGACACGGCGCTGACGGAGGAAGGGATCATCGGCCGGGCGGTCGGCCTGGCCTATGCCGGCCTCGTGCCCGTGCCCGAGATCCAGTTCCGGAAGTACGCCGACCCGGCGACCGAGCAGCTGAACGACTGCGGCACGGTCCGGTGGCGGACGAACGGCCGGTTCGCGGCACCGGTCATCGTCCGGATGCCGGTCGGTTTCAGCCCGGCGACGGGCGATCCGTGGCACAGCATTTCCGGCGAGAGCGTCTTCGCCCACAGCTTCGGCTGGCGGGTCGTGATGCCGTCCAACGCCGAGGACGCCGTCGGCCTGCTGCGGACGGCGCTGCGCGGCGACGACCCGGTCTACTTTCTGGAGCACCGCGCCCTGTACTTCGGCGCCCAGGCCCGCCGCCCCTATCCAGGCGACAGCTACGCGATTCCGTTCGGCGTCGCGAACCGCGTGCGGGCAGGGGACGATCTGACGGTCGTGACGTGGGGCGCGATGGTGCACCGGTGCCTGGAAGCGGCCGAGGCGCTCGATCGAGAGGCCGCGGAGGCGGGCGGCGATCGGCACGGCGTCCCGAGCGCGTCCGTCGACATCCTCGACCTGCGCACGATCGTCCCATGGGACCGCGGGGCGGTGCTGGAGAGCGTCCGTCGAACGGGCCGGTGCCTGATCGTCCACGAGGACAACCTGACGGCCGGCTTCGGCGGTGAGATCGCGGCGGTCGTGGCGCAGGAGGCGTTCGACGTGCTGGATGCGCCGGTGGTGCGGGTGGGGGCGCCGGACTGCCCGGTGCCGTACAGCTTGGCGTTGATGGAGGGGGTCGTACCGACGGTGGGGGAGATTGCGGGGCGGATGCGGGCGTTGTTGGGGTTCTGAAGGGCGGCCGGCGTCGTCCGTTCTCAGAGCAAGGGCCATCGATGCCCGCAGGCATGACACGTCGCGAGACGGCCGGTTCGCCGCGTGTGCGCATGGCCCCACAGCCGCACCGCCGCAACCACGAACGGAACGACCACGACCGCGCCAAGGAACACGCCTTCGACGGTGGGCTGCCACTCTGCAGCGCTCCCGCCGTCGCGCAGGAGCCGCACGATCTGGTACGCCGTGCTGACGACGATGATCGATCCGATCACGCCGATCCAGCGTAGCGACAAGTTCGCCCTGCGGATCCTGCCCCGCGTGATCCGGTCGTCCGCCGCGGCCGCCTCGATCGAAACCAGCGGGCTGGCGCAGTGCGGGCAGGCGACGTCATCGAGGAGGACGTGGTCGGGCACGGTCGGTTGCCGTAGCGTATCGGGCGTCTCGGCGAGGCGCAGCGAGCGCGGAGCCTGCGGCCCCCGCTCCCTACGGCCCCCGCCCCATGAAGTCCCGCGGCCGCATGTGGAACCCCACCCACTCCACCGGCATGTACGGCGCATCCTCGCTGCGGACCTCGTGGTAGGCGTGCACGGCGTACCAGATGACGATGTCGTCGTTGATCACGTTGTCGCCCGTGATGTACGTGCTCAGGATGTCGGCGTCGTCCGTGCTGACGAAGCGCTCGCCGGGCTTCTGCTTGGTGACCCAGAACTCGCCGCGCGAGAAGCCCTCGTTGGGCTTGGCGCGCAGCTGGCCGTCGCCGGGGCTCGGGATCAGCTCGTAGCTCATCGCCAGGCCCTGGCTGTTGCCGCGGTTGTGGTCCACGACGCGCCACTTGCGGAACGTCGTCAGGTCGGTCGGGCGATAGGTCTCGCCCAGCAGCGTGTTCCAGCCGTTCGCGCCCGTGGCGCCGCCGCCGGTGACCGGGGCGACGCGGTAGAACTCCTCGACGCTGTCGCCCTCGGGATCCTCGATGTCGATGTCCAGGCGCCAGTACACGTTGTGCAGATGGGCCGTGTTGCCGAACTGGAGCGCGCCGGCGAGGCCGACCTCGGGATGGATCGTTCCGTCGTCGTGGAACATCCAGCTCGTCAGGTAGTTGTACGCGCCCATCTGGCTGCTCACCAGGAGCCGCAGCGCCTTGCCCCGCCGCCCGGCGCAGTTGCCGGCGCAGAAGCGCGATGCGATCCCGCTGTCCATGATCTCACGGCACACCTTGCCGCCCTGCAGGAGCGAGCCGTGCGCACAGTCGATCGGCTGGTTAAGCGGCTGCATTGCCGCGCCGAGCCCGTACGCCACGTCGTGGTAGCGCGGCGTGCCGGTCTCGTACGGGACGAAGATCTGGGCGACCGTGCCGTCGCTCATCACGTGCTGCCAGCCGTCCGGGCTCTTGTAGAACGCCTGCGTGATCGCCAAGCCCTCGTTCGCCCGGATCTCCCAGCAGATGGACCAGTTCGCGCCCTCGGCCAGGTTCTGGCCGCCGCAATAGGCGCTGGCCTGGGCGGACACCGCGACGGGACGGCCAAAGAGCGCGATCGCCAGGACGGCCAGCCCGGCGGCGATCCCCGCCAGCCGACCTCGATGCCGCGGTTGTTCGATGATCACTGCAGCGCTCCCATCTGCGCTCACGGCTGGTTTCCTTCCATCGGATCGGCTGTCGGTGCATCTTCCGGTGCATCTTCAGGCGCAGCGTACCCTTCGTCCGCCGCGCCGGCCGACGCCGCGTCGATGGGCGCATCCGCGTCCGAGTGCGCCGTCCCGGCCTCGCTGGCCGCGGGCATGTCGGCGACGTCGACGACCTGCAGCGTCACGAGGTCGACGACCGCGGTGAACGTCGGCAGCGGCGCCTTGACGGTGCCGAAGAACAGGCGCACGCAGCGGTGCTCGGCGCACGGGCCGTCCTCGGCGCGCGTGATCAGGCCGTTGGCGATGGCGGTCGCCGCGTCGAGGCCGGCCGCCTCGAGCTTCTCGATGACCCGCTCATCCTGCCGCGCGACCATCGCCGCCTCGTCGATCTCCTCGCGCACGAGCGGCAGACCGGCGCCCAGCGGGGCCTCGAGCGCGCTCACGTCGCCGCTCGCCAGGTCGACCTTGGCGTATACGGCCTCGCCGGTGTCGTAGCGGTAGATCCCGACCTCGGCAGCCCGCGCCGTGCCGCCCTTTTCGTTCAGCCGTTGGGTGTACAGCACCCGGTAGCTCGGCCGCTCGGCCAATGCCGCCACGCGGTCCTCGGCCGACGCCGCGTCGAGATCCGTGTCCGACGTCCCTGCCTGCACTGCGCTGCGGTCGACGGCCGAGGCCACGACGTCCTGCACGACGGTGGAGGCAACGGCCAGATCGGATGCCCGCGCGACCTCGTCGTCCGTGAGCATGTTCGCCGGGCCGGGAGGGGCGTTCTCGCTCGCCTCACGGGCCGCCATCTCATCCGACGTCATCGCCATGCCGGCGCTGCGGTCGGCCGCGTCCCCATCCTCGGTGCCGGCACCCTGGGTCTCGGTCATCGCGCGCTTCGTGTCGCCGCGTCCGGGGCCGGGGGCCTCGGCCTCATCGCCGGCATCGCCGGCCTGTTCGGTGGCGGCCGACCCACCGTCGTCGCCGTCGTCCGTCGGCAGCGCGTCGCAGCCGGCCAGCACGGCGAGCATCGCCAGCGGCAGCACGACGCGTCCGATTCGCCATCGGGCCATGGGTCCCTCCTGGTGTGGGGTTTCGAAGAAGCGGTCGCCTGGCTGACGGCGCCGCCGTCCGACGAAGGGATCGAAGGGTGAGCGAGCGGGCGGGATGATAGAGGTGTTGTGTTATGTCTGCAAGGCGGGGAGGTGACGATTGAAGAGACAAGAGATCAACGGCTGAAGCCGTTGCCCCCTTCGGCCCCCGACGCGCCCACCACCCCTTCCTCCTCCGGCACCACGTAGTCCAACGACTGATGCCGAAAGTACGTGTCGTACAGCTCGGCATAGTGCCCGCCGCCGCGCATGAGCGCGGCGTGGTCGCCCTCCTCGATGATCCGGCCGCTCTCGAGAACCAGAATCCGGTCCGCCGCCTGGACCGTGCTCAGCCGGTGGGCGATGACGATCGACGTCGCCTCGGCCAGGATCAGCTCGAGCGCCTCCTGGATCTGAGCCTCGGTGAACGGATCGATGGACGCCGTCGCCTCGTCGAGGATGAAGATCGCCGGGCCCTGGACGATGACCCGCATCAGGCTCACGAGCTGCCGCTGCCCGACGCTCAGTCGGTCGCCGCGTTCGCCGACGTCCGTCGCAAGGCCGTTGGGCAGCGCCGTCAGCCACTCCCCGTCGCCGATCCGCATGGCCAGCGCCTCGATCTCGGCGTCCGTCGCTTCGGGTCGGGCGTAGCGGATGTTGTCGGCGACGGTCCCGTTGAACAGGAACGGCATCTGCGGGACGATGCCGAGGTGGCGGCGGTACGCCGTCAGATCGAACGTGCGCACGTCGCGGCCGTCGATGCGGATCGTGCCCGCCTGGAACTCGTAGAAGCGCTCCACCAGCCGGGCGATGGACGACTTGCCGGCGCCGGTGTGGCCCACGAGCGCGACGCTCTCGCCGGCGCGGATGTGGAGGCTGAAGTCGGGCAGGACGGGCTCGGCGTCGCCGTAGCCGAAGCGCACGTGGTCGAACGTGATCTCGCCCGCCAGGTGCGGCACCGGCTCGGATGCCGTCTGCTTCACGGACGGCTCGGCGTCGATCAGCGCGAACACGCGTTCCACGGCCGCGAACCCGACCTGCACCTGACTCCAGAACGACGAGATGTTGATGATCGGGAACCAGATCCGGTCCATCATCTGCGCGAACAGGAACCAAGCCGCGAGCGTCAGCAGCCCCTGGCGAACCTCGATGGCGCCGCGCCAGACGATGAGCGCCGTTCCGACGCCGATCAGCAGGTTCAGCACCGGGAAGACCATCGCCAGCGTGAAGCCGCGCGTGAAGTTCAGGCGGTAGCTCGTCCGGTTCACGGCCGCGAACTCGTCGTACACCGTCTGCTCGCGCCGGAAGTTCTTGGCCACGGCGATGCCGGCAATGGTCTCGAACGTCTTCGCATTCACCTCGCCCATCGCCCGCGATCCCTGCCGGGTGACGCTGCGGGCGATCGAGCGGAAGCCCCACGTGAAGACGAAGAGCACCGGCACCGTGAGGAGCGTCCAGAGCATCAGGCGCCAGGAGTACGTCGTCGCGACGACCGCCAGGATCGCGACCTCGATGACCTGCGAGAGCAGGTCGCCGACGAGCGTCACGCTCTGGGCGATGTCCGACGTGTCCGACGTGATCCGGCTGACGATCCGGCCCGACGCGAAGCGGTCGTAGAACGAGAGGTCGTGCGAGGCGGCGGCCTTGAACGCATCCCGCCGCAGCGCGAGCACGATGTCGCCGATCGTCCGCGCCAGCGCCCTGCGCCGGACGAAGTTGCCGGCCCAGATGAGGACCCAGCTGACGAACAGGAAGGCGATGAGGCCCAGGACGACACGCTGCGGCACGGCCGCCGCCCCGGCCGCGCCGAACCGGTTGACGGCAAACGCCAGCACGAGCGGCACGCCGGCCGACAGCGCCGAGATCACGAGGACGCCGACCGCGACGAGGACGAGCTGCGCGCGGTGCGGGCGGAAGTAGATTGCCGCGCGCCGGATCAGGGCGGCATCGCCGTACTGCCGATCGTAGGCCTCGACGTCGAGGTTGTTGAACATCATGGCGCCACACCCGCACCGTCGCCCATGACGTCCTCGACGTCGCCTGGGGCGAGCCGGACGAAGATCCGGCGATAGGGGGGGCACGTGTCCAACAGCTCGTCGTGCCGGCCGACCGCCTCGACCGCGCCGCCGCGGAGGACGACGACGACGTCCGCCCACCGGATCTGCGACAGCCGGTGGGTGATGAGGACCGTCGTCCGGCCGTGGGCGGCGCGGCGCATCGCGCGCTGGATCCGGTCCTCGGTCGCGGAGTCGATCGCGCTCGTCGAATCGTCGAGGACGAGGATGTGCGGGTCCGTGATCAGGGCACGGGCGATCGCCAGTCGTTGTCGCTGGCCGCCGGAGAGCGTAACGCCGCGCTCGCCGATGACGGTGTCGTAGCCCTCGGGCAGGCGCTCGATGAAGCCGTGCGCCTGCGCTTCGCGTGCCGCGGCCTCGATCTCGGCGCGCGTCGCGTCCGGGCAGCCGAAGGCGATGTTCTCGGCCACGGAGCGACTGAAGAGGAACGGCGCCTGCTCGATGATCGCGATCTGCCGCCTCAGCCGCTCGAGCGACCACTCGCGCACGTCGACGCCGTCGACGGTGACGCGGCCGGCGTCGACGTCATAGGTGCGGTTGATCAGTCGGGCCAGCGTCGTCTTGCCGGCGCCCGTCTGGCCGACGATCGCCACGGTCTGGCCGGGCGACACGCGGAAGCTCACGTCGCGCAGGACGGGCGATGCCGCGTCGTATCCGAACCGGACGCCCTCGAAGACGATCTCGCCTTCGATGTCCGCCGCATGCCCGCCGCTGTTCTGATCGAGGTCCGTGCTGCGATTGATCAGCTCGAGGATCCGCCGGGCCGACGCCATGCCGAGGCTGACCTGGCTGTAGGCGAAGAGCGAGACGAACGTCGGGAAGCCGAACAGGCCGAGATAGCCGGTGTAGGCCACGATGTCCTTGATCGCCACGCCGCTGCCCGGCTGGCGCGCCAGCCACGCCACGTGCGCAAAGCCGAACGTGATCGCCAGACCCATGAGCAGGAGCGGCAGGAAGCGCGCTTCCTGGTCGCCCTGCCGCACGATGGCGTCGCGGTAGGCCCGTGCGTTCACCGTGAACCGCTCGACCTCGGCCCCCTCCTGCGCGGCGCTCTTCACGACCTCGATCCCGTCGATCGCCTCGGCCAGGCGGCTGTTCAGCCGGCCGAACGTCTCGCGCGCCTCCCGTGTGACGGGGGCGAGCTGGCGCAGGTACGCCCGCAGGGCCCAGACATAGCTGAGCACGAACAGCGTCGGGACGATCGCCAGCTGGGGATGGATCGTGTAGCCGAACACGGCCGGCATGACGAGGAAGAACCCGGAGCCGATGACGAGGTTGAGGCCGGGGTTGAACATGAGGTTCAGCTCGCGCACATCGTTCGTCGCGCGGGCCATCGTGTCGCCGACGGGCTGCCGACCGTGGAACGTCATGCTCTTGCCGAGCAGGCTGGCGTAGAGCTCGTCGCGCACGTCCCGCTCGAGCCGCTGGCCGAACGCCTCGCTCCCGGCGTTGCGCCCGAGCTGCAGCACGGCGCGCACCGTCTGCGAGGCGATGAGGAGCCACGCCACCCGGATGATCGTGGCCATCGCCGGCTCCCACGCCGAGATGCCACCCGACGCCGTGCTCGCCGCGGCGCCCGCCAAGGCACCGTACGCCTCACCGACCAGCTTCGGCACGACGCCGGCCAGCACGGCATTGCCGAGCGCACCGACGAGGACGATCGGGATCAGCCAGCCGTGGCGCAGGACGTGCGACAGCACCCAGCGCCCGGCGGAGCGACGGTCCGTTCGATAGGGGCGCGTGAGCGCGAACTCGGTCGTGGCGGGCTGGGCAACGACGGCCATGTGGTGCTCCTCGGCACGGCGCGCGAAGGGTCCATTCTAGTCCGGTGACCAAGCCGAACGGTGCGGCGGCCGGACAGCGATCGGGCGGAGCCGCGATACATGGCGGCTGGCCATGGGGTCGAAGGCGCGGCGTAGCGCGCCTGCTTGGTGGGGATGCGCGGGCGGTATGGGCGGCGCGGGCCTCCGGGCGACGCGTTCGCATCGCCCCGGCGCGGCACATGGTGTGACGAATGAACATGCGCGCGGGCCTTCCGAGATCGGAAGGCCCGCGCGCTGTGTCGGGGATGCATGGGAGTCGAACCCACCAGCGCCGGCTACACACCGCCGCTCACCGATTTTGAAGACCGGGGAGGCCACCGGGCCCCATTCATCCCCACGACGAGAACACGAAGAGAAACGGCGCGTCCCCCGCCCGCCGTCGACCGATCGCCGCACGGCCGACGGCCATGCGGCGCCGGAGGACTACGGCCGAAGCATCAACGACGCCGCCTGCTCCAGCTCGTACGGGCTGCCGTACGCGCCGCGCTTGATCGACATGATCCGGCCGTCCCGGCCCAGAAGGTAGGTCGTCGGATACGTGCCGATCCGGTACGTGTCGGCCACCTGCCCATCCACGTCGAGCCCGACCGGGAACGTCAGGCCGAGCTCGGCCAGGTAGGGCGCGACGAGTTCGGCCGGCTCATCGACATCGACCGCCACCACCGCCAGATCGCCGGCGTCGGCGTGTGCGTCGTGGAGCGCTTGAAGGAAGGGCATCTCGTGGCGACACGGCACACACCACGTCGCCCAGAAATTGAGGAGCACGGCCTTGCCGGCGTAGTCAGCCAAGTCGACGATCGTCTCCGGCGCCGGCCCGCTCAGTCGGAAGGTCGGCGCCAGATCGCCGAGGTTGGCCATGCCCGGCTCGACGACGCCAACCGAGAGCACCCCCGTGTCGGATCCGGCCACGGGCGGAGCGGCGGGGGTCGGCGCCATGGCCCGGCCATCGACGCCGGCCGGTGCGTCGGCCCCCTTCAGCGCGCCGAGCATCGCCGCGAGCGTCGCCTCGCCCTCCGCCCCGCTGACCGGCGCCGCCGGCGCGGGCGCCCGCAAGCGCGCGACGACCCGCCCCGAGGCGAAGCCGACGCCGAGCATCGCCGCGGCGGTGAGGACGTAGATCAGCGGCCAAGGGCGGGAGGCGACCGGTCGGCCGTCCCGTTCGTCAACCATTGCGACCTCCCCGTCGTTCATGGCTGCGTCCCCGGTTCGGCGCCGCGCTCCTCAGCCGGCAGAACGCTGTCGGGATCGTAGAAGTAGATCTGGACGCTCTGCGTCTCCCACGCCCGGTCGAGCCAGTCGCGAACCAACGCGTCGCGCCGCTCGGCATTCTGGCGCTCCTCCTGCGGCAGGTCCTTGAGGATCGCGGACTGGATGAACAGGTCGATGTCGCCGGCCCGTTGCAGGAAGGCCACCACGTTCGCCTCGGCGACGCCGTTCGCCGCCATCGCATCATCGAGTTGCTGCCGCGCCGCACTCTGGCGGGCCAGGAGGCTATCGATCAGCTCCTGCGCGGAAAGCGGCGGCGGCTTGTCGGGCATCGTGCGCGCCGCGTTCTCCAACAGGATCGCGTCGATCTGCCGCCGCAGCAGCTTGACCTGGAAGGCCCGCATGCCCGCCACGTCGTCGTAGTTCGGCACGGGGTCGGCCGAGAGCGTGGCGATCGTGCGCGCCACGCGGACGGCGATCTCGAGATCGGCCATCAGGAACGGCACGCCGTCGATGTTGGCGACCATCGATTCGCGCGGGAAGTCGGGGTTGAGCGGCGGGACGTTGGCCAGCGCGGTCAGCGGCGGCGTCGTCGGCACGACGCCGGCGCCAACGCCCGGCGCGGCGCCCGGCACCGCTGCCGCCGCGCCGTTCGCCGGAGCCTGCGCCGGCGGCATGGTCACGTCGGGCTGGCGGCGCAGGAGGACCGCTGCCACACCGGCCAGGAGGAGCAGCGCCAAGCTGCCGCCGGCGATGATCGGCAGCAGGCCGCCGCCGGTAGGGCCCGCGTCCGGCGGGCGCGCGCCGGACGGGCGCGGCTCACGCGGGCGGTCCGCGGCTTTCGCCTTGGGTCGAGTCTCGATCTTGAGCAAAGGCATGCCGGTCAGCGCTTTCAGGGGCAGGAGTGAGGGATCGATCCCAGTAGCCGTCACGCCGGCGATCGGGCGGCGGATCACGCGATCGAAACAACGGGAACGGCCGGCAATCATAGATGAGAAACGATCGGCCTGCGCTATCGTTGCCGGATGCAGATGCACGGCTCAGGGTGGTCGAGCTTCATCCAACACGATCCGTCCCGCCCACAACCCAAGGTGGACGCGGCACTGCTGCGCCGCGTAGCGGGGTGGGTCTGGCCGTACCGGCGTCGCGTCGCGCTCATGCTCGTGCTCCTGTTGATCATCTCGCTCGTCGAGCTCGTACCACCGCTCTTGTACGCCCGCCTGATCGACAGCCTGGCTTTGAACGAGGCGACCGGCCGGATCACGCTGACCCCCGGGCGCCTGAACCAGCTCGCCCTCGGCTTGCTGGCCGTGCCGATCGCCTCGAGCCTGCTCGGCGCCTGGCAACGCCACCAGAACGCGACGGTCGGCGAGGGCCTGATCTACGACCTGCGGGTGGCGGCCTACAGCCACCTCCAGCGCCTTGGCCTGCGGTTCTTCACGGCCACGCGGACCGGCGAGATCACGTCCCGCCTCGAGAACGACGTCGTCGGCGCGCAGAACGCCGTCGTGAACACCGTGCCGAACGTCCTCTCGAGCGTCCTGACGCTCAGCACGACGCTGGCGATCATGCTGCGGCTCGAATGGCGCCTGACGCTGTTGGCGGTGGCCGTCGTGCCGCTGTTCGTCCTGCCCGCCAAGCGGATCGGGCTCGTGCTGCGCCAGATCCGGCGCGAGAACAGCGAGCTGAGCGCCGCGATGTCCAGCCAGCTCCTCGAGACCGTCAACGTCAGCGGGGCGCTTCTGATCCGCGTGTTCGGGCGTCAGGCGGACAGCATCGGGCGCTACGCCGAGCGCGCGGCGGCGGTGCGCGACATCGGCATCCGGCGGGCCGTCGTCAGCCGCTGGTTCTTCTTCGGCCTCGGGATCGCAACGGCGGTCGGCACGGCCGTCATGTACTGGGCGGGCGGCCACCTCGTGCTGGCCGGGGAGATCAGCCCCGGCTTGATCGTCGCGTTCGCCGCATACCTCAATCGCCTGTTCGGGCCGATCACGAGCCTGTCCAACATCCAAGTGGAGTTCGTGAGCTCGCTCGTCAGCTTCGAGCGGCTGTTCGAGTACCTCGACCTCGTGCCCGAGATCGGCGAGCGCCCGGGCGCCCTCGACCTCGATCACGTCACGGGCGACGTCCGATTCGAAGGGGTCGGCTTCGCCTACCCGTCGTCCGGAACCGCCTCGCCCGGCGGCACGACGTGGTCCTTGGCGGACATCGACTTCACGATGCGTCACGGCGAGACCGTGGCCCTCGTGGGCCCAAGCGGCGCCGGGAAGACGACGATCAGCTACCTGATGGCCCGCCTGTACGACCCGACCTCGGGCCGCGTGACGCTCGACGGCCACGACCTGCGCGACGTGACGCTCGCCAGCATCGCCCGCCACGTCGGCGTCGTGACCCAGGAGAGCTACCTGTTTCACGACACGATCCGCGCGAACCTTCTCTTCGCCGCGCCGGACGCGGACGACGCGGCGCTCGAGTCTGCCTGCCGCGCCGCCAACATCCACACCCGCATCCTCGATCTCGAGCACGGCTACGACACCGTCGTGGGCGAGCGCGGCTACCGCCTCTCGGGCGGCGAGAAGCAGCGCCTCGCGCTGGCGCGGGTCATCCTCAAGAACCCGGCGGTGCTCGTCCTCGACGAGGCGACGAGCCACCTCGACACCGAGAACGAGGCGCTCGTGCAGGAAGCGCTCGCGCGCGTCATGCGCGGCCGCACGAACCTCGTCATCGCCCACCGTCTCTCCACCGTGCAAGCCGCCGACCAGATCCTCGTCGTCGAGGGCGGCCGCCTGGTGGAGCGCGGCTCCCACGCCTCGCTGCTCGCGGCCGACGGTCGCTACGCCGACCTCTACAACACCCAGTTCACGCCGAGGGCCCTTGCCACGGACGCACTGACCACGCGCCCCGGCGCACAGCCGGCGCAGGACGGCCCGACTGCCGACGGCAATACTGCCGGCGGCCAGATCGCAAACGGCCGACCGGCCGGCCGGCCGTGAGATTCGCTCCCCCAAACTTGCTCCCCCAAGCGATGATGCCTATCATCGCCGTTCGCGGTTCGGCAGCGCGAACCACCGGGTCGGTTCCCGGCCCGTTCGCGCGGTGAACCAGCCTCCAATCGTGATCTTTCCGTGATCCTTCGTTGAACGACGATGCGTGGCCCGAGCCGGGCCGCCGTCGATTGAGCGCCGCGTGCGCGGCCGAGGAGAACATCCGTGGCGAACACCGCATCCGCTGAGAAGGCCGCCCGTCAGGCGACGAAGCGCCACGCGCGCAACCGCTGGTACCGCACGCGCGCACGCACGTTCGTGAAGCGCGCCCGGATGCACCTCGACCTCGGGCAGCACGATGAGGCCCAGGCGGCGGTGCGCCTGGCTTGCGAGGCGCTCGACCGCGCCGCGTCGAAGGGCGTCATCCACGCGAACAACGCCGCTCGGCGCAAGTCGCGCCTGATGCTGGCGTTCAACAAGGCGGCCGCCGCGCGCGCCTGAGTTCCTGTCGGCTCGAACCTGATTCGCTCCATTGCGGTGCCTCTCGTCATGAGAGGCACCGCTTTTTGGTTGGCGGTGCGCTTGACATGACACATATGTTCTAGTATATTTGTTCTACGATCGACGCCGCGAAGCGTCTGAACCGTGGAGCACCGCCATGAACGTCCTGCCGACCGCGCTCGAGCTCCTCGCCGACAGCACCGTCACCCGTCGCGCCGGCGCCGCCCCATCGGCGCAGCGTCAGCCGCGCACCATGGCGCGCAAGCGCTCGGCGCAGTTGCCGCTCGCCCTTCCGCTCGGACGCCGGGCCGAGAGCCGTTCCCGGTCTCTTTCCGACACGGCACCGTTCGCTCCGCCGCCCGCACTGGACGCCGTTGCGGCGGCCGGCGCGCTCTGGGCGGGGCTTGGCGCCGCCGGCGCGGTCACGCGCATGGATGCGCCGGAGCACGGCTGGCCGGACGCCCTCGTCCAGCCCGGCGACGCCGTGCTCGTCGCCAAGGGGGGTGCGGTGGCCGAAGGCGCGCTGTCGGCCCTCTGCATACGTGGCACGAACGCGGTCCAGCTTCTCCGCGTGCACCGATCCGGCGACCGGCACCTCCGCCTGCAGCCCGAGAACCGAGCGGTGCCGCCGCTCATCGTCGCTGCCGCCGACGTCGAGCTCATCGGACCGGTGCTGACGATCGTCCGTCGCGGCGCCGGCGAGCCTGCCGCTCGGCGTCGGACGGCATAGGGTCGAACGGCACTGGTTAGAGCGACACTGGTTAGGGCGGCACTGGTTACTGGTTAGGGCGACACTGGTTAGGGCGACACTGGTTAGGGCGGCACTGGTTAGAGCGGCACAGGTTAGAGCAACACTGCCCGTACCTGGCACGGCTCCGCGCGGGTTCGCATCGACATCGCCGGGTCCGCATTCGTGTCAGGTCAGCATTGGCGCCCGGCCGAGGGGCAGAGTTATCCTAGTCGCCCCATGGAACGTGAAGTCGTCGTCCGCGAAGCCGTCCTCTCCACCGCGCTGGCGCACGCCGCCGGCTGCGCGCCCGCGTGCGGTTCCGCCGGCCGGCCCGGCCATGCCGGGGCCGTGCGCCGCGGATGACGTCTGCCCGGCGCCAAGCCGCTGCGCTCGGCCGCCGCGTCTGGCCCCGGCTCCGGCGAACGATCGTCGTTGCGTGGCCGGCGGCGTTGCTGCTGGTCGTCCCACTCTTCCTCTTCTGGCGTCAGACCGTCGGCGGCCTGACGCTCGTGCCCTATGATGCGCTGACCGCCGACCCGGTGTTCCGCGATGCCCTCGCGGCGCGCGGCATCCTCCGGCCGCAGAACGGCTTGTTGGCTGACCTCGTGTTTCAGAACGTCGTCTGGAAGCAGTTTGCCGTCGACGCGCTGAGCCGGGGTCAGGCCCCGCTGTGGAACCCGTTCGTGCTCGGCGGGCTGCCGTTCTTCGCCGCCGGCCAGCACAGTCTGCTCTACCCGCCGACCCTCCTGTTCGCCTGGCTCGGGGTCGATCGGGCGTTCGGCTGGCACGCCGTGCTCACCCTCTGGCTGGCCGGGCTGTTCGCCTTCGCCCTCGGCCGCCAGATCGGACTCGGCCGAGCTGCATCGGCCTTCCTGGCCGTGGCGTGGTCCGCGTCGACACTGTTCGTGGCCAACGCCGTGTTCCCGATGATCCAGGTGGGCATGGCGTTCACACCGCTCATCTTGACCGGGATCGCCGGCGCCGCACGGGCGCTCGGCGCGCGTGGACACGGCAGCCGCGGCGCCGAGGACGTGGGCGGACCCGGCGGCAGCCACTGGAACCTGCCGACGGGCCGCGCGGCTTTCTGGCTGACCATCACGGCCCTCGCCACCGCCGCAACCGCGCTGGCCGGGCACGCCGAGATCCTCTATTACGCCGGCCTCGTTGCCGCCGCGTTTGCCGTCACGCAAGCCATCGGCATCGGCCGCGCCGGCGGGGTGCGCGCCGGCGCATCCACGCTCCTGTGGCTGGCGGCGGCCGGTGCCGTCGGCCTGCTCATCGCCGGCGCCCAGCTTGTCCCGTTCTACGAGCTGGCCGGCACGAGCCATCGCACCGGCACGCGCTACGCCGACGCCATCGACTGGGCGTTCGGCATCCGCCAGCTGGCGACGTTCTTCGTGCCCGACTTCTTCGGCAACCCGGCGCACCACGCCGTCCTGTCCCTCGACGACCTCCGGCGCGTGTCCCTTGACGGCGACGCGTTCTGGGGGGGCGGTTGGGGCGCCAAGAACTACGTCGAGGCCGCCGCCTACATCGGCGTGCTGCCGTGGCTGCTCGCGCCCGTCGGGCTCGTCGCGGCTTGGCGATCGGGCGCCCGCTTCTGGCTTGGCCTGGCCGTCGCCGCCGCGGCGTGTGCCTTCGGTACGCCGCTCTATCGCGTCCTCTTCGCACTGCCCGGCTTCGACCAGCTGCACACGCCGTTCCGCTGGGTCTTCGTGCTCGACCTCAGCGTCCTCGTCCTGTCGGCCATCGGCTTCGACGCGCTCGCCCGTTCGACGGCCGGCCCGCGCGCCCGCGCCACCGGCCGGGTGGCCGGCGGCCTCGCGCTCGGCCTCGGGGCGTGGGGCGCGATCATCCTCGCCCTCGCATGGGCCCTGCCGCACCGCTGGACGTCCCTCGTGGCGCGCACCATCGCCCGGGACGATGACCTGTCGCGCACGATCGCGGCCCACTTCACCGGCGCCGACGTGTTCGGCAGTTACCTCTTCTGGTCGATGCTGCACCTCGCCCTGTTCCTGACGATCAGCGGCCTGGCGGTCGTCATCCTGGCGCGGGCGGAAGCCCCGGGGGTGCGCCGGCGCGGGATCGCGCTCGCCGTCGCCGCGGTGGCGCTCGACCTGGCGCTGATCGGTTACGGGTTCAACCCGGCCGTCGATCCGGCGCTGGCCGACGTCCGACCGCGCGCCGTGCGCTTCCTGTCCGAAGTCGGCGCCGTGAAGTGGGGCCGCGTCGTCGGCTTCGGCGAAGGGCGCGTCCTCTGGCCCAACACCGGCCAGCGATTCGGCATCCAGGATCTGCGGGGCTACGACTCGATCATCCCGCGCTGGATCGCCCGGACGTGGTCGGCCGTCGAGGACCAGGAGTCGATGCTGGTCTTCAACCGCATCGGCAACGTGCACGACGCGGACGCGCTCGACAGCCCGGCGCTGGCGGCGATGGGCGGTCGCTACGTCGTCAGCCGCGACGAGATCGCGAGCCCGAACCTGGCGCTGATCGACGACGGCGACGTCAAGGTGTACGAGAACCGGCTCGCGATGCCGCGTGCCTGGATGGTGAAGATCGTCGAGGTCGCCGAAGGGGAAGCGCTGCGCAGCGCGCTGCAGCGATTCGATCCCGGCACGACGGTGCTGCTCGAGGAGGAACCCGAGCCCGACATCTGGGGCGATCTCGTGCCCGGCCGCCAGGCGGTGCGCAAGGACATCGGCATCACCGAGCACTCGCCCACCCACCTCAGCTTCGACGTGTTCACGCCCCGCGCCGACACGCTGCTCGTCGTCAACGAGGGCTGGTTTCCGGGCTGGCGCGCCTTCGTGACCCCCGCCGGCGCCGCGCCGGACAGCGCCGTCGAGGTGCCGGTCTACCGCGCCGACGGGATGCTCCGCGCCGTGCCGATCCCGCCCGGCCGATCGACGGTCGACCTGCGCTACTTCCCGATGTCGCTCAAGCTCGGGTTGTACGCCTCGTTCATCGGCCTCGTCCTGTTGTTCCTCCTGGCCGTGTACGCCGCCTGGGCCCGCTATGTCCGCATCGGCGAGGACGACGCCGTCGGGCGGATCACCGTCAACGCCGCCGGACCGATCGGCGCGGCCCTCGTGACCAAGGTGCTGCAGTTCGTGTATGCAGCGCTGTTCATGCGGGTCCTCGGGCCCGACAACGCCGGCCTCTACTACTATGCGATCACGGTGTACGGCCTCGTCGAGATCGTCACGAGCTTCGGCCTCGGCGTGCTCGTGGCGCGCGAGATCGCGCGGCGCCCGGCCGAATCGGCGCGGATCGTCAGCACGAGCGTGGCGGTCCGGTTCGGGCTGACGTTGGCAGCGCTGCCCGTCCTTGGCCTCATCGGCCTCGGCATGGCCGCCGCCGGACGACCGGTCGACCCGGCGGCGGCGACGGCGATCGGACTGCTCATCGTGGCGCTCGTGCCGGGCCACCTGAACGCCGCGCTGACCAGCGCCTTCCAGGGCACCGAGCGGATGGTGGCGCCGGCGGCGGTGATGATCGTCTCGGCGCTGCTCTCGATGTCGCTCGGGGCGCTGGCGCTCGCCGGCGGCCACGGGTTCGTCGGCATGGCTGCCGTTTCGATCGCCGTGAACGCGATCACGTTCCTCCTGCTGGCACGGTTGCTGACCGCATCCGGCGTGGCCTGGTTCGGCCGGCCGAGCGCGCAGCTGGCGCGCTGGATGATCGTCGCATCGCTGCCGCTCATGCTCAACAGCCTGCTCCAGACGCTCTTCTTCAAGGTCGATGTCCTCTTGCTCGCGCCGCTGCAGGGGGAACAGGCGGTCGGCTGGTACTCCGCGGCATACAAGTGGGTCGAGGCGTTCCTCATCGTTCCGCCCTACCTCGTGATGGCCCTGTTCCCGCTGATGAGCCGCCGCGCCGAGAACGACCGCGGCGGCCTGCGCTCGGCCTACGAGAACACCGTGCGCTGGCTGATCGCCCTGGCGCTGCCGGCGGCCACGCTGACGACGTTCCTGGCCGAGCCGCTCATCGCGCTGCTCGCGGGTCGTGACTACCTGCCGAACGGCGCCCGGGCGCTCCAGGTGCTGATCTGGTTCCTGCCGTTCTCGTTCGTCAACGGCGTGACGCAGTACGTCCTCATCGCCCTCAACCGCCAGCGCTGGATCACGTGGAGCTTCGCCGCCGCCGCGGTGTTCAACGTCACCGCCAACCTCATCGTGATCCCGCGCTACGGCTACACGGGCGCGGCAGTCGTGACGATTCTCTCCGAGCTCGTGCTGATGGCGCCGTTCCTTTGGGGGCTGCGCGACCTCGGCGCGCCTCCCGTGCTGGCGCTCGCCTGGCAGCCGCTCCTGTCCGCCAGCGGCCTGGCGCTCGTGCTGGCCGGCAGCGCCGCCGTCGGCGTCCCAAGCTGGCTGGCGGCGCCGGTCGGGCTCGCCGCGTACGCGGTCGCGCTCGTTCGGCTCGGCTGGCTGACGACCGAGGACCGGGCGATCCTGGCGCGGTTCAGGCCAGGGCCGCGTGCTACGATTGGCGTCCTGTCCGCGCCCGGCGTCGGCGAGGCCGTCGACCACGCGCCTTGAGGAGATCACCGATGCACATCCGGGTCACGTTCTGCATCCCTTGAAACTACGCCCCCATCGCCGCCCGTGTGGCGGAGGCCGTCTTCACCGAGTTCGGCCTGGACATCGCGAGCTACACGCTCAACCCGGGCTCGGGCGGCGTGCACGACATCTGGCTCGATGACGACCTCGTCTTCTCGAAGAAGGCGATCGGCCGCCAGCCGACGCCTGAGGAGATCATCGACCTCATCCGGCCCCGGATCGAAGCCGCCGCGCGCGGTTGAACAAACGGGCCGCCCCGCCGCACCCGATCGCGCCCGACAGCGCTCCCCGACAGGTGGCCCCACATGAACCCCGCTCCGTCCGACGCCGTCCGCCGACTCGCCGAACGCGCCGCCGCCGCCCTGCTCGGCGCACCCCCGCCCGCGCTGTCCGACGAGGTTGCCGCGTACGCCGCCGCTGCCGGGGCCGAGGCCGCCGTGGACGACCTCGACGCGCTGGCCGAAGCGACGCCCGACGCGGCTGCGACGTACTTCGTCCGCGGCCTCGCGCTGGCTGCGCTGGGCCGACCGGCCGCCGCGTGCGACGAACTCCGCTACGCCGGCGAGCTGGACGAAACAGCCGTTGCGCCGCTGTGGCGCCTTGCCGAGCTCGAGGAGGTCCGCGACCGAGCCGCCGATGCGGCCGACGCGTGGGACGCCGTTGCCGAGCGCGGCTCCGTCGACCCGACGGTGTTCCTTCGCCTGGGCGAGGCGCTCCTCGACGCGGACGAGCCGACGCGCGCCACGGCGGCGTTCGAGGAGGGCCTCGGGTTGGCCCCCAACGACGGCCGCCTGCTGGCCGGACGCGCCGCAGGCGCGCTGGCGCTCGACCTGTTCGACGACGCGCTCACGGACGCATTGGCCGCCGTGCAGCGCGCGCCGAACGACGTCGCGTGCTGGGAGACGCTGGCCGACGTTCGGATCGCCCGCCGCGAGATGGCCGACGCGCTGGGTGCGATCGAACGACTCCTCAAGCTCGCCCCCGACCACGTCGAGGGCATGCGACTGCGCGGCGATGCACGCTGGGAGAACGGCGACATCGCCGGCGCCGTGGCGGACTACACCGCGGCGCTGGCCGTCGAGCCGACGGACATCGAGACGCTCCTCGCCGCCGCCGAGGGCCATCTCCGGCTCGGCGACGCCGAGCTGGCGCTCGCGCGGGCGACGACCGCCCTCGCCGAAGACCCGCTCGATCCGGACGCCAACGCCTTCGCGGCGCGGGCCGAGGCCGCCCTCGGCCGCGCGCACGCCGCACGCGATCGCCTCGACCGGGCGATCCAGGACAGCGAAGAGCCGGCGTCGCTCTACCTGGCCAGGGCCGAACAACACCTCGCTGCCGGCCGGACGAACCTGGCATGGCGTGACGCCCGCTGGGCGATCGACTTCGACGAAGAGCTGGCCGCGGCGTACGTGCTGCGCGCCCGGTGCGCCCTCGACCTCGAGACGGCCGCGGAGGCCCTCTCCGACCTCGATGCCGCCGTCGACCTCAACCCGAGCGACGGCGCAGCGCTGGCCTGGCGCGGCCGCGCCCGCCAGCTCGACGGCAACATGGGCGGCGCCGTGGACGACTGGCAAGCGGCGCTCGAAGTGCTGCCGCCGGACGACCCGACGCGTGCCGAGATCGCGCGGTGGCGGAACGCGTAGCGACACAGGGCGCGTCGCGCTCGGTCGAGCGCGATCCAGCATTGGCGGGCCCACGAGGCACGCGCACGCGATGAACCCGGAGACACGACGATGCATGCATGCCAGTCACGATGGTTGTCGCCCCAAGCACGCGGCGCCGCCCGGCGGCTCACCCGTCCCGCGCTCGTCGGCGCCGCGCTGCTCGCGATGCTGCTCGTGCCGGCGCTCGTCGCCGCACAGACGCCCGTCGATCGTGCGACGGCGAGCATGGGCGCACGCACCGCCGTGTCCGGCGGATCGGGTGCGTCGGGCGCGGCGACTCGGCGGCCATTCGCGGACGAACGTCGAACGGCGCGGCCGTCCGCGCACCGCGCCGCCGCACCCGCGCAGGACGCCGCGGCGCGCGCGCCCGTCACGCTCACCGTCGGCGGCCGCTCGTTCGAGTGGCGCACGCTGCCCGAATCGCCCGTGACGGTCGAGCTCCGCTCGGGCGAGATCGTCAAGGCGACGGCTTGGACGCAGAGCGATGCCCGGGGGCGGGTTGAAACCCAACTGGAGCCGGTCGGCGAGGACTTCGTCACGATCGAGGCGGGCGACACCGTGCGGTTCAAGGCCGACGGGCTCGACGACGTCTGGCACGTGTCCGTTCCGGTTCTCGCGGCGGACGTCGACGCCGTGACGGACGCCGTCGTCGGCCGGGCGCCGGCCGGGGCGACCGTCGCGCTGGCCGTCCGTCTCCGGACGAACGCCGCGCTCGACTTCTTCGGGGCGCAGATCGCCCCCCCGTCCGGCGCCGACCGGCCGGAGGACGCGCCGTCCGTCGAGCGGCGGGCGACGGCCGGGCCGGACGGCGCGGTGCGTTTCGACCTCGCCGGCGATGCCGATGTGCGCCCCGGTGACGGGATCTCGCTCGCGCTGCAGGATCCGGACGGCGACACGTTCGTTGCCGTCGCCGCCGCAACGCAGGTCTGGCTGCCGCAGTCGGCGGAATGGGCGATCGCCACCGCCACGCTCGGGACGACGGTCACGCTGACGGTCCTGGCGCCGGACGGGCAGACGCGTGTCGTGCTGCACGGGCGGACGTTCGACGTCTTGTCCGGATCGCAGATGCCGATGGCCTATCTCTACCCATCGGGCGAGGATCGCGAGGACGAGGAGGAGGCGCCCGTTCCGATCGCCGGAGACGCCCTTGTCCTGCAGCGCTCCGCCGGCCTCGCTCCGCAGCGGGTGACCACCGCCACGCTGCCGGCGCTCGCAATCGACGGGCTCGACCGCGACGGCAGCGTTCGCGGCGCCGGACCGCCGGGCGCCGCCCTGTCCGCCCGACTGTACGGCCCGCTCGGCGAGGAGAGCGACCTCGCCGTCGCCCCCGGCGCGGACGGCGCGTTCGCCGCCAAGGCGCCGACGCCGCTCGGCCCCGGCTGGCGGGCGCTCCTCGTCTGGTCGGATCCGGGCGGTGTCGCCACCGGCGTCCTCGGCGTCGTCCCGCACGTGCGGGCGCGGGTCGGCTCGGCGTACCTCTCGGGCGTCGGCTGGCCCGGCCGTCCGGTCACGGTGACGCTGCGCAGCGGCGCAGCAAGGCTCGGTTCGTGGTCCGACACCGTCTCCGACAACGGCATGTTCCGCCTCGCGCTCGTCCGCCGCCGGGCGGACGGCACGCCGTCCGACACGTTTCTACGGCTGGCGCCCGGGCTGAGCGTCGAGGTCGAGTTCGACGACGGCGATCCGGTGGTCGTCGGGATCGCCGATGTCACGACGTCGACGGATCCCGACCGCGAGACCGTGACCGGCACGGCACCGCCCGGCGCGGCGCTCACGCTGACGATCATGCGGCCGGTCGACGAGGATGCGGTCGGCGACGTGTACGAATTCCGGCTCGATGAAACGCTGGCCGTACAGACCGGCCTCGACGGCCGCTGGACGGTCGACTTCGGCGCGGACCGCGGCCCGGATCACCCGCCGATCGACATCGAGCCGCAACTGTGGGGCGAGGTCGTCCTTGTGCGGCCCGATGGCCACTTCATCGTCCGCGGCTGGGCGCCGGTCCGCATCAACGCCGGTCTCGGCGTCGGCTTCGTCGCCGGCTTCGGACCGCCGGGGGAGGACATCGCGCTCACGCTGCGCGACGCGGCAGGCGACGTGGTCGTACAGCGCCGCATCGGGTCTGAGACGGCGCCGTGGGGCGAGGACTTCCCGCAGTGGTTCACCGACATCACGGACCCGCTGGGCAAGGAGGTGCCGACGCAGGCCGGCGACACGCTGGAGGTGGCGGTCGGCGGTTCGATCGCCTCGCTCGAGTTCCCGCCGATCGAGGCGGCCAGCCACGTCGGAGACGACCGCATCACCGGGCGGACGAGTCCGGACGCACCGCTCGACCTCTCGGTCTGGACGCCGAGCGGCGAGGAATTTCAGGCGTCGGGCATCGCGGACGTGGACGGCACCTTCGCGTTCGACCTCGCCCCGCAGATCGACCTCGTCTACAACGCATCGGTCACGCTCACCGCGCACGTCGGCCGGCACCGCGTCTGGTACGACGTCATCGTGCCGGGGCTGGTGCTCGATCTCGACGCCGGATCACTGTACGGTTCGGCCGAGCCGGATCTTGCCGTCACGCTTACGCTCGAGCGCGACGGGCGGACGATCGTTCGGCGGCAGATCACGACCGATCGATACGGAACGTTCGAAGCTTCCCTCGTCGGTGCCGCCGGCGACCGCAACCGGCCCACCGCCGGCGATGTCGTCGTCCTTGCCGCGCCGGGCGCACGCTTCATCGAGAAACGGGTCGCGATGGCCGTGCCGGAACTCACGATCGAGCTGCCGTCCGAACGGGATCACCTGCGCGGACGGTTCGGCATCGGCGGTTCCCTGTCGGTCGACATGTGGTCCGAGGGTCCGACCGCTGAGTCGCCGGACTCGACCGAGCTCGTGACCGGTGCAGACGGGCGCTGGCGGCTCGACTGGTCCAACCGGGATTTCAGGCTGCTCGGCGGCTGGTCGGCGAACGCCACGCTCTCGCTGCCGTCCGGTCACGAGGCGCGACGCACCCGCACCGTGCCACGGCTCGATCTGCGCCTCGGCAGCCCGGTCGCGTGCGGCGACGCCCTGCCGCACGCGCCGGTGCGCGTGTCGGCGTCCGGGCCGTCCGGTTCCGGCAGCGGGACGGCGACGTCGTCGACCGTCGGTCGCTTCCGCATCGACCTTGCCGGCTCCGACCGGGAACCGCGTCCGATCGTGACCAGCGACACCGTCAGCGCCGACCTCGGCGGCTGGCCGGCCACGCTCACCGTGCCCCGCCTCGACCTCGCGATCGACTGGGCGCACGACGTGATCACCGGCACGACGACGCCGTCGGCCACTCTGATGCTCGCCGCCTGGCAGGGCGACTGCACCGCCGCCGGCGACGGCAGCCTGTGGTGGTCGAACTGGTCAGGCACCGCAGACGCCGCCGGGGGCTTCAACGCGCCCGTTCCGGACGCATACCGGTGGTGGGGCGTCGACCGCCGGTTCGCCGTCGTCGTGCTCACCCCGGACGGTCACCGCGTGTTCCGGCCGCTGGCCGAGGTCGGGATCACGGCGCGGCCGGACACCGCCGAAGCGCTCGGCGTGGCCCAGCCCGGCGCACCGCTGACGGCCACGCTTCACGCGCCGGACGGCCGGCTGCGCGCCGCGGCGGACGGCACGGTGACGTCGGATGGGACGTGGACGGTGGCGTTCGCGGCGGAGGGCACGCCCGTGCGGTTGCGGGACGGGGACCGGCTGTCGGTGGGCGCCGGCGGCAGCGTCGGCTCGCTCGTCGTCGAGACGCTGGCGTTCGACTTCGACGTGGCGCGCGGCCTGATGGGCACGGCCCGCCCGAAACGCGATGTCGAAGTTGTGCTCGGCCTCGACTCGCGCGACAGTTCGCAGGAGCGCAGCGAGTGGTACAACCTGACCGCCGACGACGCCGGCGCGTTCACGATCGCCGCTCCCCCGCCGCGCAGCCGTTGGAAGTTCACCGACGTTCGCAGCGTGCAGGCCACGATCCGATTGACGGACGGCCATCTGCTCGAGAGCCGGCTCGTCCTCGCGCCCCCGCCGCCGGAGGCCGTCTATCTGCCCGTTGCCCACCGGAAGTAGCCCGCGGCCCGCCGCAGTTGATCCGCGGACGAAGTTGATCCGCCGACGAAATCGGTGCAACCTTGCGCACGCAAACCGTGTCCCAAACGGATATCGCCACATCGTCCACACGCTGAGGGACCCCATGACCACGCTCGCCGTTCCCTTCCCAACACTCGGCAAACGTGAATCCGATCCGGGCCTCGCCTACCTGCGGGCGATGGCACAGGGTGAGCCGAGCGCGCTCGAAGCGCTCTACCGCCTGTACGGGGGGCGGGTCCTTTCCTATCTGCGCGGCCAGTTGGCGGACGAAGGCCTGGCCGAGGAGGTCGTCCAAGACGTGTTCCTGGCGGCGTGGCACGCATCGGCCGCCTTCCGCGGCGAGAGCAAGGTCCTCACCTGGCTCCTGACGATCGCCCACAACCGCGCGATCAACGCCCGTCGTCGTCGTCGGGCCACGATCGTCGCCCTCGAGCCGCGCCTGGCCGGCGCCGCGGATGGTTCCGCGGGTGTCGGCAGTCGCTTGGACATGCATGCCGCGCTGAGCCGCCTGCCAGACGTGCAGCGGGCCGCCCTCGAGCTCGTCTTCTATCATGGTCTCTCCGTCGTCGAAGCGGCGGCCGTCCTCGATGTGCCCGAGGGAACCGTCAAGAGCCGTCTTCACCGCGCCAAGGCAACGCTTCGCAAGCTGCTCGACGAGGACCGGCACCATGCCTGACCGCCTCGAGCTGCCGTGGATCGACGCGCTGGCCGGCCGAACCGGTGCGGCCGATGCGGCACGCGTGGCCGAGTCGCTGGCGCACGATCCGGCCGCCGCCGAAGCGTTCGAGGGTTGGCGCCGACTGGCGTCCGCCGTCCGCGACGACGCCGCCGCGCGGGCCGGCGGGCTGCCGCCGCTGGACGGCGTGCTGGCGGCCATCCGTACGCCGGCCGCCCATGGCGATGGACCGACCCCCCTTGACCGCATCGGCCGCGCAACGCTTCGCCGCCTGGCCGCCGAGCCCATCGACGTGGCCGGTGCGCCGAGCCCGGTGCCCGCCTGGGTCATCGGCGCCGCGGCCGTGGCGGCGATGGTCGTCTTCGCCCTCTGGCCGACGCCGCACGGCCCGCTCGGCGGCGTCTTCTTCGCCTCGCTGCGCCAACAGAACGCCCAGCCGCCGATCGCCGCGGCGATCGGCCCGACACCCGTCGCCCGGCTGCGCGATGCTGCCGCCGACCTCCGACGTGACCGCCAAGGAGTGGACACCGGCGCGCTGCGGGCGAACGCCGGTGATCGGCCGGGCGCCCTCGCCGCCTTGGAACTCGATGGCGCCGACTACGACGTGCCGCTCGACGCCGTCCTGCGCTGGCCGGACGGCGTGCGCGGCGGGCCGGGTGGTGCGGCGGGTACCGCCGCCGCGCGCACCGCAACCCCGCGGCCGGGCACGGCCCGCGCCGCCGGCGCGGTCACCGGCCCGGGACAGGTCGCGCCGCCGGGCGGGGATCCGAACGGTTACCCTGCCCCGCAATCGCCGTCGGTCGCCTATCCGCCGCCCTCCCCGCGGCGCCCTGCCGAGACCGGCGGAGAGGGCCGGAAGCCGTCGAAGCCGCCGGCCAAGCCACCGGCCACCCAGCCGCCCGAGCCGACGCTCCCGCCGCCCACGGCCACACCCGCGGCGACACCCGCGGCCAGCACCGTCGTCGGCCACGTCGTCGGCGACGACGGCGGCGGCCGCGCCCAAGTGCGCGTTGCAGCGTATCGCCGCGACGACGGGCCGATCGGCGGGAGCTGGATCGAGACGTTCACGGCCGATGCCAGCGGGCGCTACACGTTGACCCTCGCTCCGGGCACGTGGCAGCTGTATGCCGAGGCGCCCGGGCACCGGCCGCAGTGGTGGCAGAACGCCGACCGGCCCGAGGGTGGGCAGGGCGTCGAGTTGGCCATCGGGCAGACAACGGGCGCGGACTGGCGGCTGGCGGTGTCCGGCGACGGCGACGGCCTCCTCGTCGGCGAGGCCAGTGCGCATGCCTGGGTCCGCGCCGTTCCGGAGGGCACGGACCCGGCGACGGCGGCGGGGCCGAGCGCGCTGGCGGATGGCAGCGGGCATTTCGCCCTGCCGCTGCCGGCGGGCCGCTGGGCGGTCGCCCGAGCGGACGATGGGCGCGACAGGGACTGGCGCGCACTGGCCGAGGTCGTCGAGATCGTCGCCGGCGTGTCGACGACCGTTTCGTGGCCGTGAACGGATCGCCGCCACCGACGGTCCTGATCGTCGATGACGAGGCCCAGATCATCGACCTGGCGGAGCTCTATCTGCACAACGAGGGCTTCAACGTCCGGCGAGCGACGAGCGGTTCCGAGGCGATCCAGTCGCTGCGCGACGACCCGCCCGATCTCGTCATCCTGGACATCATGCTGCCCGGCATGGACGGTTGGGAGATCACCCGTCAGATCCGCAACGAGAGCGCCCTGCCGATCATCATGCTGACCGCACGCGGCGATCCGATCGATCGCGTCGTCGGCCTCGAGCTCGGTGCCGATGACTACGTCGTCAAGCCGTTCCACGGCCGCGAGCTCGTGGCGCGCGTGAAGGCCGTGCTCCGCCGCACGTCGCCGGCCGACACATCTGCCGCGGCCACCAGCCCGGACGCGGTCGTGACGGTCGGCGATGTGACGATCGATCCGGCACGGAGGTTGGTGACCGTGGCCGGCGAGCCGGCATCGCTGCGGGCGCGCGAGTTCGACCTGCTCCTCTACCTGGCCCAGCACGAGGGGCTCGTCCTGTCGCGCGATCAGCTGCTCGACCGCGTCTGGGGCTACGACTTCCTGGGCGACAGCCGCACGATCGACGTCCACGTCGCGCACGTGCGCAAGGACCTTGCGCCCTCGCGGTCCGTGACGATCGAGACGGTGTGGGGGATCGGCTACAAGCTGATCGCGCAAGCGCCGTCCGGGAACGACGCGTCGTAGGTCCGACGCGGGCGCTTCGACCGCTGCGTGATCGCCGGGCATCCGGCACGTTGCTGCCTCAGGAAAGATCTCGCGCGTGCGCCACCCCTTCGTCACAGTTCGGTAACACCCAAGCGCTAGACTGCCCGCCATGCGTACCCTCCGTTCGCGACTCCTGGCCGGCTACGCCGTGCTCGTGCTGCTGACCGTGATGCTGGCCAGCGGCGCTTCGCTCGTGCTGTTCGACCTGCAGGGACGAAACCGCGGACAGTCGGAAATGGCCCAGCTGGCGGAGCAGCTGGCGCGGCGCATCGCCATCGCGATCAGCGAGGACCCGAGCGGCGACGCCTCGGCCGTATTGACCGAGGTCGTGCGCCAAGCCCCGTTCGGGCGGCCGCTGCTCGCCCAGGTGCTGCTCGTCGACCGGACCGGCGACGTCGTCGCCGCGCCGCGACGGACGCCGATCGTGTTCCAGACGACGCGGTTCAAGCCTGTGCTCATCGGCAATGCGGTGCGGCCGCACGTCGGCCTTGCGCGGCTCGCGGACGGCGTGCGCGTCGCCTACGTGGCCGCTCGGATCACGGACCTGCCGGCGGACATGCCGGAGCGGTGGCTCATCGTGGCGCGCCCGTCGCGTGAAATCCACGGGCTGTGGCGGACGATGCTGCCGAGCTCAGCCGTCGTCGGGACGATCGCGCTCCTCCTGGCCGGGCTCGTCAGCTGGCAGCTCGCCCGTGGCATCACCCGCCCGGTCGAAGCGATGACGGCGGCGAGCGCCCGCCTTGCCGCCGGCGACTACAGCGCCCGCGTCCCCGAGGGCACCGGGCAGGACGAGGTCGCCCGATTGGCGCGCGCATTCAACCGCATGGCCGCCGATGTCGGCGATGCCCATCGCCGGCAGCGCGAGTTCGTGGCCAACGTCGGCCACGACCTCCGGACGCCCCTGACGACGGTGCGCGGCTTCGCCGAGGCGTTGCTCGACGGCACGGCCCGAACCGACGTTCAGCGCGAACAGGCGCTCACGACGATCAGCACCTCTGCTGGCAGGATGGCGGACCTCGTTGAGGAGCTGCTCGTGCTGGCGCGCCTCGAAGGCCAGGAAGGCGGGCTCGAGCTGGCCGCGGTGGCGGTCACCGATCTGATGGACGGGGCGGTCGCCGCAAACGCCGGCACCGCGCGCGCCCGCAACGTGGCCGTCCATGTCGACGTCCGCGGGGGCGACGACCGGCCGCTGGCGGTGCGCGCCGACGGCGCATGGCTGTCGCGGGCGCTGTCCAACGTCCTCGACAACGCGCTGCGCTACGCGCCGCGCGGCAGCACGGTCCGCATCTCGGCCGCGCGCGAGTCCGCCGCGCACACCGAGCCGGCCGCACGGCGCGTGGCGATCTCGATCACCGATGCTGGGCCGGGGATGCCCCCCGAGGTGGCGGCGCGCGCATTCGAGCGCTTCTTTCGCGCCGACCCCTCGCGCGCTGCCGGCAACAGCGGTCTCGGGCTGGCGATCGCGCGCGAGATCGTCGAGGCGCACGGCGGGTCGATCGCGATCGAGACGTCCGTCGGACATGGCACGTGCGTCACGCTCCGGCTGCCGCCGGCCTCACTCTGACCGCCGCACGACCAGCCTTGGCTTGACGGCGTACGGCAGCCAGACGGCGTGTCGCGGCGGCGGCGGCGTGGCCGTCGGCGGGACGACGTCGACGACGGCCTCGCCGAGCACGGTGCCGTACTCGGCCGCGACGGCCAGGCGCCCGGGCGCTTGGCCGACGAACAACCGCGCCCGTGCCGAACCACCGATCGTCGCCACGATCGCGGTTCGCCCGCCGCCGTCGAATGTCCCGCGCTCGGCGGTGAACGTGACCGGCCAGCCGTCCGCCACGGCATTGCCGCAACCGTCGATCACGACGGCGACGAGGTCGATCGTGCCCCCAACCGCGACGCGACTGGGAGAAGCGCCCAGCACGACGCCAACCGGTGCGCCGGCGATCAGCCGGACGACGGCCTGCCCAAGCGCCGTCCCGACCCGCGCCGTCACGATCGCCGCGCCGAGCGGCGGGCCGCCGGCGAGCGTGGCCGTTGCGACGCCGCCGGATGTGACGCCCTCGCTTCGGTCCAGCCGCCCAGCCGTCGTCCGCCACTCGACCCGGGTGCCGTCCGTCACCGGGCGGCCGGCCGCATCGGAAACGGCGGCCGTCACCCGCGTGGCGTCCACGGCGCATGCCACGATCTCCGGCGGTGCGGCCTCGACCGTCACTGCGGCGGCCGGGCCCGACACGATCCGGGTGGTCCACACGCCCGTGTTGTCGCCCGGCGTGCCTTCCGGTTCGGCCGCCAGCGCGTCGGCGCGCAGCGTCAGAACGGTGCCGACGGGCACATCGGCGGGGAGGCGCACATCGAATGACACGCTGCGGCTGGCGCCGGACGCCATGTGCTCGAAGTCCCATCGGACGCGGCCGGGCGCCGTGGCCTGGCCGGGGTCGTCGGCGCGGAGCAGCGTCGTGCCTGACGGGAGCTCGGCGGTCAGCGTGAGGAGCGTCGCAGCGTCGTGCGGGGCGACGTTCCCGACATCGATGCGGTAGCTGGCGAGCGCGCCGGGCTCGGCTTCGGTCGGGCCGGTGATGGCGGTGCGCAGATCGATGCCGGCGATGAACGTGCTATCGAAGCGCGCGTCGTTGCCGGCGTCGATGTCCGGCACTGGGCTGCCGATCGCCACGCCGTGTACGAGCGCGCTGGCCGGGACCGCGTCGGCATCGATCCTGAGCCAGAGCCGCAGCGCACCGGGCGAGGACAGGGACTGATCGATCGCCCACTCAAGGACACGATCGGTCGGTTCGAAGGGCGTCCGCTCGTGCACCTGGGTGCCGAAGTCCGCTTGCCAGTGGTCGAAGCGCGTGCCGACGGGCAGTGTGCTCGTGAGGACCGCCGCGGCCACCTCGGTCTGCGTTTGGTCGTTGGAGAAGCCGATGTCATACACGGCCCAGCCGCCCGGCCGGAGGATGCTGGCGCCGGTGTCCAGCCGAACGTGCGCGCGCAGGTCGGCGGTGAACACGCGCAGCTGCTCGATGCCCACGAGGGGGCGCGCCAGCGCCACGGCCGTCGTCGTCGTGACCTCGGCGCGGGCGAACAGAAGATCAGAGCCTGACCAGGCCCCGTCGGCCACGACGCGCGGCCGGAGCGTCACCGTCAGCACGCCCCCCGGTTCGAGGTCGTTCAGCCGCCAACTGCGCGCAACGTTGCCGCCCGAGCGGATCGACTCGCCGTCGGCGGTGATCGGCCGGGTGGCGGCCACGCCATCGAGCGCCAGGCTGTCCGGCAACTCCGTCATGAGCCGGAGGCCCCGCGCCGGCGACTCGGAGTCGTTGTGGATGCCGAGCACCCAGCTCAAGGTGTCGCCGGGATGCGTCTGGTGAACGGATGTCGGCCCGCGCGGCCCGGCGATCGTGGAACCAAGGCGCAGCGAAGCTGCGCGGACCTCGATGACGGCCGACGCGCCGACCGGCCCGGCCTGCGCCGACACGCTCGCCGTGCCGGGCGTGTCGCCGGCGCTGAACATCGCCGTCACGGTGCCCGCGCGCGTCACGCCCTCGTCGGGCGCCACCAGGCCGAGCGACGTCGCCAGGCGCACGACCGTGCCGTCGGCGACCGGCTCCCCGGCGGCGTCCAGCACCCGCGCCTCGATCGACCGCGACAAGCCGACGCCGAGCGTGGGCGGCACGGACAGCGCCATCCGGGCCGCCGGGCCGGGGTGGACGTCCGTGCGCACGGACCCGCCGTTGTCGGCAGGCAACGCATCCCGACCGAGCGACCGGATCGCCGCGTCGAAGGTCAGCGTGCGCGCCGGCGTGTCGGGCAGCACCTCGGCGTCGACGCGAACGGTCTCGATCGGCGCCTCGCCTTCCGGGTCGGCCGCGCCGCGTTCCCAACGCAGCGTCCGGCCATCGACGGTGGCGGGCGGCACCGTCCGCACGAGCGCGATGCCGGACGGCAGCGTGGCGGTCACGACGATGTCCTTCGCCCGTCCGCCGGTGCGGTTGCCCCAGCGAATCTGCCACGAAAGCGCGCCGCCGCGCGCCGCCGCCAGCGGGCCGAGTGTCGAGAGCCAGAGATCCGGCACGACGATCGGCACCGGCTGCGTCACGGCGACGTCGTCAAGCGCACGCGTGATGCCCGTGGCCGCCGTGATCGACGCGCGCGGCGCCAGCACGGCACCGGCCGTCGCGTCGGGGCGCACGCGGGTCACGAGGTCGATGTATCGCCCCGACGCTCCGCCCAGCCGGGCGAAGCGCCAGCGCACCTTGCCGCCGTCGACGGTGCGACCGGCATCGGCCGGCAGCGTGTCGGTGACGAACGCGATGTCGCTCCCGAGCGCGATCTCGACGGCCGCATCCTCGGCCGCGGCCGCCGCGACGTTGGCGGCCAGCACCGTCCAGGTGACGATCTCGCCCGGCCGGGCGTCGCGCGCCTCGGTGGCGATCTCGACGCGCAGGTCAGACGGCAAAATGCGGGTCGACGCGGCGGCCGACGCCCCTTCGGTCCCGGCGACACCGCCGGCGCCGGCCGTGAGGGCGACGTGAACGCGGCTGCCGGGCAGCGCGTCGGACGGCACGGCGACGGTGACCGTGAGCGTGGCCGTCGTGAAGCCGGCGAGCGACCCAAGCGCGGCATGCAGCCGGCCGGCGGACGCGCTGACCGGCGCCGTCGCTCCGAGCAAGGTGAGCGTTGAGGGCCACGTCAAGGTCAGCGCAACGGCGGGCGCCGTCGCCGCGCCACGGTTCGCCACACGGGCCACCAGCGAAAGCGATCCGCCGGGCGCGACCGCCGGCGGCACCGCGAGCGCCGCGGACAACGCCGGTGCCGTCTCGGTCAACGCGCTTCCGGTCGCCGCGCTTCCGGGCACCGACTCGGCGGCGCGGAACGATGGGTCCGACGTGGCCGCGCCATGTGGCGCCACGCCCGCGACATGGCGCGCCATGACGAGCGCGGCTGCGGCGGCTGCCAGCAACGCGGCTGCCGCGGCGGCAGGTTTTCGAACGGTGATAGAGGGGTTCAGCACGGCGATCTCAGCCCATGCGTTCGGACGCGTGCGTTCGGACGGCTGCGGTCGGGCAGAGCGGCGCGGCCGGAGGCACCGTGCCTTCGCCGGGCGGCGACGGCATGCGGTGCACCGCGGTGTTCGACGTGCGCCGCATGCCGGATGATACGGCGAGATCGTACGCGAGGACGGTGGACGCCGCACGGGTGTAGGCCGACAGCCACAGAACGGACGCGTGGCGGCGCGCTCCGGATGATCCCTACGGCCGGCTCGACGCCAGCGGCAGGTAGACGCGGCCGGATGCGCCAAGCACATTGGCCGCCGTTGTGAGGCGCGCCCCGTCGGCCGATGTGACCTCGAGCACGTTCGACACCCACGTCGCCGGCTGGCCGGCGAAGCGCGTGTCGAACGTCACCTCGACCGCGCTCCCGGGCGGCACGTCGCCCGTCCAGCGAAGCGTGCGGGTTGCGGCGTCCCAGACCGGCCGCGGGCCGAGCGACGCGCGCGCCGAGTCGGACTCAAAGGTCAGGCCGCCGGGCAACGTATCCGCGAGTGTGAGGCGAGCGGCCGTCGGGTTGGTGTTCAGCGCCCGCAGCACCCACGTGATGTTCTCGCCGGGCCGGGCGGCGCTGCGCGAGGCGCGCTTCGAGATCGTCGCCACGGGGCGCTGCCGGACCGTGGCGACGGCGCGAAAGTCCGTCCGCGGCACGTCCTTGGCGCGGACTCGGGCGAGAACGACGAGGCGCGTCCCGTCCGGCACCATGGGCCGCAGCGCCATCTGCCAAGCAAACGGAATGACCTGTCCGGGCTCGACGCGCCCCTGCCAGACCAGCTCGTCCTCGACGACCCGCAGCTCCGGCGACTGCGAGCCGGACACGAGTTCGACGCCCGCCGGCAACTGGATCCGGATGTCGGCGTCGCGGGCCGCGATCCGGCCGTCGGTGGCAACGGACAGCTCGGCCGAGAACGGCCGTCCGGGCACGGGCGCGTCCGTCGACAGCGTGAGCTCGGTCGGATCGAACGTCAGACGATTGACGAGCACCGTCGCCGCGACGGATGTGTCGCCGACTCCCTCCGAGGAGAGCACGGCGTTCAAGCGCAGCTGGCTGTTCGCGCTCAGGCTGGAGCCGGGCACCGCGTCCAACGCGAGTCGGGCCCAGCCGCCGGGCGATGTCAGGCGGAGCGGCGTGCCCACGACCTCCGCGGCGGCAATCGACAGTGTTCGCCCGTCCGCCGCGTGCAGGCCGAGGATCGCGCCGCTCACGGGCGCGTCGGGGGCGATCCACAACCTAATCGTGCCGTCCTGATCGAGCGAGGCGGCGGCGACGGGGTCCGGGTGGGCCCCTGGCGCCAACCAGAGGATGGCGAAGCCGTCTCCGGACCGCTGGATGCGCGGCGAACCGAGCACTCGGCCCGGCCGCCACAGCACCGCGATGGCCGGCACGCCGGCCGCCGCCGGGCCGAGCGCCGGGTCAGGACGCTGCACCGGCGGCGCGAAGGCGATCAGGCCGTCGTCCGTCACCCAGGTGCGCGTTACGACCTCCGCGAAGAACGGCACCGGGACGCCGACCGGAACGGGCGGGCGCAAGCCGGCGCCATCGGCGGCCGGGAGCGCCGAGCCGCCGGGGGAGGGTGGCCAGTCGGTGGTCCGACGGTCCGGAACGGCGACGTAGTCCTCGGCTGCCGGCGGAATGCGGACATCCCACGCCACGCTGGCGACATCCCACTGCACCTGGCCGCCGGTGACGCGGACGCTTCGCTCGTCGGCCACGAGCGAGGGCGGCAGCGCGAGCGCGGCATGCGCATCCACGGCAGCATCACCGAAGTTGCCGACGAACAGCGTGACGCTCGTCGGCTGGCCGGAGCCGACGGTGTCCGGCGCCACGACGAGCCTTGATGGCCGGAGATCGAAGCGCCGGACTTCCGTGGTGAAGTCGGCCGTCCACACGTTCGGCGGCGCAAGGCCGTCGTCCGCGTGCAGCCGGATGGAGCGGGCACCGGGCGATGCATCGGCCGTGATGACGAGCGGCACGTCGAGCGCCAACGTCGCGCCGGGCGGTACGGTGATCCGCACGGTCAGCACGCGCGTCGTCGCATCCCAGCGGCCGTTCGGACGCTCGGGTGGTTCGATGCCGGGCGGCAGCGCCAGCCGGACGGTCGTCTCGGCGGCGGCGCGGCCGAGGTTCACGAGGGGCGCCGTCAGCACGGCGGCCCGCCCGGCCACCCATACGGCCGGCGCCGAGCGCATCGGCCCGGCGAGCGTCAGCACAGGTCCGCCGATTCGAACGCCGCCGCTCAGCATCACACGATCGACGGCATTCGTGTCGATCGTGGCCCGGACGACGGCCTGCTCCCCGGCCGTGGCGTCCACAACGGCTTCGAACGCAACGGTGACGATGACGTTCGGCGCCAGGTCGCCGGTCCAAAGCACCCCGTCGTTGGGGTCGGGCAGCCAGGCGGCTGTG
Source organism: Candidatus Avedoeria danica (assembly GCA_016703025.1). Taxonomy (NCBI): domain Bacteria; kingdom Bacillati; phylum Chloroflexota; class Ardenticatenia; order Candidatus Epilineales; family Candidatus Epilineaceae; genus Candidatus Avedoeria; species Candidatus Avedoeria danica. Next base: position 1,593,153 of record JADJCV010000004.1, read on the forward strand.
CCGAGCGAGGCGGTCAGCGTTTCCGTCAGCGGTCGGAGTCCGACGGGCAGCTGCCCGATCCGAACGAGTGGTGCCACCGCGACGAGCGTTCCGTCGTTGACGACCTTGAGGACGACGCGGACGGGACCGGGAGCGGCCAGCCGCGCGGGAACGACTTCGAGCGACGACCCGGACGACAGCCGCGGCGCAGCGACCTCGACGGCCGTCGTGGCCGTGATCGGTGCGCCGGCGGCGGTCAACGTGGCGGTCACGATCTGGCGACCGGCGGCCAATGCATGCACGGTGGCAGGGATCGTCCAGCGGGCCGGCGTGTCGGCCGGCAAGCGGCCGCGCCACGTCAGCGCGCCGTCCTCGGCCAGCGCCCAGCCCGCCGGCAGGCCGTCCGCGGCCACGACCAGCCAAAGCGGTCGTTCGAGGCGCAGCGCGGCGTCGGTGGCGACGCGGGGACCCATGGCGGCCACCATCAGATCGACGGCGCCACCGGTGCGCACGATGGCCGGATCGGCCCTGACGGTGAGTCGGGGCGGTGTCAGCCAGCCGATCAGGCCGCCGAACAGGCGCGCCAGTGCGGCCGGGTCGCCTGCGCTCTCGGGGCCGAAGGCAACATACGCGCGCCGCCCGACAGGTGAGTCGACGGCCACGCCGGCGGCGTCGCCGCCGCGGTAACTGAGAATCGGGCGTGCCTCCGGAACTGCGACCGCGACGACGTCAGGCTTGTGGCGGCCGCCCTTGGGATACGCGCCGGGCGACGCCAGCCGGATGCTGAGGCCGCCGAGGAAGTCGAGGCCGGCCGCGGTGTTCGTCGCGGCGTCGGTGGCGACGAAACGCGCGCCGAGGATGTCGCGAAAGAACGTCGGCGCCAGGCGGGCCGATCCTTCGCCCGAATCCCACTGCCCGATGTCCTGGCCGGTGACGAGCAGCCGGCGGCCGGCCGCGACCCACGCCGTGAGCCAGTCGGTGACCCCTTGATCGCCACGAAGCCGCTCGAGACTGCCCGGCGAGCCGAAGAGATGGGACCAGACGACGATGTCGTACGGCGATCGTTCGGCGGGCGGCGGAAGCGGATCCTTCGGCGCATCGATCGTCCAAACGTCGACGGCATTGCCGCGTGCATAGCCGGCAGTGTCGAGCGCGCGCGCCGCGTACGGCCAGATCCGCTGGCCGTCGCCCATCCAGGCGTCGGCATCGACGAGCAGGATGCGCGGCGCCGCGCTGAGCGCCGCGTGCCACGGGCCGGCGGCCGGGACGGTGGCGGTGATCGCTCGATGGCCGGCCGCCCGCACGCGGAGCAGCGCAGTGTCGGGCGGCACGCGCAACGTGAAGCGGCCGGCGGGATCCACCACCGTCGAGACAGGGGCGTCGGCGGCCGGCGGGACGCTGCCGGTGTCCGGCGCCGGCGGCGGCGCGAGCGCGACGGCCGATGGATCCGTACCGGCATCCACAGCCTCGACCCGCGCCCCTCCGAGCGGCGCACCGAAGGCGTCGACGACCGTTCCGCTGAGCACCGTGCCCGACGCGGCTTCGAGCTGGACATCGATCGCCGTCGTGACATCGTCCTCGACGCCGACCGTCGCCGGGTTCGTGGGGCTTGCGCGCCAGCCGGGGGCGCGCACCGCGATCGGCCAGCGGCCTGCCGGGACGGCCATGCCGAACGCGCCGCTGGCGTCGGAGAAGGCGGTCCAACTGAATGCGCCCTCGCCGAGCGTCACGCGGGCGAGCGGAACGGGACCGTCCGCACCGCTGATCCGTCCGACGACCCGCCCGCTGAGCGCCGCGGCGGCGGCCGCTCGATCGGCGGCCAGGCGCCCGAAGCCGTACTGCGGGTCGGGGCCGGCAGCACCGGCATCCGTCGCGGTTCGTCGCAGGATCTGGGCGACATCGTCCGGCGTCAGGTCCGGCTGGGCAGCGAGCATCAACGCCGCGGCGCCGCTGACCTGCGGCGCGGCCATCGACGTGCCGTCCTTGCGATCGAAGCCGGAATCGAGACCGGCGGTGAACACCTCGACGCCCGGGGCGACGACGTCGGGCTTGATCCGGCCGTCCCATGTCGGACCGCCAAGCGAGCGGCGCCAAGATCGCCCCGCATCGTCGACCGCGCCGACGGCGATCGCATCCGCCGCGGCGGCCGGCATCCGGATCGTCCCGGACGGGCCGATGTCGCTGTCGTCGTTGCCCGCGGCAAAGACCGCCGTGATCCCGAGCTGACGCCATGCCGCCAAGATGGGCGCAAACAGCGGGTCGACGCCGTTTTCGAGCGTCCACGAGGCGTTGATGACATCAGGGGCGAGGTCGGGGCGAGGTTCCTGCAGCTTCAGGTTCGTCGGGGCCATCAGCCATTCGGCGCTGCGAAGCAGGATCGCGTCACCTGCTGCGCCCTGGTCGTCGAACGCGCGCACCGCAATCCACTCCGCCGACGGCGCAACGCCGTACGCGTGCGCGCGGTCCGCGCCGACGGCCAGCGCGGCGACGCCCGTGCCGTGGCCGAGGCCATCGCCGGGTCGGTTCGTGTACCCGACGAAGTCGGCCCAATCGTAGGCATGGTCGCCATCGCGGCCGCGGTAGCGGCTGCCCAGCGCCGGATGCAGCCAGTCCACACCCGCATCGAAGACGGCGATGACGACGCCGTCGCCGGTGATGCCGCGCCGCCACGCCTCCGGCGCGCCGACCGCAGCGAGCCGACCGGCGGCATCCGGCGCCGGCGGAACGATGCTCACCGAACGCGTCCCCGTGGAAGCGAGCCGGTGTCGGCCCTCGACGGCGACATCGAGCACGCCGGGCGCGGCCCGCAGGCGTATCGCGGCTGTGTCGTCGGCCAGCACGGCAACGGCGTGCCCGACCGGAAACCGCTCGATGCGCGCGACATGGCCGGTGCGCTCGAGTGCGGCCAGCACGTTGTCCAGCGACGCGAGGTCCGCCTCACCGGCCGCCACGAGGGCCGCCCAAACGTCGGCGCGGCGGGAGCGGCGGGCCAGGCGGCCGCTGTCGGCGGCAACGCCGACGCGGATCGCGATGGCGTCGGCCGGCTCGGTTGCATGGACGCGCACGATCATCGGCCGGAGCGTCGAAGGGGGCGCCGGCGGCGGTGACTGCGGCGGTGACTGCGGGACTGCGGCGGGCGGTGACAACGGCTGCGCGGGCGGCCGGGACGAAGCATGCACCGCCGCGGGGCGCGCGCGCGCCCCAACGGCCATCGCCGACCGCTCGGAGGCGGTCGGCGACAAGGCGAGGAGTACGACGGCCAGCGCGCCGGCCCGCCCGAGGGGCGAGCCGGACGCGCGGCCGTGGAGCAAGCGCATCACACCATGAGGCTAGCGCAGACGACGGCCTTTCGGCTAGCTGCGGCGCCGGCGCTCGAACACGAAGCCGAGGGCGGCCAGGCCGCCGAGCAGCGTGGCCAAGCCGCCGAGCACGGGCGCGAGCGGCATGTCGGCGATGCCGGTGGCCGGCAAGCGGACGCTGGCGCTGGCCTTGGCCGGGGCCTTGGCGCCGGCGCGGACGAGGCCGAAGTCGATGCCGACGACATGGTTGCCGTTGACCTTCACGTGGTAGCGTGACGGGGTCGTGATCTTCCACTCGGCGCCGGGCTGGATGAACACCTCGTACTCGCCGACACCGAGGCCGTCGAAGCTGTAGTTGCCCGGACCACCGGTGACCCAGACCTTCTGCAGGCCGCCGCCGTGGATGTTCACCCCGACGTGGTCGAGGCCGGGCTCACCCGGATCGATGACGCCGTTCTGGTTCTCGTCAATGAACGCGACGCCGGCGATCGCGCCGAGCTTCTGCTCCTTGTCCTTGTGGCGCTCGCTGCCGCCACCGCTGCTCGGCTTGCGCGTCGCGGTCGGCATGGGCGTGGCGTTCGGGTCCACCGTCACGTTCGGATCGGGCGTGGCGGTCATGCCCGGATCGGCGGTCGGCGTCTCGAGGGTTTGGCAGAACTCGGACTTGTAGAAGAAGAAGTCCAGGCGGCCGTTGCCGGCCGGACCGATCTCCGCCTCACCGATCGTCTGGCTGGTCTCGCCGCGGCATGCCTCCCAACCGTCGGGGCCGGAGACGATCTCGATGGTGTACTCCTCGTCCGGACCGAGCTCATCGACGTCGAGGCTGAGCAGCTGGAGGGCATTGCCCTGGGACGTCGTCGTGCCTCGCCCGACCTCGTTGCCGTCGATGTCGAGGACGACGAACTCGATCTCGGGCAGCGGGTCGGTGTCGGCGTAGTCCGTGTCGCCCGGATCTTCGGACGAGTTCTGGCTGCTGCCGTTGCACGTCGGACAATCGGGATCGGGGCCGCCGTCGACGTCGACATGGCCGATGATGATCAGCCCGATCGTGCCCTGCGCCGACGGGGCGGCGTACAGGCGACCGCTGACGGTGCCGGTGATGAAGAGGGCCGCCAGAACGGCGACGAGGGCTCGCAAGGGAAGCGTGGTGCGCATGGGTGCTCCGTCCTTTCAAACGTGGTCCATCTTGGCGAGCGGCCGTCCGGGCCGGATCGCGTCGGATCGGTGGTCCCGCGCGGCCGATGCGCGCGGGTGGATTGCCTCGGCTAAGCCTGCCGGCGGCGACGTTCCGCCACCATGCCGAGCCCGGCAAGGCCGCCCAAGGCAAGGGCGAGCCCGCCGAACAGCGGCGCCATCGGCACGTCGGCGATGCCCGTCGACGGCAGGCGAGGGTTGTAGGCGCGCGGCGCCGGTCCGCGCGGGCGGCTGGTGAACCCGAAGTCCACGCCCTGGATCACGTCGCCGTTCACCAGGACACGGTAGAACGAAGGTGTCGTGATCTGCGCGCCGCCGCCGGCCACGACGAGCACGTTGTACGTACCGGGAGCCAGGTTCGAGAAGCTGAACTGCCCGGTCGGCAGCGTCTTGAAGACGAGGTCAAGACCGTTGCCCTCGAGACGGACGAGTACGTCGCCGATGCCGCCCTCCGTGCCCTCGATGCGGCCGTTCTGATTCTCGTCGATGAATGCGACGCCGCGGATCTCGCCACGGCCGCCCGTCGGCTGGCCGCCCTGAACGACGGCCGGGGCAACGGACTGCGCTGCGGCGGGTGCACCCTCGGCGGGATTGTCACTGTCGTCATCGTCGCCATCGTCATCGTCGCCATTGCCATCGTCGCCGCCGTCATCGGGCCGAGCGGTCGCGGTCGGCTCCGACGGCATCGGCGTGGCAGTGGCTTCGCCCGGCGCCGTCGGTGCGTCGGTTGGCCGGCTGCAGCCCAGGAAGAAGTGGAAGTCCTCCCGTGCGCTGTCGATCACGAACGAGTCGAACGGGATCGTCCGGGTGCTCGACTCGCCCGTGCAGAGCTGCCAACCGGACGGCGGCCCGACGAGCTCCAGCGTATAGGACTCGTCGACGTCGATGGCCGGTACGGTGAATTGGGCGCGCTGCAGTCCGAGCAGCTGCGTCGTCACGGTGCGGCTCACTTCGGCGCCCGCCATGTCGCGGACGACGAACTCCATCTCACCGAGCGGATTGCCCGCGGCAAACGACTCGTCCTCGGCGTCGTATTCGCCGTTGCAGCCCGGGCAGTCGGCCGTGCCGCCTCCGGCGACGTCGACGAATGCCACGAGCGAGATCGTGAAGTCACCGCCTTGGGCCGCGGGCGCCGCGTGCAGCGTCCCGGCCAAGCCGGCGGTCGCGAGGAGCGCGACCAGGGTCGATAGGAACAGTCGGAAGTGGGTACGCATGGGTTGGTCCATCCTTTGCAAGGGTCGAGCGGGGTCGTCGGTCAGCGCAGCCGTTCGGGCCGTGGGCCCGAGTGGCGCGAGAGGGGTCGTCGTCTGATCTGTCGGCCGCCGGTGCCGAGCACGGCCGCGAGCGCGGCCAGGAGGGCGAACCCGGCCGCGCGGGAAGTCGGCGCGGCGCCGGATCGGCCCGTCTGCGGGAAGGTGGGGGCGCTCGAAACGCCACTCCTGGCGCCATCGAGCGGGCTGGAAGCCCCGTGGCCCGCGGCTCGATCGTCCGTGTCCCCGCCGATCGCATCGCCGCTGGTGGCGGGCGGTTGTTGGCTGTCGTCGGCCGACGAGCCATCGACGGGTGCGACCGGCACGGCGGGCGCGGTGGGCGACGACTTCGTTGATGCCGTTGGCGCGGGCGTGACGTCGGGCGTGACGTCGGCCGTGGCGTCGGCCGTGGCGTCGGCCGGTCCGGTGGCCGCGCCCGGCGGCTCAGCCGTGGGCGTCGCGGCGTCGGCCAAGCGGCGGCAGCCGTGGGTGAGCGCCAAGCGGACGGCGGCGCGGCGGGTCGTCCCGTCGAAGTCGGCCGCCACGACGGTGTGGTCCTGCGCGGCGTTCGGACAGAGCTGCCACGCGGCCGGCAGCGTGCGGAGCGTCACGGTGTACGCGCCCGGTTGATCCACGCGGAACAGCGTTTCCTGGCGACCTGGCTCGACGGCGCGGGTGCGCATCGTCAGCTCGGTGCCGGACACGTCGGTCAGCGTGACGTCGAGCCGCGGCAGCGGATCCCGCTCGGCAAACAGCCGATCACCCGAGGAGAACTCGCCGTCGCAGCCCATGCAGTCCGGGGCGAAGTCGCCGTCGCCCTCGAGGTCAGGGAACAGGAGGACCGCGACCTCGGCCTGGTTCGACTGCGCCTGTCCGCGCGGCGCAAGGGGTGGGTGCGGCAACGGCAGGCCGACGTTCAGCCCGAGCGCGATCCCCAGCGCCGCCGCAGCCAGCCACACCGCCGCACGCGCCCCGGCAATCGGGGCGGCGCTTGGCGGTCGGTTGGGTGGCCAGAGCGGGCGTGAAGAGCGCATCGAGTGGTCCTGCTTCGGTCCGGTGTGGCCGCGAGCGTGCGGTTGTCCACGCTGCGATCCCTTGCGAGTTGGTTACCGTTGCCTTAGTTAGAAAAGCGTTTAGAGGCGATGATGCACGGATTGTCCGCCGCTGTCCAACCGGACCGCCCGTGGCGCCCGGTGCGTGGCGCCGCCGCGAGCGACGACACCACGCACCTGTGGACGACCCCCCACCTCTTTCGGAGCCGGCCGAACCGACACCGAAAGGAAAGCAAGCACGGACGAGCGAGGCGGGAAAGGGCTGCCGCTCTAAACGCAAAACTAACTAAACGCGATTATAACCGAGATTCGGCGAACGTCAAGGGGGCGGCGCCACGAATCTCGGGCGATGGGGTCGACATGGGCTGGCACTCGGGATCGCCGGTCGACGCAGGGTGCGACGGTGCGATCGTCGGGCTTCAGTCGCCCGCGGGTCTCCGCCAGAGCCACCAGAACCGCTCGGCCGGGAAGCGCTCCGCGTCGAGCGGACGCCCCGCGAAGGGAGCGGTGACCGTGTTCGGGCGCGCCGCGGCATCGGCGGCGGACAGCGATGCCTGGGTCGCCGGCTGGGGAGAGACGCCGATCCGTCCGAGCTCGTCGAGGAGCTGGGCCGCGCGCGTGCGCTGCCGCGCCGCTTCGTGCCAACCATCGCCCGCGCGCTCCGGCTCGCGCACGACGTCGTCCGCCGTGGCCTTCCAAACCGCAACGGCACTGCGCAGCTCGCGGTGGAGCTTGGCGGCGTAAGCGTCCGGTCGGAGCGCCGCCGCGGCCCGCAGCTGGTCATCGAGCGCGCGGGCGTCGGACGGCGCGACGGCGGCAAGGGCATCGAGCGCGTCGAGGAGCACGCCGAGCGTGAGCGAGACCGGATCATGGCGGCCGCCGTGCTCGGCCATGACCGGCAGGAACAGGGCGTCGGAGGCCAGGTAGTCCGGCAGGCGCGCGATGAGGGCGTCGATGATCGCGATGCGGTCGGCCGTCGGCTGCTCGGCGAGGTTCATGCGGCGCTCCGTGTCATGCCTCGGCCCGCTCGACCGCCGCGGCGCCATTGCGGGGCGCCTCGACAGGTTCGCCGACGTTGACGGTGGCCGTCATCGCCGCGGGCGGCGCGTCGGCCCGCGCGCGGCCCGCCGTCACGACCGCCCGTGCGAACGCGCGGAACAGCGGGTGCGGTCGCAGCGGGCGGCTCTTGAACTCCGGATGGAACTGGCTGCCGACCATGAACGGGTGATCGGCCAACTCGGCCACGTCGACGAGATCGCGCTCGGTGTAGAGACCGCTCACGACGAGGCCGGCCTCCACGAGCCTGGAGAGGTACGCCGGGTTCACCTCGAAGCGATGACGGTGGCGCTCCGTGATCAGCTCGGTGTCGTACGCAGCGGCGGCGCGCGTGCCGGGCACGAGGCGACACGGCCAGGCGCCGAGGCGCATCGTCCCGCCCATGTCCGTGACGTTCAACTGTTCGGGCAAGAGGTCGATGACGGGGTTCTTCGTGGCCGGGTCGAACTCGGTCGAGTTGGCGTCGTCCGTGCCGAGCGCGTAGCGGCCGAGCTCGATGACCATGATCTGCAGGCCGAGGCAGAGACCGAGGTAGGGCACCCGCTGCGTCCGGGCGTGGCGCGCCGCGGCGATCTTCCCCTCGATGCCGCGGCTGCCGAACCCGCCCGGGACGATGATGCCGTCGGCCCGCTCGAGGGCGTCGAGGTTGCGGCCGCGTTCGAGGTCCTCCGAATCGATCCATGCAATCTGGAACCGCACCCCTTCGCCCCAGCCGGCGTGCTGCAGCGCCTCTTCGACGCTCTTGTACGCGTCGTGCAGCTCGACGTACTTTCCGACGAGGGCGACGGTGAAGCAGGGCTTGGGGGCGCGGATGCGGTCGACGAGGTCGCGCCACTGGCTGAGTTCGGGCGGCCCGACGTTCAGGCCGAAATGGCGGACGACGAGATCCCCGAGGCCGGCGGCCTCGAGTTCGAGGGGGACGCTGTAGATCGTGTCGGACGTGACGGCCGGCACGACGGCCTCGACGGGGACGTCGGTGAAGAGGGCGATCTTGTGCCGCAGGTCATCCGCCACCGGCTTGTCCGACCGCGCGACGATGACGTCCGGGTTGATGCCGATGCCGCGTAGCTCCTTGACGGAATGCTGGGTGGGCTTCGTCTTGAGCTCGCCCGTCGCCTCGAGGTACGGCAGGAGCGTCAGGTGGATGTAGAGGACGTTCGGCGGACCGATGTCGATCCGCATCTGCCGGATCGCCTCGAGAAACGGCAGCGACTCGATGTCGCCGACCGTGCCGCCGATCTCGACGATCTGGACGTCGGCGCCGGACTGCGCCGCGGCAAGGCGGATGCGGCGCTTGATCTCGTTCGTGATGTGCGGGATCGTCTGAACCGTCTTGCCGAGGTAATCCCCCCGCCGCTCCCGGGCGATGACCTCCGAGTAGACCTGGCCGGTCGTGATGTTGGCGGCCGGCGGCAGGTCCTCGTCGATGAAGCGCTCGTAGTGGCCGAGGTCGAGGTCGGTCTCGGCGCCCTGCTCGAGGACGAAGACCTCGCCGTGCTCGAACGGGCTCATCGTTCCGGGATCGACGTTGATGTACGGGTCGAGCTTCTGGATCGACACCCGCACGCCGCGCGCCTTGAGCAGGCGGCCGACGGCGGCGGCGAGGATGCCCTTGCCAAGCGAACTCGTCACGCCCCCGGTCACGAAGATGTAGCGCGTCTTTGGATCCACGGCCCGGTGCTCCTTAAGCGGTTCGCTGCGGCGAGCGATCGTTCACCGGGGTTCGATGATAGCGGCGGTGGCGGCGGTCGGCCAGCGGTCGGCAATCAGCGGCGTCGCCCGGTTCCCCACCCCGTCGACGCAAGCGCGAGCAGGCCGACGACGGCCAGCAGCGCGACGACACCGACTCCGACGGCCACGGCCGATATCCGCGTCGGCGGTGCGGCGGGTGCGGTCGACGGGGCCGCACCCGCGGTCGGGCCGGCCGCCACGGCAGTCGGCGTCAACGCCGCCGTCGTCGCCACGGCGACGGTGTCCGTCATCGGCTGCGTGCTACTGGACGGCAGCGACGCGGTGAGCGCCGCCGTCGCCGTCAGCGACGTCGTCGAAGTGACTTCGGCCGTCGCGGTGACGACTTCCGTCGCCGCGGCCGTTGGCGGCGCCGTGGCGACCGACGTGGCCGTCACCGGGACCGCGGCCGGCACGTCGTCGACGCCGTCGTACGTCCCGAAGTCGAGCACCCACACGAAGCCGAAACGCGTGGGCGCTGCCCCCACCCCGACCTCGCGGAACGTAGCGTCGAGCATGTTCGGTCGATGGCCCGGATCGTCCATCAACCACTGGAACCCTTCGTCCACCGTCGCGCGGGCGACGAAGTTCTCGCTCGTGCGCACGCCGCCGTGCCCGGCGCCATAGCCGGCGTCGGCCATCCGCTGCTTGGCCGAGCGACCGTCAAGGCCGGTGTGCGAGTAGTGGTTGTGCTCGGCGACTTCGCGGGCGTGGCCAGCCGCGACGTCGGCGAGGAGCGGCGACGAGCGGTACGGCCGCAGCCCGTTGGCCGTGCGGGCGGCGTTCAAGCGGGTGAGCATGCCCTCGGCGGCGGCGGCGGTGGCGGCTTCGTCGGCGAGGGCGCGGTGGGCAGGATGGGCGGTGATCGGCAGCGACGGCAGAGCGAACAACGCCACGGCAACGGCTGCGGCCGCGGCCGCGGCTGCGCGCACCACGGAAAGCGCGGCGGCCCGGTTCGGACGGGCGGGACGTGGGGCCATTTCCGGACTCCTGACTGGCACAAGGACGGACGGGGCCCCATGATCGTCAGCACCTCGTGATATCGTCAAGCCGCTGCGCGTCACCGCACGACGAACGGCACGTGGATCGGCTCCCGCACACCGCACTCGGCCATCCCGCGCCCGCGCGCGTAGATGCAGACGGGCGGCGCCTCGAAGGCGCGCTCGAGAAGGTCGCCCGCCACGCCGGTGAGGCCGGCAGACGGCCCGCCGGTGACCTCGACGGCCAACAGGCGCGGTCCGGTTTCGGCATCCGCACGGGCTCGGAACGTTGCCCGGACATGCATTTCGCCGGCATCGGATTGCTCCACCGGTTTGAACCACTGGATCTCGGGGGACGCGGCGTCCGAGTCCGGATCGGTGTCGACGACGTCCCAGTCGCTCGTGGCCGGTGCGATGCGGGTGAACGCCTCGGTCGGGACGTCCGGCACGAACATCCGGTCGGCGATCTCGCCGAGGACCGCAACAAGGTCCGTGCCGCGGTCGTTCGACGAGCGAAACAGCCAGCCTGGGGTGTTGCAGCCGGTCATCCGTGGCTGCGAACGCCGCGTCACGAGCAGTGCCACCGTTGCGCCGGTGTCGCGCACGTCCCGGCAGGCGGCGGCGTAGTCTGATGTCGTGGGCTGCGGGCCGGTGCCGCACTCCGTTCCGCCCGAGTCGACGACAAGGACAATCGGTGACGGTTCGCCGGGCGATGACGGACGGGCTGCCAGAGCATCGCGTGCGAGCGCGAGGGCGCCGAGCATGTCGCGATCCTGGCTCGCCGGGAAGCGCGAGAGGCCGTCGCGCCATACCCGGTGCGCCGCCTCCCCCGTCCCAAGCGACGCGCTGACGCCTGCCGGGCAGCTCGCCATCACGGTCCCGAACCGCTGGCCGTTCTCGAAGCCCACGCGGTCCGCGAAGGAGGTGAGCGCCAGACGGAGGTTGCTGAGAAAGAGCGGCCCGTCCGGATCCACCGCGGCCCAGGCGGCGGACGGATCGGCGACGATCAGGACATCGCGCTTCACGCCGCCGCCGGCGCAGCGCCACCGCCACGAGAGCGTGAGGCCAACCGTGCCGCCGATCCGCACGGCAGCGCGGTCGGTCGTGGCTTGCGTGTCGACGATCTCGCATGGACCGTCGGCATCGGGCGCGGCGACGGACGGCAGGGCGTGGGCGACGGGCAGTCCGTGCAGGCCCGTGCGATGTTCGACGAGGACGGCGGTGCAGAGGGCCGCAACGATGAGTGGCCGAATGGTGGTGGGCACGACATTCCTCCTGGCTATGAGCGTGGCTGCGATGGGGTCATCGACGGGCGCGGCGAGCGCGTGTCACACTGGGTCACGCCTCAGGCGCCGGACGGTTCCATCGACCCGCGCCGCCGCGCCCGAACCGTCGAACATCTGTTGCCGCATCTGATACAATCGCCATCATGTCCACCCCCACCACCTACGTCAGCCTCGACCTCGAAACCACCGGACTGAACGCCGACCGCGACGCGATCATCGAGGTCGGCGCGGTCAAGTTCGCCGACGGGCGGATCCTCGGCGAGTTCACGTCGCTGGTTCAACCGGGCATCACGCTGTCCCACCGGATCGAGCAGCTGACCGGCATCCGCACGATCGACCTCGTGGAGGCGCCGCCGATCGGTCCCGTCCTGGCCGAGCTCGCCGCGTTCGTCGGCGACGCGCCCGTTGTCGGGCACAACGTCGGTTTCGACCTCGGCTTCCTCAAGCGCGCCGGTTGGACGCCGCCGGGCGACGCGATCGACACGCACGAGTTGGCGACGATCCTCGTCCCGGAAGCCCGCCGCTTCAGCCTCGGCCATCTGGCGGCCTTCCTCGCCCTCGACGGCGACCCCAACCACCGCGCCCTGCCGGACGCCCGAACGAGCCGCGTGCTGTTCGATGCTCTCGTCGAGCGCGCCCGCCGCCTCCCACCGGCCACGCTCACCGCCATCGAGCGCCTGTCGACACGCACGCGCTGGGGCGCCGGCCGCGTGTTCATCGCCGCGGCGGCCGACCCGCTGCCCGCCGCGATGCCGCGCCCGATCGGGTCGGCTTCGCTCGGCGCCGCGCTGAAGAGCAGCCCACGCCGCGTCGAGATCGACGCCGCCACGGTGGGCGCGCTGCTGGCGCCGAGCGGGGCGCTTGCGGGCTCATTGGCCGCGTACGAGGACCGGCCCGGCCAGCAGGCGATGCTGGCCGAGGTCGTGCGGGCGCTGAACGACGGCGACCAAGTGCTCATCGAGGCCGGCACCGGCACCGGCAAGAGCCTGGCGTACCTCCTCCCGGCGGCGGCCTATGCGCTGGCGAACGGCTGCCCGGTCATCGTCAGCACGCACACGATCACGCTGCAGGATCAGCTCGTCTCCAAGGACCTGCCGCTCGTGCGGTCGCTCACGGACGACGGGCTGCGCTTTGCGATGCTCAAAGGACGGGACAACTACCTCTGCCGCAGCCGGCTCGACATGCTCCTCCAGCGCGACGACCTGGATGCCGAGACCGTGCGCGCCTTGGCCAAAGTGCTCGTCTGGGCACCGACGACGACGACCGGCGACCGCGTCGAGCTTGCGCTGCGGCCCGAGGACGAGCGCACGTGGCGGCAACTCTGCGCCGACGGCGGCGCGTGCACGGGCGACCGCTGCGCCTACGCCGCCCGCGGCGAGTGCTGGCTCCACCGTGCCCGCAGCCGCGCCTTCGCCAGCCACATCGTCGTCGTGAATCACGCCCTGTTGGCGAGCGACATGGTGCAGGCCGACAGCGGCCGCGGGATCCTGCCGCCGTACAAGCACCTGATCATCGACGAGGCGCACCATCTGGAGGATGTCGCCACCGACGTGCTCAGCTTCTCGGCCGGGCGAACGCAGCTGCAGGACGCCGTCGCGGCGCTGGCGGCCAAGAGCCGCGGCACGCTGGCCACGCGCCTGACGACGGCGCTCGAGCTGTTGCGCATGGCGCCGATCACGCGCGCTGCCGCCTCGGCCCTGCTGGATCAGCTGGCCCGCATGACCGGCGGCCGCGCGGACGCCGACGCGGGCGTCGGTCGGCTGTACGACGCGCTCGCGGAGTTCCTCCAGGTGACGGACGAGCGCCGGATCGTCGACAAGCGGATCACCGAGGCCGTCCGCCACAGCCCGGACTGGTCGGCCGTCGAGCTGGCATGGGACGACGCGCGCACGGCGCTGGTGGCGATGCACGATGCCGGCCGGCGGCTGCTGAGCGGCATCGTGACGATCGAAGGCGACCTGGCGGATGGTGACCCGATCGTCGCCGACCTGCGCGACGCCCTCGCCGCGCTCGAAACGCTCATCGAGGGCCTCGACCGCGCCATCGCCTCGCCGCGCGGCGACGACGTGGTCTGGGCGGCCGCCGACGGCCAGGGGCGGCAGGCGCTGCACGTGGCGCCGCTGGAGGTCGGGCCGACGCTGGCGCGGCAGCTGTTCGCCGACAAGGAGACGCTCGTCCTCACCTCGGCCACGCTCCGGGCTCCCGACTTCGACTTCGCGCGCGATCGGCTCCAGCTGCCGGACGCGGCCGACCTCGTCGTCGAGAGCCCATTCGACTACGAGCGGCAAGCGCTCCTCTACGTCCCGACGGACATGCCCGAGCCGAACCGGCCGGACCACCAGCGCGCCCTCGACCGCGCGCTCATCGCGCTCGGAACGGCGATGCGCGGGCGGACGATGGTCCTCTTCACGTCGCACGCCTCGCTCCGCGAGACCTACCACGCCATTCGCTCGCCGCTCGGCGACGCCGGGGTCACGGTGATCGGCCAAGGGCTGGACGGCTCGCGCAACACGCTCCTCGGCACGTTCATGGACCCCGAGACGCCGACGATGCTGCTCGGCACGCGCTCGTTCTGGGAGGGCATCGACATCCCCGGCGAAGCGCTCAGCTGTCTCGTGATCACCCGCCTGCCGTTCGACGTCCCGACCGACCCGCTGTTCGCCGCGCGCTCCGAGCGCCTGGACGACGCGTTCAACGACCTCTCGATCCCGCAGGCGCTCCTCCGATTCCGCCAGGGCGTCGGCCGGCTGATCCGCACGCGCGCCGACCGCGGCATCATCGCCGTCCTCGACGGCCGGATCATGACGAAGCGCTACGGCAGCACGTTCCTCGACGCGCTGCCGGAAATGACCCGCCGCCGCGCGCCGCTGGCCGATCTGGCGTTCATCGCCCACGATTGGATGGCGATGGAGGCGACCGCTGGCCGCCCGGTGGGCGCCGTTGCGAATCTGGCGTCATGAGGCGCCTGTCCTGTAAAGTTGTGCGGATTCGATGACGAAGGGATGGACGGACGATGATCGAAGCCGCTCAACTGCGCCGGGGTATGGTCGTCGACCTGGACGGCGCCTTGTACGAGTGTATCGACCAGAGCCTAATCAAGATGGGCCGCGGCGGCGCAACCGTCAAGGCCAAGATCCGCAACCTCGATAGCGGCGCCCAGTTCGAGCGCTCGTTCAACTCAAACGAGCGCCTTCAGGACATCCGGCTAGAGAACCGCCGCGTGCAATACCTCTACACCGACGGCGACCTGTTCCACTTCATGGACCTCGAGTCCTACGAGCAGCCGGTGATCCCCCGCGACCAGATCGGCGACGCCGCGCCCTGGCTCATCGAGAACATGGAGCTGCAGCTGGCGATGCACGAGGGCAAGGCCATCCGCATCGAGCTGCCGACGACCATCGACATCGAGGTCGCCGAGGCGCCGCCGGGGTTCAAGGGCGACACGTCCTCGGGCGGCACCAAGCCCGTCAAGCTGGCGAACGGCTTGATGGTGAACGTGCCGTTCTTCGTCGAGACCGGTTCGATCCTGCGGATCGACACCCGGACCGGGGCGTACGTGACGCGGGTCAAAGGCGCATAGCCGTCTGGTGGGCGATGCCGCGCCCGAGATGCCGTACCGTCGGTCCACACCACAACCGCCCGCGTTGGGCCGGGGTTGGAGTCATCATGGGCGTCATGGGTATGGGCGTCATGGGGTGGGCGGCGGCCACTCGCATGGGCCGGGGGTGCGCGTCTTGATCGTGACGCGGCCCGCACCGGCGGCCTCGAGGACGGCGCGCACCGCTATGGACGCGCGTTCGTTCGCCTGCGTCAGCACGTCGGCCGCGCAGGCGCCCTCGACGATCCGCGTGAGGGCGTAGCGCTCGGCGCGTGATTGGAGGTCGGGGTCGACCGGGCCGAAGAGGCTGCGGCGCAGGTCGTAGACGCGGGAGCGCTCGACGTCGATCGCGGCGCCGAGGATCTCGGGCGCCGGAAGCTCGACGGTCACCGACTCGGCTTCCGGCCCGATCGGCTCGCCCGAGCGGCGTTCGATGTCGACATCGCCTGTGCGCAGCTTCGACAGGTCGACGCCGGCCCGGACCTGGCCGTTGGCGATATAGAGCAGCTCGGTCGAGCCGATCGTGAAGCCGCCGATCTCGCGGGACTGCGACTCCGAGACGACGGTTTCGAGCGTGTAGACCATCGTCGTGAGCTCGGCGGCCTCTTGCAGCCGCTCGACGATGACGGATTTTGCGGTCAGCGCCGGCGTCGGGTTCGGCCGCGGGCTGAACGCGTTCGAGACGTCGTCGAGGAAGGCGTCGCCGCGGCGGTAAAGGCCGTAGAGGATCAGCGCGGCGACGACGAGGAGTGCGCCGAGGCCAGCCACGAATACCGCGGCGGCGATGACGGGCCACGAGCGGCCGGGTCGCGGCAGGCGCGACGGGTGCGAGACGTCGTCGTCGGGCGAACGGGTCGATGGCCAATCGCCGGCGGGCGGCGGCGTACGGCGGAGGGTCGGCGGGCGATGCTCGGGCGGGGTGTCGGTGGTCATCGCACTAGAATAGGCGGCGAGCCGCGGCGCGGCCAGCTTCCAACGGCCGAACGACAAGGGTCACCCGTGCGCGTTCACATCCTCGACCTGAACTTCATGGCCCTCGACCACGCCGTCGCCGCCTTCGCCATCGAAGGGCCGGACGGCTGGGCGCTCGTCGAGACCGGACCCGGCTCGACGCTGCCGGCGCTCGTCGATGGTCTGGCGGCGCTCGGCGTCCATCCGACCGAGTTGGCCGGCGCGCTCGTGACGCACATCCACCTGGACCACGCCGGAGCGGCGGGCTGGCTGGCGCGCCGAGGCGTCCCGATCTACGTCCACCCCGTCGGCGCGCCCCACCTCGTCGACCCGTCGCGCCTCGTCGCCAGCGCGACGCGGATCTACGGAGATGAAATGGACCGGCTGTGGGGGGCGATCCTGCCGGCGCCAGCCGATCGGGTGAACGCGGTCGAGGACGGCGCGACCGTCGAGGTCGCCGGGCTCACGTTCCGGGCTGTCGCAACACCCGGCCACGCGAAGCACCACCACGCCTGGCGGGTGGGCGACGCGCTGTTCACGGGCGACGCGGGCGGCGTGCGCTTGCCGGGCAGCCGGCTGGTGGCCGTGCCGGCGGTGCCGCCGGAGTTCGATCCGGACGCGTGGCGGACGACGATGGATCGCCTGCTCGCGGAGTGCGCTGCCCTGCCGGCGACGACGCTGTACCTGACCCACTTCGGCGCGGTCGCCGATGGCCGGTGGCACTTCGAGCGGTTGCGCGAGGAGCTTGGCGACGTCGTCGCGTTCATCGGCGGGCAGTTCGACGAGGGCATGGATCGGGATACGATCTTGCGACTTTATGTCGAGTGGTCGCGGGCACGGGCGTTGGAGGCGGGCGTGGATGCGGCCGAGTTGGCGCGGTTCGAGGCAGCGAACCCGTTCGGTGTGAGCGTGGATGGGGTGCTCAGATGGTTGGGAAGGCGAGCGGGGTAGCTTATCGCCGGCCTACCGCACCCCCTCCCCGCCAAACACCCCCATATGCCCCAGATCATCGCTCCCCGCCACCGCCACCCGCACCTCCGCCCCCACCGGCACTCCGTTGATCACCGTCTCAGTGCCCCGCGACCATTGGACGGCCCGGTAGGCCGGCTCGCCCGCCAGACGCCAGGCGACGTAGTAGCCTTTGACGTCGGGATTGGGCAGCGCATCCCACGTCACCCGCAGTCGATCCCCGCCCGGTGATTCCGTCGCCCCCGCCGCAGTCCCCGCCGCCACCGCCTCCACCACGAGCCGCGGCGCCGCCACCTCGCCGACCGGCGCAAGGGCCAGGTTGGCGGCGACGGCGACGTTCAGCCGGACGACGGCGGCCTGATAGGCCGGGTCGAGGCGCTCGGCCGTGTCGGACACGGCGTGCCGGCGGCCCGCATCCTCGATCGCGTCCATCAGCCGGATCGCCGGGTAGCCGGCTTCCGTGAAGGCCATGTGATCCCCGCCTTCGGCGTCGACATCGGCCGTCGGAACGGCCTCGACGGCCAGCGGACCGGCCGGCGCCCCGAGCGCGCCGGCGTAGCGTGCCGCGACGACGGCGGCGTAGCGCGCCAGGCGCCGGGAGGGCCCACCGTCCGCACCGGCCGAGAAGGCGCGCACGCTCGCCGGCTGCCGCGCCCCACCGGCGCCGGCCGCGCCGCCGACGACGTCGTTGTTCAGCACGGCGACGATCCCGAGGCCGAGCTCGCGCGCGTGGGCCGCGTGGTGCTTGGCGCCGAACTGGCCCTCCTCCTTGGCCGCGGTTGCCAGCAGCCGGACCGTGGCGTCCCATTGCCGCCGGCCCATGACCCGCGCCAGCTCGAGGAGCGCTGCCGTGCCCGACGCGTTGTCGGACGCGCCCGGCGCATCGCTCGCCCCGTCGTCGAGGGCGCTCGTACGGGAGTCGTAGTGGGCGATGACGTAGACGAACCGCTTGTCGCGTCCGATGCCGGTCAGCGTGGCCACGACGTTCTGCTGCTCCGTCGAGCGTCCGGCGAACGTCAGCGGGAAGGGTTCGGCCTGGGCCACGATCTGGCTGACCGAGCTGCGCCCGATCTGCTCGAAGCGCTCGCGCAGCCACTGCCGCGCCGGCCCGACACCGCGCGCACCGCCCTCGGGGCTCGAGAGCGCGTGGCGCGTGCCCAACGAGGCCAACTTGACGACGTCGGCGCGCAGGCGGTCGGCCGAGACGGCGCCCATCAGGTCGACGATCGCCGGGTCCGTCGGCGGCGGGCCGGCCGCGGCCACCGCCTCGCTCGGCCGCGGCGTCGGCGCCGGCAGCCCTTCGGCCGGCGGGGGGTTGCCGTTGGATGGCGGCGCGTTCCCGCCGCCCCCCGGCGCAACGGACGATCCGTCGGCGCTGCCCGCCGTCGCAAGGCCCATGACACCCGGCGGGCCAAGCGTGTACGTCGGCAGCGCGCCCGGCGCCAGCGGCGCCTCGGCCGTGCCGGCGACGACGCTGGCGGCCGTCGACTCGGCCCGCTCGTCCGGCGCGGGCGCGCCACGGCAGCCGCCGGAAACGGCGAGGGCGGCGGCAGCGGCAAGCGCGGCGGATCGCGCTGCGAGGCGGCGACGAACCGGCAGCGGGGCGGTCGGTCGCGGTGTCCGCACGTCATCGATGATCGGCATACGGGCGATTATACGGTGCGAAGGCACCGTCTCCGGTGAGGACGCGCTAAGATTTCGGCCGCATCGTCGTCCTGCCTGCCGGGGGGAGAGCCGTGGCGGCGCGACCGGTCCTGCAACCACCATCGGCCATCCGCGCTGGGCGGCGTCGGCGTTCGTCGACCGCGACCGCACGCCCGCGCGAACACCGTTCATGCTGAGCCAACGCACCGTCGTGGCGCTTGCCGCTCCGGACGCCGCAAGCGAAGGCCCGATCGACGTCGTCGTCCTCTCGCCGCACTTCGACGACGCCGCGTTCTCGCTCGGCGCGGCGCTCCACCGTTGGGCCGCCGACGGACAGCGCGTCGTCGTGGCCACGCTGTGCGGCGGCGCGCCGGCGCCGGGACCGCTCTCGCCCTTCGCCGCGGCCCACCACGCCCGCTGGGCCGCGGCCGCCGGTGCGCAGTGGGGCGCGGCCGCGGCCGTCGTCGAGGCGCGCCGGGTCGAGGACCGGCACGCGAACGCGATCCTCGGCGCCGAGGGCTGGACGCTGGACGTCGCGGACGCGATCTATCGCACCGTCAACCACCGCGGCCGCTCGCTCTGGCCGTACGCCGACGAGACGGCGCTCTTCGGCGCCCCCCACCGTCGCGAGGCGGCGCTCGGCCGGGCCGCGGCCGAGACGCTGGCCAGCATCGGCCCGCTGGCGCCGGACGTGCGGTGGCTCGTCCCGCTGGCGATCGGCGGGCACGTCGACCACCGCATGGCCCGCGCGGCAGGCGAGCTGGCGGCATGGCGGGCCCGCCGGGCGGTCAGGTACTACGCCGATTATCCGTACGCCCGCACCCCCGGCGCCGCGGCCCGCGCGCTCGCCGCCGAGCCAAGGCCGCTCGAAGCCGTCGACGACACGCTGGCCGCCGGCGACGGCGACGTCGCAGCCAAGGTCGCGGCCGTCGCGGCCTTCCGGTCGCAGCTGTCGACATTCTGGCCGGGCGACGCGGCGATGGAGGCGGACGTGCGCGGGTGGACGGAGCGGGTGTGGCGGGGGGTGGAGGAGGGAGAGTAGGCCGGCGGCGTCATACGGAGGATCGCGCTCGCTCCGACGGGCGCCGGCGCAGCGGTTCGATGCAGCGCATCGGTGCGACCGCGTTCGCTCGTCTGTTCTTGGAAAAACACGCCCGCCGCGTTATGCTCCGCTCAGTCTCGCCGCAGCAGACACGTCCGGCCCGGCCCCGCGCGCGGCCAAGCCACGCCAGCCGGGCCGCTTGCTGCCCCGCCGGGACGCAGGCTGCCCATTCGCACGACAAGACCATCCGCGCGCCTCCAACTCTTGGGCGCGCCGTGTCCGACGCAGGGGGATTTACGATGTCCGGATCGACGAAATCCAGTCTTGAGAACGGCGTTGCGCTCGTCACCGGGGCCGGCAGCGGCATCGGGCGGGCGACGGCGCAGGCGTTTGCGCGCGCCGGCGCGTGCGTGGCGGCGGCCGACATCTCGGCCGCCGCCGCCGAAGAGACGACCGCCCTCATCCGACAGGCCGGCGGCTGCTGCACGCCGATCGTCGCCGACGTGACGGACGAAGCCAGCGTGCAGGCGATGATCGACCAGGCAAGCGCCATCGGCGAGCTGCGCGCGGCGTGCAACTGCGCCGGGATCGCCGGTGCGGCGGCCAAGATCGGCGACTACCCGCTCGACGAGTGGAACAAGGTCGTGGCGATCGACCTGACGGGCGTCTTCCTGTGCATGCGCGCCGAGCTTCAGGCGATGGCGGGCCACGGCAAGGGCGGCTCGATCATCAACATCGCCTCGATCGCCGGACACGTCGGCTTGAACGGGGCGGCGCCGTATGTGGCCTCCAAGCACGGCGTCATCGGCCTGACGCAGACCGGCGCGCTGGAGTATGCCGGCGCCGGCGTGCGCGTGAACGCCGTCGCGCCCGGCTTCGTGGTGACGCCGATCCTGTCCAAGAGCGGCATCCCGTTCGACGAGGCGGCGCAGGCCAAGCTTGCCAGCCGCCATCCGATGAACCGCCTCGGTCTGCCGGAGGAGATCGCCGAAGCCGTCGTGTGGCTGGCGTCGGACGCATCGGCGTTCGTCACCGGCACGACGCTGAACGTCGATGGCGGGTACCTGGCGCGCTAGCGAGCCCTGAGCGACGATCGTGTCGAACGTTCGGCACGAAGCGGGCGATCCGACGGATCCGACCGTCCCGGTCACCGCCGAGATCGTGACGATCGGCGACGAGCTCGTGCTGGGCGAGGCGCTCGACACGAACGGCCGGGATCTGGCCCGCGCGCTGCGCACGATCGGCGTCGCCGTGACGCGCCAGACCACGGTCGGCGATGCCGTCGACGGCGTGGCCGCCACGATCCGTGAAGCGGCGTCGCGCGCGCGGATCGTCCTCACGACGGGCGGCCTCGGGCCGACGTTCGACGATCCAACGCGCGAGGCGGCGGCACGCGCCGCGGGCGTCCCGACGGTGTTCCTCCCCGATCTCTGGGCGACGATCACAACGATGTTCGAGCGCTTCGGACGGGTCCCGACGGACAACAACCGCGCACAGGCGTTCGTGCCAGCCGGTGCGCACGTCATCCCCAACCCGGTCGGGACGGCGCCGGCATTTGCCGTCGATGTCCGCGACGCGTGCGTGATCTGCCTGCCGGGCGTCCCGCGCGAGATGCGCTACCTGACCGAGCATGCAGTGCTGCCGCTGCTCGTGGCGCGCTTCGGCCTGACCGAACGGCTCTGGCTGCGAACGCTGCACTGTGCCGGCATCGGCGAGTCGGCGCTCGACGCGGCGATCCACGACATCGTGGGCACCGTGCGGCAAAGCAGTGCGCTGGCGGTCGGGCTGGCGGCGCACCTTGGCGTCGTCGATGTCCGGCTGACGGCCCGCGCGGCGACCCGCGAAGCCGCGGACGTCCTCATCGCCCCGATCGAGTCCGCGATCCGGGACCGGCTCGGCGACGCCGTTTTCGGCGCGGACGACGAGACGCTTCCTGGCGTCGTGGCCGCGGCCCTGGCGGCGCGCGGCTGGCGCATCGCCGGCGTGGAGGCAGGCGTCGGCGGGGCGCTGGCGGCGGCGCTGGCAGGGGCGGGCGATGTGTGCGCGGGCGTCGAGGTCGTGACGGACACGCTCTCCGCCGCGGCGCTCGAGGCCGCCGTGGCCGCGGCCCGCCGGTCGCGCCACGTCGAGGTCGGCGTCGGCGTCAGCCTGCGGCGGGCGGGCGATCCGGCGCACCCAGCGCCCACCGCGGGGCGGATCGACGTCTGCATCGCCACGCCGGACGGCGTGACGACGACGACGCTGGCGCACGCCGGGCACCCGGACAGCGGGCCGAGCCGGGCGGTGGCGGCGGGGGTGGATGGGGTGCGGCGCGCGATCGGCTGAGGGCCGTCACCGATCGCGGCGCTGGCCGGCGGCTTGGATCGCCAGGAACTCGCCCACGTTCTCGATCGTCAGCAGGCCGACGAGCCGACCGTCGGCCTCCACGGGCACCACCTGGATGCCGGCGCCCTGCATCCGGCCGACGGCGTCGATGAGCCGTTCGTCGGCGCCGGCGCGCGGGAAATCGCGGCGCATGAGGTCGGCGACGGGCGTGTCGAGCGCCTGGCGGTGGAGGGCGGCGAAGAGCTCGGTGCGCAGCACGACGCCGACGAGCACGCCATCGTCGACGACCGGGAAGTCGGCTTGGCTGCCGGAGAGGATGAGCGAGGTCACGCGGTGGAGCGGGTCGGACGGCGCGACGACGTCGAAGCGCGTCAGCATTGCGTGGGCGACCGTTATCCCGCCGAGGGCGGCCTGCGCCTGCACGGCGCCGGCCTCCTGCCCGGCTGCGATCCAGACGAAGAAGGCGATGAACAACAGGATCGGGTTGCCGAACAGTCCGAGCAGGCCGAACAGGAGCGCGATGCCCTGGCCGAGGCTGGCGGCGACGCGGGTGGCGCGGGCGTAGGGCAGGCGCAGGGCCAGGAGGGCGCGCAGGACGCGGCCGCCGTCCATCGGGAACGCCGGGATCATGTTGAAGACGGCCAGCGAGAGGTTGATCACGGCCAGCCGCTCCAGGAGCGGGCCCGTGGCCGTGCTCAGCCCGGCGAACGGGATCCATGAACCGGTCGCACCCAACCAAGCGAACAGCGCGGCGAAGATGGCCACGTTCACGAGCGGTCCGGCGACGGCGACGACGAGCTCCTGCCGCGGTTCGGACGGCATCCGCTCGAGGCGCGCGACGCCGCCGATGGGGTAGAGCGTGATGTCGCGCGTCGGGATGCCGTAGCGGCGGGCGGCGACGGCGTGGCCGAGTTCGTGTAGCAGGACGCAGCCGAAGAGGAGGACGAAGAAGAAGACGCCCTCGAGCGCGGCTGCGAAGCTGCGATCCCGCAGATAGGTCGAGACGCCCAGATACGCGAGCAGCAGGACGAACGTGGCGTGGATGTAGATGTCGATGCCGAATGGACGTCCGAGCTTGATCGACCAGCGCACGGATCAGCCGTTCGGTGACGCGGGCGCGCCGAACGGCGCGGCGCCGGGTCGCCAGGCGGACCCGGCCGGTGCGAGCGCCTCCGGGCGCCAGGGCGAGTCCTCCCAGCCGGGCACCTGGACGATGCGATCGTCCTCGAGGATGTAGCCCGTCAGCGAACGCCCGTATACGCAGCCCGAGTCCAACCCGACGGCGTACGGCGTGCCGTCCCGGCGGCGCTTGACGACGAGGCCGCCGGGCGCGTCGTGGCCGAAGATGATCGGCTTGTCGGCGGGCTCGTAGAAGTCGTGCCAGCGCGGGCCGACGATGCCCTTGGCGGGGGGCCAGAGCCGGATCGTCAGGAGCTGCGACCGGTCCGTGCCCGCCAGGCCGGCCTTCGGGTGGACGCCGGCATGAACGAGCAGGAACTCCGGCGTGTCGATGTACAACGGACGGGCTTTGAGCCAGGCGAGCACGTCGTCCGCGACGGGCCACAGGGCCGCGACCTGATCGCGATCCTTGTCCTTCTCGAGGCAGAGCGTGCCGCCGGAGAGGCGATCCTCCAGCAACCGGATCAGCCAGTCGTCGTGGTTGCCCAGCACCATCTCGGCGCCGGTGGCGCGCACGATGTCCCAGACCCCGAGCGGGTCGGGGCCGCGCGAGAAGGCGTCGCCGGTGAGGTAGAGTCGATCCGTGTGACGGTCGTAGTCGAGGCGGGCAAGCAGCGCGGACAGCGCCTGGGCGCAGCCGTGCACGTCGCCGATGAACAGCGTCCGCATGGCTCGTATGGCCCCCTGTGAGTCCCCTGGCCTGCCATTCCCATGAACACAGGCCTGCAAACCGTGATCGCGACGAAAAGCATAGGCTATGACGAGAAGCATAGGCTATAACGGGCGGCGGGGCGAAGAGATTCGGGCGAGGGGAGCGGGATGCGGAAGCCGGCGGAGGGAGATGTCGGAGGAAGTCGCAGGGCGAGCGCCCGGCGACGAACCGCCGGGCTACAATGACGCGGCCGGCTGAAGCCGGCTACGGGCTCCGGGCCCGGTCCGCATCGACGTGCGATCGCCGTTGACGCCGACCGTGCCGGACGTCGATCGCCACGACGCCAAGGTGAACAGGATGCTCATCGCGACCTGGAACGTGAACTCGATCAAGGTGCGCGAGGAACGGCTGCTGGCCTGGCTCGCCGCCGCCGAACCCGACGTCGTGTGCCTGCAGGAGCTGAAGGTCGTCGACGAGGCGTTTCCGCTGGCGGCCGTCGAGGCCGCCGGCTACCACGCGGCGATCCATGGCATGCGCGCCTACAACGGCGTCGCGATCCTGTCGCGGACGCCGATCACGGACGTCCGCATCGGCTTGGACGACGGCGTCGACGACCCGCAGGCGCGCCTGATCGCCGGCACCGTGCAGGGTGTGCGCGTGATCTCGGCCTACTTCCCGAACGGCGAGACCGTCGGCAGCGACAAGTGGCGCTACAAGCTGGCCTGGATGGCGCGCCTCGAGCGCTATCTGGCCGCGCACCATGCGCCCGACGAGCTGCTGGCCCTGTGCGGCGACTTCAACGTCGCCCCGGACGACCGCGATGTCGGCAATCCGGCGCGCTGGGCCGACAGCGTGTTGTGTCATGCCGAAGCCCGCGCCGCACTCGCCCGCATCGCCGACAGGGGCCTCGTCGACCTGTTCCGCCGCCACCATCCGGCCGGCGGCATCTGGTCGTGGTGGGACTACCAGGGCCAGGGCTTCGACAAGGACGACGGCCTGCGGATCGACCACGTCTGGACGACGGCGCCCCTCGCCGGCCGGCTGGTCGCGGCGGCCGTCGACCGGTACGAGCGGAGCGGCAAGGGCGCCAGCGACCACGCGCCGCTGTGTGTGGCATTCGACGCGGCAACGGCATACCTGCCGACCGACGCAGCCTACATCACGTCGCGCCCCCCCGTCACCGACGACCTCGCCCGTGAAACGCCCCCCCACGGCTCCGCCACCTCCCCCCGCGTAGGGGCGACGCATGCGTCGCCCTCGTCGGCCCCATCTGCCGCCCCGCCTTCCATGACGCCCACCCCCCGCCCCCGCAAGCTCATCATCATCGACGGCCACAGCCTCGCCTACCGCGCCTTCTACGGCCTCCCGCACGTCGACCGCCACGGCAAGCCGTCGTTCTCGACGGCCGGCGGCACGTACACGAACGCGGTGTACGGCTTCGCGAACATGCTGATCAAGACCTGGATCGACGAGCGGCCGGACTTCCTGGCCGTGGCGTTCGACCTCGGGCGGACGTTCCGCGACGACCTGTTCGCCGAGTACAAGGGCACGCGGATGAAGATGCCCGACGAGCTCGTCCCGCAGATCGACCTGATCCGCGAGCTCGTCGAGGCGTTCGACATCCCGGCGCTCACGGCTGAGGGCTACGAGGCGGACGACATCCTCGGCACCGTGGCCCGCCGCGCCGCCGCCGACGGAATCGACGTCCTCATCGTCACCGGCGACTCGGACTCGTTCCAGCTCATCCGCCCGAACGTGCGCGTGATGTCGCCCGGCCGGCTGTGGAGCGACGTCGCGGTCTGGGACGAAGCGGCCGTCGCGGCGCGCTACGATGGGCTGACGCCGGTGCAGCTGATCGACTTCAAGGCACTCAAGGGCGATGCCAGCGACAACATACCGGGCGTGCGCGGGATCGGCGAGAAGGGCGCCGGGCAGCTGCTGAAGGCGTACGGCACGGTCGAGGGGATCTACGACCATCTCGATGAGGTGACGCCGCCGCGCGCCCAGAACGCCCTCGAAGCCGGCCGCGACATGGCGTTCCTGTCCAAGGACCTCGTGACGATCCGCACGGACGTGCCGCTGGACGTCACGTGGGAGCAGTGCGCCGTCCACAGCTACGACGTCGCCCCCGTCCTCGACCTCTTCGACCGCCTCGAGTTCCGCTCGATCCGCCACCGGCTGCCGCCCGGCGGCGTCGGCGCAGGCGCGACAGGCGACGGCAACGGGGCGGCGGCGGGGGCGTCGGCGACGGGGACCACGGCGGTGGGCGCGGGCCGAAAGACCCCGCGCACGACTTCCACGCGCCCGGCGCAGCTGTCCATGTTCCCGGAAGCCGAAGCGGACGGCACGCCCATCCCGCCCCCCGCCGACATCACCGCCACGACGATCGTCCGCGACCGCGCCGGCCTCGACGCCCTCGTCGCCGCCCTCGTCGCCGCCCCGATCATCGCCTTCGACACCGAGACGACGGCCACCGACCCGCTCGACGCGGCGCTCGTCGGCCTGTCGTTCGCCGTGACCGAAGGTGCGGGCTGGTACGTGCCGGTCGGGCACGCCGAGGGCGAGCAGTTGCCGATGGCCGACGTCCTGGCGGCGCTCAAGGGCGTCCTCGAGGACCCGGCGCGGCCCAAGGTCGGCCACAACGCCAAGTACGATGTCGTCGTCCTCGCGCAGCACGGCATCGACGTGCAGGGCGTGACGTACGACACGATGCTGGCCGAGTTCCTGATCGACCCGGGCGGGCGGATGGGGCTCAAGACGCTGGCCGGCAGCAAGCTGGGCGTGCGGATGACGGAGATCACCGACCTGCTGGGCACCGGCAAGCACCAGATCACGATGGACCACGTCGACATCGCGCACGCCGCGCCGTACGCCGCGGCGGACGCCGACGTCACGTTGCGGCTGATGAACAGGCAGTCGGACGAGCTCGACGAGCTGGGCCTCCGCCCGCTGTTGACCGAGGTCGACGTGCCGCTCGTGCCCGTGCTCGTGGACATGGAGCGCGCCGGCGTGCTCATCGACACCGTGAGGCTGGGCGAGATGGGCGCGCGGCTCGGGTCGCGGCTGCACGAAATCGAGGACGAAGTGCGCGCGGCGGTCGGCGTCGACTTCAACCTCAGCTCGCCGCAGCAGCTCGGCGAGATTCTGTTCAACACCCTCGGCCTGACCGCGCCCGGTGCCCGCAAGACCGCCACGGGGCGCACGTCCGTCGCTGCTGACGTCCTGGAAAGCCTGCGCGGCGCCCACCCGGTCGTCGACCTGGCGCTGGAGCACCGCCAGCTGTCCAAGCTGAAGGGCACGTACCTGGATGCCCTGCCCAAGCTCGTCAAGCCCGCCACCGGCCGCGTGCACACCTCGTTCAACCAAACCGGCGCCGTCAGCGGCCGTTTGGCCTCCACCGACCCCAACCTCCAGAACATCCCGATCCGCACGGCGCTCGGCAAGGAGGTTCGCCAGGCGTTCATCGTGCCGCCCGGTTGGAAGCTGATCGCCGCCGACTACTCGCAGGTCGAGCTCCGGATCACGGCGCACATCACGAAGGACGCCGGGCTCGTGGCGGCGTTCAAGGGCGGCGAGGACATCCACCGCGCGACGGCGGCGACGGTTCTCGGCATCGCGCCGGAGGCCGTGACGTCCGACCAACGCTCGTTCGCCAAACGCGTGAACTTCGGCCTGCTCTACGGCATGGGCGCCCGCAGCCTGGCCGAGCAGGCCGGGATCCCGCTGGCCGAGGCCAAGCAGTTCGTCGACGCCTACTTCACGCGCTTCCCGGGCATCGCGAGCTACATCGCCACGACCAAGCAGCTCGCCAAGGACCAAGGCTACGTGACGACGCTCCTCGGCCGCCGCCGCGCCTTCCCGATCCTGCGCTCGACGACGGCGGACGGCCGGACGCGGATGCTGCAGGCCTCGGCCGAGCGCGAGGCGATCAACCACCCGATCCAGGGCACGGCGGCCGACATCATCAAGATCGCGATGATCCACATCCACGACAAGCTCGAAGCGGAGGGCCTGCAGGGCCGGCTCCTCCTGCAGGTGCACGACGAGCTCGTCCTCGAGGCGCCCGAGGCCGAGGTGCCGCGCGTTGTCGAACTCGTGCGCACGACGATGGAGACCGCCTATCCGCTCGACCCGCCGCTCGTGGTGGAGGTCGGGGTCGGGGACAACTGGGACGATGTGAAATGACGACGGTGACCGATGACGAGCGGGGCGGCCCCCGCCCCGGGCGCGCTGGGCACGCCGACCCTTCCCTCAATGCCGGGGGAGGGGTGAAGAAGACCGCTCGGCCAGGCGGCTTGCGGCGGGCGATCGCCTTTCTCAACCAGCAGCGCAAGATCGCGCTGACGACGTACGCCGCAGTGGCCGTCGCGACGGCGTGCCAGCTGGCGATCCCGCTGCTCGTCCAACAGATCATCGACGTCGTGCGCGCGGCGGACGCGGCGCGGGGCAGCGGCGGCGCCAAGCTCGTCGGCGACGCCGGGCAAGCGACGAAGCAGCTCGTGCACGCCGGCGGACCGGCCGTCGACCTCACACCGCTCTACTGGGCCGTGGGCGGCATCGTCGCCGTCGGGGCGGTGCGGGCACTGTTCGCGTTCGGCCAAGGGTTCCTGGCCGAGGTCGCCAGCCAGAACGTCGCCTTGACGATGCGCAACGACCTGTTCGGCAAGATCCAGCGGCTCTCGTTCAGCTACCACGACCGCAACCAGACCGGCCAACTCATGGTCCGCGCCACGGACGACGTCGAGAAGGTCCGGATGTTCCTCGGCCAGGGCTTCGTCATCGCGCTGCAGGCGCTGCTCATGCTCGTCGGCATCCTGGCCATCCTGTTCAGCATCAACGCCCGCGTGACGTGGGTCGTCGTGCCGATCCTGCCGGTGGCCATCGGGCTGTTCGTCGTGTTCGGCCGGATCGTGCAACCGCTGTTCGGCCAGGTCCAGATGCGCCTTGGGCTGATGAACTCGGTCCTCCAGGAGAACCTGGCCGGCATCCGTGTCGTGCGCGCGTTCGCCCGCGAGGACCGCGAGAAGGCGCGCTTCGAAGCGTCCGCCGAAGCGCTCATGGTCCAGCAGCTGAAGGCCAGCCGCGTGCTGAGCTTCCTCTTCCCGGCCGTCTTCCTCACCGCCAATCTCGGCCAGGCGCTCGTCGTCTGGTTCGGCGGTCTCGAGGTGCAGGCGGGCGGGATGTCGATCGGCGCCTGGAACACGTTCCAGCTCTACCTGATCTACGCCTTCCTGCCGATCGGCCAGCTCGGCTTCATCGTCGCGCTCCTGGCGCAGGCGAACACGTCGGCCGGCCGGATCTTCGAGATTCTGGATACCCAAAACGAGATCATCGACTCTCCCAACGCTCAGCCGCTCGCCGCCGCACTTGGGCGCGTCGCATTCGAGGACGTCACGTTCCGCTACTTCCGAAGCGGCGACGCGATCCTGCGCGGCGTCTCGTTCGAGGCCGCGCCCGGCCAGACCGTGGCGCTCCTCGGGGCCACCGGCAGCGGCAAGTCGACGATCATCAACCTCATCCCGCGCTTCTACGACGCCACCGACGGCGCGGTGACGATCGACGGCCGAGATGTGCGCGACATCACGCTCGAGAGCCTTCGCCGCCAGGTCGGCATCGTCCTCCAGGAAACGACGCTGTTCTCGGGGACGATCCGCGACAACATCGCTTTCGGCCGCCCTGAGGCCACGCTCGAAGACGTCCGCGCCGCCGCGCGAGCCGCGCAGGCCGCCGCGTTCATCGAGGCGCTGCCCGAGGGCTACGACACGCCGGTCGGCGAGCGCGGCACGACGCTCTCCGGCGGCCAGAAACAGCGCATCGCGATCGCGCGCGCGATCCTGATGGACCCGCGGATCCTCATCCTGGACGACGCGACGTCGGCCGTCGACCTGACGACGGAGCTTGCGATCCAGCGCGCGCTCGATGCGCTGATGGAGGGCCGGACGAGCTTCGTCATCGCCCAACGGGTCAGCACGGTCCGACGCGCGGACGTGATCCTCGTGCTGGACAAGGGCACGATCGCCGCCAGGGGGACGCACGCCGAGCTCCTCGAATCGAGCCCGACGTACGTCGAGATCGTCGCCAGCCAGCTCGTCGATGACGCGCAGCACGCGGCGGTGGCCTCGTGATCGGCGGGATGGACGGCGGCCGACGGTTCTTCGACACCGAGGTCCGCAAGCCGACGCACGTCGGCGCGACGCTGCGGCGGCTGGGGCGCTACTTCCGGCCGCACGTAGGTGCGCTGGCGGTCGTCGCCGGGCTCGTCATCGTCCAAAGCGCCACGGTGGCGATCACGCCCGGGCTGATCGGCCAGGCGGTGGACTGCTACTTGGCGGTCGGCAAGGCATCGGCCGCCGCGTGCTGGTGGACGGACAACCCGGGTCAGGACGCGGCGGGGCTCGGGCGGCTCGTCGGTTTGATCGCGCTGCTGTACGTGATCGGCGCGGCCATGGCGGGCGTCATGTTCTACGCGATGAGCCGCGTCGGCCAGCGCGTGCTCGTCAAGGTGCGCACCGAGATCTTCGACCAGATCCACCGCCTGTCGATGAGCTGGCACACGAAGCATGAGGTCGGCGACGTGATGAGCCGTCTGACGAGCGATGCCGATACGCTGCAGCAAGCGGTGAACTTCGCGCTCGTTCAAGTGATCGGCAGCCTGCTGCAGATCGCCCTCCTCACCGTGGCGATGGTGCAGGCGAACGTGGTGTACGCGCTGCTCGCGCTGGCGATGGTGCCGTTCATGTTGCTGGCCACGCGATTCCTGTCCGGCCGCGCCCGCGCCGCGTTCCGCGTCAGCCGGCGCGAGCTCGGGGCGGTCAGCGCCGACCTGCAGGAGAGCATCGCCGGCGTACGCGAGGTCCAGGCGTTCGGCCGCGAGGACGAGAACATCGCCAGCTTCGCCCGGACGAACCAGGCGAACCGCGACGCGAACGTGCGGGCCGTGGCCTACACGGCGGCCCTCGGCCCGACGCTCGAGTTGCTGGGCTGGCTCGCGATCGCGCTCGTCGTCGGCTTCGGCGCGGCGTGGGCCACCCGCGGGACGCCGGTCTTCGGCACGCTGTTCACGGTCGGCCTCGTCGTCGCGTTCATCGGCTACAGTCAGCGGCTGTCGCAGCCGATTCAGAACATCGCCCTGCTCTGGACGAACCTCCAGAACGCGATCGCCGGCGCCGAGCGCATCTTCGGCTTCCTGGACGAGCCGATGGAGATCACGGACGCCCCCGGCGCCGTCGCCCTGCCGCCCGTGCACGGCCGCGTCGTGTTCGACGGCGTGGGCGCCGAGTACACGGCCGGCCGCCCGATCCTTTCCGCGATCGACCTCGTGGCCGAGCCGGGCCAGACCGTGGCGATCGTCGGCCCGACCGGCGCCGGCAAGACGACGCTGATCAACCTGATCCCGCGCTTCTGGGACGTCACCGCCGGGCGCCTGACGATCGACGGCCACGACGTACGGTCCGTGACGCAGGAGAGCCTGCGGTCGCAGATCGGGATGGTCCTCCAGGACACGTTCCTCTTCGCCGCATCCGTCCTGGAGAACATCCGCTACGGCCGCCCCGACGCGACGGACGATGAGGTGAAGGCGGCCGCCGCGCTGGCGCACGTCGACGGCTTCGTCGGCAGCCTGTCCGACGGCTGGGACACCGTCCTGGGCGAGCGCGGCGCCGGCCTGAGCCAAGGCCAGCGCCAGCTGCTGGCCATCGCCCGCGCCGCCCTGTCCGACCCGCGCATCCTCATCCTCGACGAGGCGACGAGCAGCGTCGACACGCGCACGGAGCGCCTGATCCAGGCCGCGCTGGCCAAGCTGCTCGCCGGCCGCACGAGCTTCGTCATCGCCCACCGGCTGTCGACGATCCGGGATGCGGATCAGGTGATCGTGCTCGAGGCAGGCCGCATCGTCGAGCGCGGGACGCACACGACGTTGCTGGCGGAGGGCGGGGCCTATGCGAAGCTGTACGCGAGCCAGTTCGAGGGGGTGGAGGCAGATGCGGTGCCGCCGCCCGCCGAAGACACGCCCACGGCCGGGGACGGCGGGGTCAACGGCAAGATCAGCACCCCCGCCGCCGTTCCGATCGACGTTCAGACCCCGTCGCCGGACCGAGGTGCCTCCAACGGTGGGTCCCACCCAACGTCCGCGTAGGGGGTGGGATGGGCGTGGCGAGGGATCGGGCGATGCGGGCGTAGGAACGACAGGCGGTGCGCGCTGCGGCCGACCCGTGTGGCGAGTTGCAACGCGTCGATCGACGCGTTGCGCCGCACGATCACCCCCCATCACCGCCCCGCCCATACCACCGGCAACCACGCCCGCCTGCCCACGCCGCTGCCCGGCACAACCCCGTACAATCGCAGCCCCCCGCCCTTCGCCTGGATGGCCCCGGCTACAAACCGACGGCCGTCCGGCGAAAATCCTTGCAGGTGGACACCGGCGAGGTGGGCGACGACGAGGCCCCTGTCGAGCGCGATGAGCGACGTCCGCACGTCCGCGTCGCCGTCACACGCGGTGTGGGTGACGGCCAGCAGCGAGCCATCCGGGCTCACGTCGACGCTGTCCACGTTCCGCCTGTTCCATTCGACGAGCGATCGTTTCGACCGTTCGCCGTCCCAGACATCGATCCCCAACGTTTGACACACGCCTGGATGGCTGTGTCGCTCGCCCGCCATGACGACGAGTCCGTGGTTGGAGACGTGGACGATGGCCGGCGGGCCGAACGCCACGGTTGAGATGGGGTGCACGGTCAGCGGAACGCACGTCGGCAATGCGCTCAGATCGGATCTACACATCCATTGGCCGGATGCGAGGCGGCCATCAGCAACGGGCCAGCCGACGAATCGTCCGTTGGGCGACCACCACGTGAGTCCGCCCGTCGTGCCACCCGTGCCCGCCGGCGGCGGTGACGACCAGCGTTCGCCGCCGGTCAGGATGTCGCGGACCACCAATGCGTTCACCCTCCACGTCACGGCACTGACCTCGGCGGTACCGGGCCGCAGGTGCGCCGACACCCCCGCGTCTCGTGCCACCTCACGGTCGGCGAGGAGCGCGCCGGTGGCCACGTCCCATGCCGCGGCGTAGCCCGCGCGGCGCAGCACAGCCAGCTGACGCCCGCCGTCGGCAAATGCGATCTCTCCGCCCGCGCAGCACGATTCGCTCCGCAGCACAGACCCTGTCGCCGCGTCCACGAGGACCAGGCCCGTGTATCCGGTCGTGGCAAGCGTCCGCCCGTCCGGGCTCACCGCCACCCGAGGCCACGTCGTCCTGGAGACGCCGCCCGTCGCCGTCCACCCGATCTCGCCGTCCTGCGTCGAACGCGCGACGAGACGGTCCGCGCCGTAGATGGTGTACATCACCTTCGCGTCGGGTGAAAACGAAACCGCCCCCTCCCACCCCGCGACGGGCGGCACGAGCCGCTTCAGCTCGACGAGATCGAGCGCCGTGCGCGCCGTGATCGCATCGGCCGCCAGCGCCGGCGTCGGGAGCGGGGCGCCCACCACGATCGGGCCGTCCTTCGGCGTCGGGTCGAGCGTCGGCAGGCGCGTCGGCGTTGGCCGGGTGGGGTAGGACGACGGGTCGGCCGTGACGAAGCCGCCGGGCGTTGCCGTCGTCGTCAGCGGCGCGGCCACGCGCAATCGAACGTATCCGGCCGCGTCGGCGGCCGCGGCAAGCGGCGGCGCGTCGCGGCCGGCCAGCGACGGCAGGGTGAGGCACGCGACGAGGGCCGCGACAATCCACGTCGTGCCCCGAGCGTCGTCCCGGAGCGAGATGGGCATGCGGCGCGCGTTCATGGGATGTCGGCTCCGTTGGTAAGGGCGGCGCAGTGGTCGCGCAGGCAACCATGGGGACACCCGATCGCGACGAAACGTTGCGCCCGGTCGCAAGGCGACCCGCCCCGATTGCACCCGCGGGCATGCGGTCTGGTTGTGCGCAGCTACTCTCCCCGCTTCGCCCCCCAATCACCATCGCCCCCACGATCAGCGCCCCCCCCGCCCACCCCAGCGCCCCCATCCGCTCCCCCATCCACCACCAGCTCGCCGCCGCCGCGAACAGCGGCTCGCCCGCGAACACGAGCGCCGTCCGCTCCGGGCTCGTGAACCGCTGCGCCGACGCCTGGACGACGAACGCGACGGCCGTGGCGAGGACGCCCGTGAACCACGCTGCGAACCACACGCCGCCCGGCACGGCCAGCCACGACGCCGCGTCGCCGAGGAGCCGCCCGCCCGGCGCCGCCAACGGCGCGACGAGCCCGCAGACCGCCGCCATCGTCAGGATCTCGACGGTGGCGAGGGCGATGGGATCGGCATCGGGCGCATATCGCCCGAGCGCGACGATCTGGACGGCGAACGCCACGGCACAGCCGAGGATCATCCAGTCGCCGTCGTTCAGCCCGAGCTGCCACGATGTCGCGGGCGCGGCCGCTGCGGCCCCGCCGACCGCGGCCGCCGGCAGCGCCTGCACGCTCAACAGCGCCACGCCGGCGACCGCGACGACCGCGGCCACGACATCGCTCGCCAGCGGCAGGCGGCGCAGCACCGGCCAGTTCAGGAACGGCACGAAGACGACCGCCAGCCCCGTGAAGAACCCGGCCCGCGCCGGCGTCGTCGTCTGCAGGCCGAACACCTGGAGCGTGTAGCCCGCGGTCAGCGCCAGCCCGACGCCGATACCGGCCAGGACGAGCCGCCGCTCCAGCCGCACGAGCCTCCGCCAGCCGATGGCCACGAGCACCGCGCCGGCCATCACGCAGCGCACGGCGTTGAACGTCATCGGCGGCACAACCGCGACGGCATCCTTCACCATGACGAACGTCGCGCCCCAGATGGCGGTGACCGCGAGGAGGGCGAGGTCGGCGCGGAGGCGGGGGGTCATTCGGTGGCAGCCAACCCCGCCGCCACCGTCTGCATATCCAGCGCCCTCGCCGCCTGCTCCGCCTGCACGCGCTCCCACTCGCTGAGCAGGCTCGCGTCCGTCGTCAGGATGAGCGTCCGCAGCGCGACCTCGATGTCGAAGATCGCCTGCGTCTTGTAGACGTCCGGCACGGACCGCGCGAGCGCCCGCCAGACCTCGCCGATGTAGCGAAGCAGCGTGCCCTCGTTGCGCTCGATGCCGTAGCGCCGGACGTAGCCGCCGAAGTCGTCCGCGTGCTCGAGCATGTCGCGGACGATGGACTTGGGGGTCACGTCCTCGTGCTGCACCCAGGGGTGGCTCTTCGCGAACTCTTCGAGCGCCGCCGCCAGGTACTCCGCCATCGGCTGCGGGTAGCTGACGGCCTGGAGTTGGCGATGGCGGTCCTCGTACGGGACGCGCTGCATCTTCAGCCGATCGAGCAGCGCGCGCTTGGCGTGCTCGGCCTGGGCGCGCAGGACGACGACGGGCGGCTCGAGGATCGCCTCGACGAGGCTCAGCACGTCCAGCGGGTAGCGCTTGCCGCGTCCGTCCAGGCCGGCGACGGCGTCCGCCAGGAAGAGCGAGAGCGCGTGGTGGAGCGTGAAGTCCGCCTGGAGGTCCGGATCGACGGCCACGTGCCCGCCGTGCGGGGTGCCGTGGACGGCGATGATCCCCGCCGAGCGCAGGCTCCTAAAGAGCGACGCGGCGCGCTTGAGGTGCCGTTGGCGGCGAGCCAGGCCGTCGTGGCTGCGGCCGATCAGGCCGACGAGCGTCGCGTAGCCGGGGGCCGCGTTCTCGTCGCCCTGGGGCGCCTCGATCCCGCCGTTCAGCGCGTCCAGGAGCATGCCCATCGTGATCCGGAAGCGGGACTGGAGCGGCTCGGGCGGCTGGGCGATCAGGCGCTCGAACGTCTCCGGCGTCCAGAGCACGGCGTCGCGCGGCGGCGGCTTGGGGCGCGACGTGGCCGCCTTGCGCCCGCGGCCGGCGTTCTTGCGAACCATCTGATCCGTCTTGCGCTTGTTGTCGATGACGTGTTGCGGCGCCTGGCAGACCACGGTCCCGCGGTCGTCGAAGCCCTTGCGGCCGGCGCGGCCGGCGATCTGCTTGAAGTCACGCACGCGCAGGATCCGTACCTTCTCGCCGTCATACTTCGAGAGGCCGGTGAAGACGACGGTCCGGATCGGCAGGTTCACGCCGGCGCCGAGCGTGTCCGTGCCGCAGACCACCTTCAGGAGCCCGGCCTGGGCCAGCTGTTCGACGAGCAGGCGGTAGCGCGGCAGGAGACCGGCGTGATGGATGCCGACGCCCTGCCGCAGCAGATGGCGCATCGTCTTGCCGTACGGCGTCGCCAGGTCGGCGTCGGCGAGGACCTCGTTCAGGTGCCGCTTCTCGTCGTTGGAGAGCGCGTCGATGCTCGTCAGTGCCTGTGCCTGCTCGGCGCACTGGCGCTGCGTGAAGTTCACGATGTAGGCCGGCACGAGGTTGGAACGGATGAGGTGGCGGACGGTGATGTCCAGCGTCGTGTCGCGGTAGACGTAGTCCAGAGGGACGGGGCGGAACGACGACGTCACCCATGTGGCCGGCCGCCCGGTGTCCGCTTCGAGGCGCTCGATGAGGGGCTGCATGTCGCCGAGCGTCGCGCTCATCAGCAGGAACTGCGTGTCCGGCAGGCTGACGAGCGGCACCTGCCACGCGGCGCCCCGCTCGTGGTCGTCGTAGTAGTGAAACTCGTCCATCACCACGCACCGCGGCGGTTCGTCCGTCCCGCGCACGCACATGTTCGACAGGATCTCGGCCGTGCAGACGATGACCGGCGCGTCGTGGTTGATGGCCGCGTCGCCGGTCAGCATGCCGACGTCCGCTGCGCCGAAGAGGTGGCACAGCGCGAAGAACTTCTCGTTCACGAGCGCCTTCAGCGGCGCCGTATAGAACGAGCGCTCGCCGTCGCAGAACGCCTTGAACTGCAGCGCCGTGGCGACGAGCGTCTTGCCCGAGCCCGTCGGCGTGTCCAGGATGACGTGGCGACCGGCGAACAGCGCGTCGATCGCCTCGTTCTGGGCCGGGTACAGCGTCAAACCGGTCTCGGCCACCCACTCGCGGAAGCGCGCCGCGATCTCGGCGGGCGTGCCGGGGGCGACGCGGGAGCCCAGCGGGGTGCTCATGGGGGGCTGCCGATCGCGACAACCTGGAAGGCGCCGCGCCCGACAAGCAGCACGCCCCCCGCCCGTTGCCGGGCGAGGGGCGTGTCGTTGGCCTGTGTGGGCACGGCGCCGCAAAGCACCGCGTTCCGGTCAGCGATGACCTAGACCTTCTTCTTGAGGACGGGCAGGCCGTTCTTGGACTCGGCGACCATGTAGCCATCGGGCACGGCATCGAGCGAACCGGTGCTGGCTGCCTTGGCGAAGTAGAACAGGCGCTGCTGCCGGCCGCCACGCAGCGTGACGTCCTTGGCGTGCAGGAAGTAGGTGGTGCCCTTGCTGTTCTGTGTGCTGAAGGCCATTTGGCATCTCTCCTTGGTGATGTCTGCGCCCGCGAGACCGGCCCCGCGGCTTGGCACGCTTTCCTCAGACGAAATGCCTGCGGTCGGCGATACGGTGACCCCTTGAGGTCGCCGATCAGGTGGGGGACGGGGCCGTCGGGC
Organism: Candidatus Avedoeria danica; assembly: GCA_016703025.1. Lineage (NCBI taxonomy): Bacteria > Bacillati > Chloroflexota > Ardenticatenia > Candidatus Epilineales > Candidatus Epilineaceae > Candidatus Avedoeria > Candidatus Avedoeria danica. The sequence goes on from JADJCV010000004.1 coordinate 1,630,848, forward strand.
AGGAAGTACGGAAGCGAGTATACCCGTAAAGAGAAACGGGTCAAGACCGGCGCCGCTTTTCAGACTAACGACGTGCGCCTCCGCGGGCGATCCGCACGGGTCACGCGCGCTGCTCGTCCTTCCACGCCGCGGTCGCCGCCAGCAGTTCGGCGGCGTTCAGCCGCCCGGCGTCGGAAGCCGCGCCGAGCATTGCCGTGACCTCGCCCAGGCGATCGGCGTCGGCCAGCCGTTCGACGATCGTCCGGGTGCGCCCGTCCACGGCCGTCTTGCGCACGTGGTGGTGTACGTCGCCGAACACGGCAACCTGCGGCAAGTGGGTCACGCACAGCACCTGGTGGTGCCGCCCGAGCTGCCAGAGCTTGCGCCCGACGACATCGCCGATCCGCCCGCCGATCCCGGCGTCGACCTCGTCGAAGACGAGCGTCGGGACGCGGTCGGCCGATGTGAGAATGCGCTTGAGGGCCAACATGATCCGCGCCGTCTCGCCGCCGGACGCCACGGCCGCGAGCGGCAGGAGCGGCTCGCCCGGGTTCGTGCTCACCTGGAACGCCACGCGGTCGACACCGCGCTCGTCGAACGCAAACGCGCCGTCCGGCGTGGGCGCACCGGCATCGTCCGGCCGCCGCGTCTGGGCGATATCGAACCGACTGCCCGCCATGCCCAGATCCCCGAGCTCGACGACGACGGCGTCCGACAGCCGCTTGCCGGCCGACGTTCGGGCAGCCGACAGCTTGGCGCTGTCCGTGCCGATCTCCACGAGCAGCGCCGCCCGCTCGGCCTCCAGCGCGCCGATCCGCGCCGTGGCGCCGGAGAGGTGCGACAGCTCGTCCGCCGCGCGCTCGGCAAAGGCCAGCACGTCGGCCACCTCCGCCCCGTACTTGCGCTTGAGCGTCCCGATGAGGTCGAGCCGCTCGTCGACGGCCGCCAGCCGCTCCGGGTCCGCCTCGAGTCGATCACGATAGCTGCGCAGCGTGGCGGCCGCGCTGCCGAGGCTCTCGAGCGCGGCCGCCAGCGCCTCGCCGACGTCGGCGACGGACGGGTCGACGCTGCAGATGTCGTCGGCGGCGCGGGCTGCGGAGTCGATGCGATCGAGGGCGCCGGGCGTCTCGTCGTCGCCCTTCAGTGCCTGCCAGGCGCCGTCGGCCAGGGCGCCGAGCCGCTCCGCATTCGCCAGTCGGGCGCGTTCGGCTTTGAGCGCCGCGGCTTCATCGGCATCGAGCGCTGCGGCGCCGATCTCGTCGACCTGGAAGCGAAGCAGGTCGGCGCGGCGCATGAGCGCGGCCTCGTCGGCTTGCAGCGCCGCCAGTTCCTCGCCGGCGGCCCGCCAACGCCGAACGCGGCCCGCCAACCGGGCGCGGTCCGTCTCGATGCCGGCATAGGCATCCAGCAGGTCGATGTGGACGGCCTCGCGCTTCAGCGAGACGTTGTCGCTCTGGCCGTGGACGTCCACGATCAGCGCGCCGAGTTCAGCCAGCGCGCGCACCGGCACGGCCCGGCCGTTGATCCGCCCGGTCGATCGCCCCTCGGCATGCACCTCGCGGGCGACGATGAGGACCGGGTCCTCGTCGACGCCGTAGGCCTCCAGGACGGGCCGCAGCGCATCGGCCCGCGCGCCGGGCTCGAACACGCCCTCGATGAGGGCCCGCTCGGCGCCGGCCCGCACGGAACTGGAATCGGCGCGCTCGCCGAGCAGCAAGCCGAGCGCGCCGACGATGATCGACTTGCCGGCGCCGGTCTCGCCGGTGAGCACGTTGAAGCCCCCTGCCAGGCGGAGGCGCAGGTCATCGATGATCGCGTAGTCGCGGATGGCAAGCTCGACGAGCATGGCTTTGCGGGTCCGAGGCGGTCCGAGTGGAGACGGGATCGGACGAAGCGGGGTCGGGCGGCGGGATGATCGGGCGGCGCTGCGGCGATGGTGAACATCCGTGCGGCACGATCGTAGCGGAGGCGGTGCGGCGGGTAAAGGATTGGGGCGGTGTCGGTTGCCGGTGCCGGCAGCAGATGACGCGCGCAGGCGGTCAGCGAACGGCGAAGAGCACGTCCATGGCGACGGCGAGACCGGGCAGGAGCGGCGAGGTGGCGTTCTCACCAGGGGCGAAGCGGCCGTGTTCCCGATAGGCGTCGGACTCGAGCGCCAACACGGTGAGGGACGGTGACTGGGTGTCGACGATCCAGTACTCCGGGATGCGCGCCTCGGCATACTCCAGGCGCTTCGTCACGAGGTCGTGGTCGGCGTTGCCTGGGCTGATGATCTCGACAACGAGGTCCGCCCCGCGCCAGTAGTCGTCGGCGTTGCGTGCGTCGGCCGCATCCAAGAAGGCAAGCAGATCAGGTTCGCGAAAGCGCGTCTCTGAGACGCGAAGCCGAAGCGGCGAGTAGTAGATCACGCCTCCGCGAGCTTCGAGCCAGGCATCGAGTAGCAGGAGCAAGCGCTTCGAGATTCGCTGGTGGGTCACGGTCGGCATCGGCAGTTCCTCGATCCAGCCGTCCGCCCACTCGATGAGGTGGTTGGTGTCCCGCGTCAGCCACAGATAGTCGTCCGCCGTCCATTCGCCTTGCGCCGGCAGGAGGTCGGCCAGGCGACCCTGTTCGACGCGCAGCTTCCAGGCACGCCGCCGTGCGCGCGGGCGCGGCTTGGTGACCTGGGGCGGGCTGGCGATCGTCATGGCGCGATCTCCTCGGAGCGCGGGGCAGCTGGATGTTGCGCGTGGTTGGCTGTCGCGGATCTGCGCGGCAAGGATACGCGGCGGGGCCGGGGGCGCCAAGGGCATGGGCGACACGTTGGCGACACGGCGGCGACGGCAGCGATCCGTTCCGAGCGCGTTGCGCGTCATGGCGCATCCCCGCCATACTGTCGCCATGCCCCGTGCCCAGCTGCTGACCGTCCTGACAGCGATCGCGTTGACGCGCTCCGGGACGCTACCCGACATCGCCCAAGCCGCGCCGCCGTTGCAGGCCACGCCGACGCTGCCCCCGACCGACTGCCCGCCGTGCGCTCCGCCTCCGCCGCCGTTCGAGGCGATGCAGGCCGCCGACGCGACCTTCTTCGGTCGCGTCGTGGATGCGCAGGTCAACAGCGCGGCGGGCGAGCGGCTCGAGGTGACGTTTCACGTCACCGAGACCTGGACAACCGACACCGTCGGCGAGCGCACCGTGGTCGACGTGCCGCGGGCCGTCTGGGCGTGCGGCCGGCGGCCGGACATCGGACAGAGCTGGATGGTGTACGCACAGCGCGACGCGGACGGCCGGCTGGCGATCGGGCACTGTGATCGAAGCCACATCGCCGATGGTCGGGGGGATGCCGATGCCAACAACGGCCTGGGTACGGGCTGCGATCCGGTTCGCGAGTTCCGATTGGCGTTCCTGCCGCTGGAAGTGCGAGTCGGCGAGGCTTTCGCGGTGCAGCTCAAGACGCGGAGTCTCAGCCTGACGGAGTTCACCGTGCGGTCGGACCCGCCGGAGTCGGCCGTCGTCGATCCGCCCTGTCCGATGCCCTGCCGCGAGTGGCGGTACCAGTTCGGGATGCGGGCGACGGTGGCCGGACGCGTCGCGATCTCGGTCAGCGCTTTCGGGGAAGACATGCAGTGCCACCGCAGTGCCCGCGTGTGGAACTGGACCCATCCGATGGCCTCAGCCGCAATCGTGATCCGGCCGGCCGGCCCGCCGTATCGAGTCTGGCTGCCGTTCGCCATGCGCCGGTCACCGGGGGACGCGAATGTACGCCCAGCAGTTGGCCTCCACCTTGAATGGGTTCGCCGCTGGCGTGTGCGGCCGCTCCCGCGTTAGAAAGCGGTGAACACGCCTTCCACGGGAACCATCAGGTCGGGTAGGAGTGGCGATGTCAACACGGCGCCGGTAGCGTAACGACCGTACTCGCGGTAGCTACCGGCTGCGTCTGCATCCAACACGAACACGGTGACCGTCTCCGACGGTGGGTCGACGATCCAGTACTCAGCAATTCCGGCCTCCGCATACTCGACGCGCTTCGTAACCCGGTCGTGATCGGCGTTGCTCGGGCTGATGACCTCAACGACGAGATCTGCGCCCGTCCAGTACGCTTCGCCGTGGCGCACATCGTGCGGGTCGAGGAGGACGAGGACGTCCGGTTCGCGGAAGCGCTGCTCGGCAAGGCGCACCTTCAGTCCGCTGAAGCGAACCAAGCTCCCACGCGGGGTGAGCATCTCGAAGAATGTGCGGTAGAGATAGCCGATGATGCGTTGATGCGTGTCGGTCGGCATCGGTAGCTCCTCGATCCAACCATCCGCCAACTCGATGAGACGCCGCGTATCCCGTGTCAGCCAGAGATAGTCGTCCGCCGTCCACTCCCCCTGCGCCGGCAGGAGGTCAGCCAAGCGGCTCTGTTCGACGCGCAGCTTCCAGGCACGCCCCCGGGCACGCGGGCGCGGCCTGGTGGCCTGGGGTGGGCTGGCGATCGTCATGGCGCGATCTCCTCGGAGCGCGGGGCAGCTGGATGTGGCGCGTGGTTGGCTATCTCGGACCTGCGGGGCAAGGATACGCGGCGGGGCTGGGGGCGCCAAGGGCATCGGCGACAAGTTGGCGACACGGCGGCGACAAGGAACGTGTCGAGGTCATCGACGACGGCCGCAAGGTGGCCACCGCGAGAACCGCATGTCGGACGGCCGCTCAGTCGGGACCTCGCAACGCCGCCGCCCGACCCGCCCATGGCAAGTGCGCGGTCGACCGCGACGTCGCCGGAGTCACGACGCCCGTCGTCGTCGCGCTCGGGCGCGGCGACACGTGCGCGGTGGGGGTCGCGGTTGGCGCTGCGGACGGCGTCGCGGTCAACCCGACGCCCCCATCGCCCTCGGCGAAGAGCACGAGCTTCGGGGCGAACTCCGTCTCACGGCTGCCCAGCCACACCGATACCTGAATCGTTCCGCCCTCGGCCATGGATCCCGCGCGCACCATCCAACCGTTCGGTCGCTGGCCGTCGAGCCAGGCCTGGGCCGGGGCGGTGAAGTCGAGCTTCAGTAGCCCCGCCGTCGCAACTGCCGTCGCCTCCGGTGCTCCGTGGCGCGGCCTGTCCTTGCCCATGACGGTCGTCTCGTCCCAGACGTCGAGCGTCGGGCTGAACGCGAGCGATGCAGACTTGCGCGACCCTTCGGGGCGGTACGACGTGCTCTCGGTGGAGTGGACGACGAGCCAAAGCTCGGCGCGTTCGATGCGACCGTCCGAAATGGCGGGCGGCGGCCCGAAGCGGAAGAGTCCGTCCATGACCAGGCCGAGGTGCCACATCCCGAGGTTGAGCTGCGGCTCCGCACCATGGGGCCGATCGGACACCTGAACGCCGATGCGGCCGATGTCGTAGTCCACCCAAGTGTCGGCCTCGGCGTCGACGACCGTTGGCATCGCCTGCGCGGCCGGCGACAGCGCCAGCACCCGGTTGTCGCTGACCCCGTCCGTCGGCGACGATGGCGAGCCACCGGTCAGTCGTTCGAACAGCACAAAGCCGGGCGCGTCGCCGGCACCGATGGCGCAGGCCAAGAGCGCGGTGATCGCGACGCTACGGGCCACGGAGCCCCCTCTCTGTGAGCATGGCCCGCCCCACCGCCTCCGCCACCTCGATCCCGTCCACCCCCGCGCTCATGATCCCCCCCGCGTACCCCGCCCCTTCGCCCGCCGGATACAGCCCCCGCACGTTCACGCTCTGGTAATCCAACCCGCGCGGCATCCGCAGCGGCGACGACGTGCGCGTCTCGACGCCGGTGAGCACCGCGTCGGGCATCGCGAAGCCCGCGATCTGCCGGTCGAAGGCCGGCAGCGCCTCGCGGATCGCGGCGACGGCGTAGTCCGGCAGGCTGGCGTTGCCGCGCTCGTCGCGCATGTCGAAGTCCGTCGGCCGTACGCCGGGCGTGTAGGACGGCAGGACGTCGCCGAACGCGGTCGAGGGCCGGCCGGCCAGGAAGTCGCCGACGAGCTGGCCGGGCGCCGCGTAGTCGCCGCCGCCCAAATGGAAGGCGCGCGTCTCGAGGCGGCGCTGGAAGGCGATGCCGTCGAGCGGGCTGACCGGCCCAGGCGCGTTCAGATCGGCCGCGTAGTCCGCGGGCGCGATGCCGACGACGATGCCGGCGTTCGCGTTGCGCTCCTTGCGCGAGTACTGGCTCATGCCGTTCGTGACGACGCAGTTCACTTCGGATGTGGCTGCGACGACGGTGCCGCCGGGGCACATGCAGAAGCTGTACACGTCGCGGCCGTTGCTGGCATGGTGCACCAGGCGATAGTCGGCCGGTCCGAGGAGCGGGTTGCCGGCGTTCGGTCCGAACCGGGCGCGGTCGATGACGGACTGCGGGTGCTCGATCCGGTAGCCCACGGCGAACGGCTTGGCCTCCATGTGCACGCCGCGGGCGTGCAGCACGGAGAACGTGTCCCGCGCGCTGTGGCCGAGCGCGAGGACGACGTGATCGGCGCGGAGCTCGCCGCCGTCCGCCAGCGAGACGCCGCGGATCCGGCCGTCCTCGATCCGGACGTCCGTCACGCGCTGTTCGAAGCGGATCTCGCCGCCCAACCGCTCGATCTCGGCGCGCATGTGCTCGACGACCTTCACGAGCCGGAACGTGCCGATGTGCGGCTTCTGAACGTAGAGGATCTCCTCCGGCGCGCCGGCCTTCACGAACTCGGTGAGGACCTTGCGCGTCAGGTGGCGCGGGTCGCTGATCTGGCTCCAGAGCTTGCCGTCGGAGAATGTGCCAGCGCCGCCCTCGCCGAACTGCACGTTCGACTCCGGATCCAACACGCCCCGCCGCCACAGGCCCCACGTGTCCTGCGTCCGCTCGCGCACCCTCTTGCCGCGCTCCAGAACGATCGGCCGCAGGCCCATCTGCGCGAGGACGAGCGCACAAAAGATGCCGCACGGACCGAAACCGACGATCACCGGGCGCAGCGGTGTGTCGGGCGATGTGTGCGATATCGGCGACATCGGCGACCTGAGCGCCGTCGACGTCGACGGCGTTGTCGACGGCGTTGTCGACGCCGCGTAGAAGTCCGCCGGCGCGTGACCGACGAAGCGGTAGCGCGTGTCCGGCGACGGGCCGATCCGCCGATCGGCGGCGAGCCGCTTCAGCACCGCCGCCTCGCCCTGCACTTCGCAGTCGACGGTGTAGACGTACAGGAGCGACCGCTGCTTGCGCGCATCGACGCTGCGCTTGAAGATCGTCACGACCGTCACGTCGTGGTCGGCCACAGCCAGGCGGGCGACGACCGATGCGCGCAGGGCGTCCTTGGGGTGATCGAGGGGGAGTCGGAGGTCGGTGATCCGCAGCATCAGGACCGGCCGACGGATGGTGGGGCCACGGCGGGCCAACCCGCGAACCGCCGCGATCGCGACGGCCGCCTCACCGCAAGCGCGCCGCCGCCGCGCTCGTCGCCAGCACGGTGTAGACGATCAAGCCGAGCAGCGGCACGCGCGACAGCCCGCCGAACTGCCACGTGACCACGGCCACGATCGCCGTGCCCACGATGACCGCCCCGCCCGCCACCATCATCAGCCCGCGCCCGCGCTTGCGCCCGGCCGAGCGGCCCACGACGTCACCGATCCCTGTGCCCAGGCTGCTGCCGAGGATGAACGCCAGAAACAGCTGAAAGAAGCCGCCGATCAGCGCGAACGCCATCTGCGCCACCACCGCCGCCGCAACGCCGGCCGCCGCGCCGACGACGGCGCCGAGGACGTAGCCCCGCGGCTCCACCTTGTAGAGCGGCGAGCGCGTCTCCTTGATGCACTCCTTGCACCGCAGTCCGACCGGGTGCCGCCGCGCGCAGTCGGTGCACATCGGCCGGTCGCAGCGGGCGCAGCGCAGCACGGTCTCGCGGTCGGGGTGCCAGGTGCAGTGCAGCACGGGCGGCTCGGCGACGTCATCCGTCATTCGCTCCGTCATCGCGCCGCCCTCACGAAGTCTCGCGCGGCCGGATGGACTTGCCGCGGTGGAGCCGTTCGACCAGGCCGGCGTAGAAGTCGCCGGTCGAGCCGAGGCGCATGAAGCGGGCGCGGTGCGGGCTCAGGCCGACGCGGACGTGGTCGCCGTCGGCCAAGTCGTGGGCCGGGCCGCCGTCGATGGACAGGATCGCGTCGTAGTCCGTCCGAACGACGATGTCCACGACGCGCTCGGGCGCGAGGACGAGCGTCTTGATCGGCACGGGGTGCGGCACGACGGGCGTGACGACGATGGCCGCCATCGTCGGGTCGACGACCGGGCCGCCGGCCGACAGGCTGTAGGCCGTCGAGCCGGTGGGCGTGGCCACGATCAGGCCGTCGGCGAAGTAGCGCAGGTAGGGCGCGCCGTCGATGGCCGTGTCCAACCGCACCGGGCGCGAGACACGACCGCGGCCGACGAAGACGTCGTTGACGGCATCCAGCGGGCCGATCGGCTGGCCGCCGATCATGCCCGTGCAGCGCAGGAGCACGCGCTCCTCGATCACGACGTCGCCCGCCAGGAGCCGCGGCAGGGTGGCGATGGCATCCGCCGGCTCGATCTCGGTCAGGAACCCGAGCCGCCCGTAGTTCACGCCGATCAGCGGCACATCGGCCGCCGCCGCCAGCCGCGCGACGCGCAGCATCGTCCCGTCCCCGCCGAGGACGATCAGCCAGTCGCACGCCACGACGCAGCCGTCGAGCGCCTCGATGTCCTGCCACGCATCCGCCACCAGCGGATCGGCGCCCGCTGCCGTCAACGCCTCGGCCAACCGGTCGGCCAGCGCGCGAGACTCGGCGACGCGCGGGTGGTAGAAGACACCGGCCCGCCGCCCCGGGCCCGGCCAGCCGGCCCCCATCGTTGTTACCGCGATGTCCGCCGCACCCGCAGGCGCTCCCGCCATCGCTGCCATCGCTCTTCTCCCAACAGTCCAACGGGGCCGACAAGGCCGACGAGACCGACAAGGCCCAACAGCGTGAGCCAGGCGCCAAGGGTAACGGAGCGGGGGCGGTAGGTCCATTCGATGCGCCAGCGACCGGCGGGGAGCCGGACGCCGAGGATGGATCGGTCGACGCGAATCACCGGCGGATGCGCGGCCCGGTACATTTCGATGCCGTCGCTGTAGTTGTGACCGTCCCAGCCCCATGCCCGGGCTCGCCAACCGCCGTCCGCATCGAAGGCGGTCGCGACGACGACCGTCCCATCCCCTTCGAGATGGGCATCGACAACGATGCGCGTCGGCTCGAGTCCGGCCAGTTGCGCATGGCCGGATGGCGGGACGGGTATCGCCAGCCACTCCTTGGATGGGTACGTGTACTCCTCCACGTGAGGTCGCGCGACGGTTTGCGACGGCGGGTCGCCGACCAAACTTGCGTCCAACACCGCTACCGTGAATGGATCGAAGTCCGGTGCGGGCTTCCATGTCCCGGTGACCACTTCGACGGTCGGGGCCACCCAGGTCAGCCGTCCCGGCAATTGCACCTCGAACACCTTCCCGTCGGTCGTTGTTCCGGTCGGGTGATCGGTGTCGGCCGACGGATGGGCGGGTACAAGACCCGCCCCTACAGGACGATCATCGTCGGCCAACGGTTTCAACAACGCGGCCGCCCCCTCCCGCGGCTCGGTAACGGCGTACCGCACGCCCAATATCTTCCACCACACGATCTCCGGCGCCGTCGTCACGAGGTCCTCGACGGCCTTGAAGTGCAGCGGGCTGTCCCCCGTCACGTCGTACAGCCCGAGCACGCTGGCCGCGTTCGGCCCGGCGGCCAGCCGCCCCTCGCTGCTCACCCGCCCCTCGCGCGCATGCGGCAGCAGCGCCGCCGCGCGCGGGTCGGCCGTCGCGTCCAGCGCCGCCGCGTCGGCGGGGCCGAGCGCGCGGCCGCGGTTCGTGCTGGCGAGGTCGAAGACCGTGATCGCGACGAGGGCGAACGTGGCGACGCGCGCGTCGAAGCGGCGCGGGGCGAGGCAGACGATGGCGGCGGCGACGGCGACGAGGGCGGTGAACGTGAGCGCGTCGGCCCAATCGCCCTGCCCGAAGCGCAGCTGGGCGATCAGGGCACCGGCCGTCGCCATCGCCCACACGGCACGCGAACACGCGCCCGACCTCGCGCCGGCGCGCGACCGCGGCGTCGAGCGACAGCGCGGCGGCCATCGCCAGGCCGACGGCGACGAGGACGGCCGCGCGCTCCTGGTGGCGGAACGTCGCGAACGCGGGGACGACCTTCAACAGCTTCGGGAAGAGCGGGCCGTTGCCGCCGAGGGCGAACAGCCATGCGCCGCCGGCGAACGCCAGCCAGATGCGGCCGGTCCGGGCGCGCAGCGCACCCCACAGCGCGAGCACGAGCGGCACGATGCCGACGTACAGCGGCGACCACTGGCTGACGACGTGCGGGGCGAACAATTGGACGATGTCGCGCGCCGGCAGGCCGGCCAGCACCTCGCCCTCGCTCAGCGTGCGCGAGGCATGGCGGACGAACGCCAGCGTCGGCCCCCACTGGACGGCGGACAGCGCGACGGCGACGGCCAGCCAGATCGCGGCGACCTGCGCGATGTCGCGCAGTCGGGGCGTCCGCCCTTCCGCGCCCACCGCCGTCGACCTGCGCACCACGCCCATCGTGACCGCCACCAGCCACAGACAGCCTGCGGCCACCACAAATCCGGCCGTCTGGGCATGCCCCGCCAACACGGCCATCGCCGTCGCGGCCGCCGCAAGCGCCGCCCACCGCCGCCGCACGGCGCCCGACTTCGCGGACGTCGCTGCGACGAGCGCCGCCAGCGTCGCGGGCAGCCAGACCGCCGTATCGAGCACGGCCAGTTGGACGATCGGATAGCCCGTCAGGTAGCCGCCGGCGCCGAACGTGGCGACCGCGAGGGCCGCGGCGCTGCGCGAGGCACCGAGGCGGCGGGCGAGGGCGCCGGTGAAGAACGCACCGAGCGCCAGGTGCGCCACGGCCTCGACCGTGACCGTCCACAGGGGCAGCGTGCGGCCGCCGATGGCGAACGGGATCTGCAACAGCCGCCACGGATAGAGCACCGCCAGCTGCGGGTCGGCCAAGGCCGGCGTGCCGGCATATTGGTGCGGGTTCCACAGCGGCAACTTGCCGCCGGCCCAGGTGGCGGCGACGAACGCGCGCCACGGGAAGACCTGCCGCAGGAAGTCCTCGCCCGCGCCACCGATGGTTAGACGATCGGCCAGCTTGGGCGTGAGCGCCGGCCAGAGCAGCACGACGGCCAGGGCGAGGCAGGCGGCGAGGGGGGCGATCGGGCGCAGGCGGGCGAGGCGCGGGGACATGGGGCGTAGGGTACCATTTTGGGGCGCGGGCGGTGCAGGTGGAATGGACAGCGTCGAATGAAGCAACGGCGACGTCAGCCGCTGACCCGTCCGTCCCGAACCCAAAGGCAGCGCCCCCATGAACCCCATCCTTGCCCTCGACCACCGCATCGCCCACACGCTCCGGAACCACCCGCTGCCCGCGGCCTTCGAGCCCGTCGTCCGCCTCGTCAGCCACTTCGGCCTGTTCCCGGCGCACGTCGCGCTGTGGTGCGCCGCGGCATGGGCCGTCGACTTCGCGCCGCCCGTCGTGTGGGCGCTGGTGGGCGCGGTGGTGGTGCGGGCGATCGCGTTCGTCCTCAAGGCTTTGACGCGCCGGCAGCGGCCGTACGAGATCGTCGGCGGCGTGTCGAGGGTCGGCGGGCGGCCGCCGGACTCGTCGTTTCCGAGCAGCCACACGGCGCAGGTCGTCTACACCGCCGTCGCGCTCACCCGCATCGCCGCACCGGCCGGCGTGCCGTTCGTGCCGCCGTGGTGGGTGCTCGCGGCGGTCGTCGCGGCGGTGGCGTACGCCCGGATGCGGCTCGGGGTGCACTTCGCGACGGACGTCGCTGCGGGCGGGGCGATCGGGGCGGCGGCCGCGCTGATCGTGCGGTACATGGCCTGACGATGGGGCGCGAACGGGATGCGTCAGGCGGCGGTCAGCCGCGCGTCAGGCACGCCGCGTATCCGCAACGGGTCGTCCTGCGTCTTATCACGCACATTGGGTTGATTCTGACCGACGCATTGGAGGACCGTGATGGCAACTGGACTCGTGATCTTGACCGTGATGGTGCTGTTGGCGTGCTGTGATGGACTTGGCCTCTCGCAGCAGTAGGCCGCTCGCTCCGAATCGGCCGCACCGGCGGCCGTCCCATCGCCGTGAGGCGATAACCAACGAATTCGGATCGAGTTTGAGCTTCCGCTGTCGACCGCGCCCATTGCGGTCGGACGCCGGACCCGAGAATGGACGCCGCCGAGCGTGTTGCCCGGCGGCGTCTCTCTTTGTACCGACGCCATCGAGGACCGGCCGTCGTCCGCGTTGGATCGTCCTCACGACGGCCACTGCGAACGCTTGGCGGGCACTCATTTCCGGCCGTATCCGGCTGCGGTGCGGCGCGTTCTAACGGGCGAAGGGTTACCCGTGGCGGCATTGCCGCGGGAAGGGGGGTTCGGACGATGGAAAGCATGCTTGTGATCGTGACGATGGTCCTGCTGTTGGCGTGGTGCGAGATGCTCGGCCGCAGCGGGGACGCCTCGTAGCGTGCGCCCTTGCTTGACCGCGCATTCGCGCGGCGGCGCGGATCGGGCGACGCCGGGACGGGTGTTGAAAATTCGTTGAACCGCTCGCGTATCCAATGCGGTTAGATGACGTCATAGTGGTCACGAACACGGCGTCGATGCCCGGACCGATGGGTCGATTGGTTCGGTATCTCGGGCACCGAACGACCACCGCACACCATTTGGAGGTTTGATCATGAGCACCGGAATCATCATCCTGACCGTCATGTTGCTGTTGGCTTGGTGCGAGACGCTCGGCTTTTCGGGCAACTGACGCCCGCCGGCCGAACCCCTTCGACATCGCTCGAGCGACCACCCGTCCAGGTCAGCCTACCACCGCGACAGGCGGTCGCAACAGCTCTCTCTCCTCTGCGGCGCGACGCCGGATGGACCCCATCCGGCGTCGCCGCATTTAATCATCTCGCCGCTTCGCCCGGTCCGCTGCAGTCGGCCGCTCGCCGGCCCCATCAGGGCGAGACGCCCCGCGTCATGATCAGCGCGTCCTCGCCCGTGTCCGAGTAATAGCGCGTGCGCCGGCCGACGACCTCGAAGCCGAACCGCCGGTAGAGGGCCTGCGCGGCCGCATTCCCGTCGCGCACCTCGAGCGTGAGCGCGGCCAACCCGTCCGCCGCCGCGATTTCGACGAGCCGTGCCAGCAGGCGGCCGCCGATCCCGCGGCTCTGGAGCCGAGGCTCGACGCCGATCGTCATCACATGGCCCTCGTCGACCTGCCGCCACAGCCCGGCGAATCCGACGATCGGGCCGTCCCCCAGCACCGCCACCACCGTCGTGGCGATCGGGTTCGCCAGCTCGCGGCTGAAGTGCTGCGCGTCGAGGACGCGCAGGAACGCGCGGTCGTGCAGCTCCGTGACGGCGGCGACGTCGTCGGGGGTCATGAGGCGCACGACGACGGCAGCGGACGGCAGCGGCGGCGGGGCCGGTTCGCCGCCGCTGTAGATCGGCGAGAGCGTCGCCACATCGGGCGGCGGGCCGAGGTGCAGCTGCTGCCGGCCGAGGTGCGCCAGCCAGCCCGGCCGCCGCAACCCCGCCGCCGCCGGCAGCACGCGCGCGCCCGTTCCCTCGAGCGCGGCGCGCGCCTCCGCCGTCAGCTCGCCGGCCACCCAATCGCCGGGCGCCACGCGATGGACGAGGTCGTCGATCGTCCAGACCGCCAACGTCCGGGCGTCCGGCCAGCCGCTCCCGCCGGTGGCCGCCCCATCCCCATAGCGCGCGGCGATCACGCGGCTGCGGCCGGCTTCCAGCACCGCCCAGAGCGGCGCCGTGCGGGCGCCGTCGGGCGGCGAAAGCGGCGCCGCCACGATGTCCAGCGTCGGGATGCCGATGACGGCCACCGGCCGCCCGCCCGGGCGGGCGTGGGCGGCGCCGAGCGACAGCCCCTTGGCCAGGCTCAGCCCGATCCGCAGACCGGTGTACGAGCCCGGCCCGATCGCCACCGCGATGCCCTCCAGATCCGCCACGCCGAGGCCGGCCTCCACCAGCGCGTCGGCGACGGCCGGCGCCAGCTGGCGCGTGTGGTGGCGGCGGCTGGACCACGTGCGCTCGCTGACGACGCGCTCCGCATGGCACACCGCGATGCCGGCCATGTCCGTCGCGGTGTCGATCGCCAGCCACGGCCCCGAGCTCATCGGTGCCACGTCACGAGCCGGCACCGTGCGGGTCATCGGCGGCGAAGCACGCCAGGATCGATCGCCCGGCGCCGGTCAAGGCGATGAGGACGATGCGGCGTTCCGTCGCCGGTTCGAGCCCGCCGGGATCGCTGCCGTCCTGCGCATCGCCAACCGCGTTGCGATCCACGTCGCGATCCGCGGCGCGATCCGCATCGCCAATCGCATCGCCAATCGCATCGCCAACCGCTTCGCCACTCGTGTCGGATCGCCCAGACTGCCCAACGACGTCGGCCAGCGTCACCGTGACGTCCGCCTCGCCCAGTGCTCCGTCGGCTTGCTCCGGCCACTCGACGACGACGATATCGCCATCGGCACGGCACTCGTCGAGGCCAAGCTCGAGCGCCTCAGCCGCCGAGCGGATGCGGTACAGGTCGGCATGCAACAGCTGACCGGCCGCAGGATCGATCGAACCGGAGTCCGCGCGAAGAGGGGTTCCGCCGGCCGGAGGATGCCCGGGTCCGATCCGATTCGCCCCCAGCGCGTAGCCGTGGAGGATCGTGTACGTCGGGCTCGAAACGCGTCCCGTGATCCCGAGGCCGCCGGCGATGCCCTGTGCGAACGTCGTCTTGCCGGCGCCGAGACCGCCGGACAGCGTGACGAGCGCGCCGGGCGACAGGCAGCGGCCGAGCGCGGCACCGAAGGCACGGGTGGCGCCGGCGTCGCGGGCGGTGCGCTCGAGACGGACGGCGGCGGCCGGTCCGGGCGGAACGGGGAGGCCGGGCGACACGGGGAGCATGCGGCGGATTATAGGGGTCGCCATCGAAACCGGCGCGACGGCTCAGCGCGCCGCAGCAACGATCCGTCGCGGCGGCGATTGGAGCGGCGCCACGGGCCGCATGTCGGATCCGGAGCCGGGGCCGCCCTGTGCTACCATCGCCCAAACGTGCGGAGGCCCCTGTTGGACGTCGTCGTCCTGTCCGATATCCATGCGAACATCGAGGCCCTCGATGCGGTGCTGGCGCATGCCGGTCCGTTCGACGAGGTCTGGTTCCTCGGCGACGCCGTCGGCTACGGCCCCGATCCCGAGGCGTGCGTCCAACGGCTCATCGATGTGGCGCCCACCATCTGGCTGGCCGGCAACCACGACCACGCTGCGCTCGGCAAACTCGACGTCTCGGACTTCAACCCCGAGGCGCGCGAGGCCGCCGAGTGGACGACCGCGCAGCTGAGCGACGCCGTGCGCGCTCGCCTGAACGTGTGCCTGCCCCGCCTCGACGATGCCGTGCGCGACATCACGTTCGTCCACGCCAGCCCGCGCAGCCCGATCCGCGAGTACATCCTGAACGCGGCACTGGCCGAGGCGGCGTTCGACAGCTTCAGCGGGCCGCTCTGCCTCTTCGGTCACACCCATGTGCCGGCCGCCTACGACGAGGCGATCGACGGCGCGGTGCGCCATCCGCTGAGCGCCGAGACGCCGCTGTCCCTCGTCGGCGGCCGCTGGCTGCTCAACCCCGGCAGCGTCGGCCAGCCGCGCGATGGCGACGCGCGCGCCAGCTACGTGCGCCTCACGAACACCGGCGCCGAAGGCTGGTCGGCCACGCTGCAACGCGTGGCATACGACATCGAGGCGACACAGGCCAAGATCCTGGCGGCCGGGCTGCCGCCGCGGCTGGCAGCGCGGCTGGAATTCGGCTGGTAGGGGCACCCCTTGTGGGTGCCCCTACGATGCGATGGCGTTCGATCATCGCGACGGACGGCGCGGCCGTGCGGCGGATCGGGCTCAGACGCCCAAGTAGGCCTCGATGACCGCCGGGTCGCGCTTCAGATCGCCGGCCGGGCCGCTCAGGCGGATCGTGCCGGTCTCGAGGACGTAGCCGCGATCGGCGACGTCCAGGGCGGCGAGGGCGTTCTGTTCGACCAGGAGGATCGTCGTGCCCTCCTCGTCGTTCAGGCGGCGGATGATCGTGAAGATCTCCTCGACGAGGATCGGCGCCAGGCCCATCGACGGCTCGTCGAGCAGCAGGACGCGCGGGCGGGCCATCAGGCCGCGGCCGATCGCCAGCATCTGCTGCTCGCCGCCGGAGAGCGTGCCGCCGGCCTGTCGGCGGCGCTCCTTCAGGCGTGGAAAGCTCTCGAACACGCGCTCGAGGTCGGCGGCGATGCCCGCCGTGTCCGAGCGGATGAAGGCGCCGATCGCCAAATTCTCATCGACGGTCAGCCGAGCGAAGATGCCGCGGCCCTCCGGCACGTGCACGACGCCCTCGGCGACGATCGCGTGCGGCTTGAGCGCGGCGATGTCGCGCCCGCCGAGCCGCACGCTGCCCGCGCTGGGCCGGATGAGGCCCGAGATCGTCCGGAGCGTGGTGCTCTTGCCGGCGCCGTTCGCGCCGATGAGCGTGACGATCTCACCCTCGTCGACCGTCAGCGACACGCCCTTGAGCGCGTGGATGTTGCCGTAATGGCTGTGGACGTCGTGCACCTCGAGCAGCGCCATGCCGTGTCCCTACGCTTCGTCGGTCGCGTGCGGCCGGTCGCCCGGGGCCGCTTGGCCGCCCGCCCCGCCATCACCGGCCCCGCCCGCCTTGACCACTCCGACCGCCTCGACCGCCCCACGGCCGAGGTAGGCCTCGATGACGAGCGGGTCGCGCTGGATCGCCGCCGGCTCGCCCTCGGCGATCTTGCGGCCGAAGTCCATCACGGTGATGCCGTCCGAGATCGTCATGACCACCTTCATGTCGTGCTCGATCAGGAGGATCGTGATGCCGAGCGCATCGCGCAGGCGGCGGATAAAGGCGATCATCGTGTCCTTCTCGGCCGGGTTCATGCCGGCCATCGGCTCGTCGAGGAGCAGGAGCTTCGGCTTGGTGGCCAGCGCGCGGGCGATCTCGAGCCGGCGCTGATCGCCGTAGGCCAGGTGCTTGGCCAGCACGTCGCCGTCGCCGGACAGGCCGACGAAGTCGAGCAGGCGGCAGGCCTCGTCCAGCGCGGCCGCCTCCTCGCGCCGCGCGGCGCGCGTGCGGAAGATGACGCCCCACAGCGACGCGTGCAAGTGGCTGTGCTGGCCGACGAGGATGTTCTCGATGGCTGTCAGGTTCGGGAAGAGCCGGATGTTCTGGTAGGTCCGGGCGATGCCGAGCCGCGTGATCTGGTCCGTCCGCCGCCCGTCCAGCCGGTGCTGCCCGTCGAACACGATCCGCCCTTCCTCGGGCAGGTAGAAGCCGGTCAGGCAGTTGAAGAACGTCGTCTTGCCGGCTCCGTTCGGGCCGATGACGCTGTAGATCGCGCCCTCGGGGATGGCGAGCGACATGTCGTCGACCGCGGTCAGCCCGCCGAAGCGCTTCGTGACGTTCCGGGCGTCGAGGACGGCGCTCATGCGCGGGCCTCTGCGCCGGCCACCGCGGTGACCGTGCCCGGTCCCGCTGGCGACGGGATCGCAGCGTCGCCGGCCGGCGCGTCGTCGTCCGGACGGAGTTCGCGCAGCGTGGCCGTGCTTGGGATCATGCCTTCGGGGCGATAGAGCATCATGGCCACCAGGACGATGCCGTAGGCCCACAGTCGGTACTCGGCGAACTCGCGCAGCAGCTCGGGCAACCCGACGAGCGCGAGCGCCCCGACGATCACGCCCGGAATCGAGCCCATCCCGCCGACGATGATCAGCGCCAGGATGTTGATGCTGATCAGCAGGTTGAAGCTGTGCGGGAAGATCGACACGAGCTTCGGCGCGAAGATCGCGCCCGACAGACCGCTGAACGCGGCCCCGATCGCGAACGCCATGAGCTTCGTGCGCACCAGATCGACGCCCATCGCCTGTGCCACGTCCTCGTCCTCGCGCAGCGCCATCCAGGCCCGGCCGTGGCGGGAGTCCTTGAGGCGCAGCGCGACGAACGCAGCAACGACGCAGCCGGCCAGGAGGATGTAGAACAGCTTCTGCGGCTTGTCCGGGCCATCGATCGCGGCGCGGTAGATGCACAGCGGCACGTCGATCCCGCGCGCGGCGCACCCTTCGCCGACCGCGAGCCACGGCACTTTGATCGGCGGGATCCGCTTCAGGCCGAGCGAGCCGCCGAGGAACGGCTTCAGCCACTCCGAGAGCGCCAGCACCCGGATGATCTCGCCGAAGCCGAGCGTGACGATCGCCAGGTAGTCGCCGCGCAGGCTGAGGACGGGCACGCCGAGGAGGGTGCCGGCGATGACGGCGACGACGATGCACACCGGCAGCGCCAGCCAGAAACCGACCGGGCCGACGGGCGGGCCGCCGCCCGCGGGGACGGCCGCCAGGAAGCTCTCCGGCGACGTCAACACGCCCATCGTGTAGGCCCCGAGGGCGAAGAAGGCGACGTAGCCGAGGTCGAGCATGCCGGCGAAGCCGACGACGATGTTCAGGCCAAGGCCCATCAGCACGAACAGGCCAACCTGGTTGAGGACCTCGCTGTGGTACGAGCCGGCGAAGCGCGGCAGGGCGATGAGGGCCACACCAGCGAGCGCGATGCCGGCGCGTCGCAGCCAGCGCCTGTCGTGCGCCGGCCGGGTCGCCAGCCGCCGGTCGACGACCGGGCGGTAGCGCGCGCCCAGCCAACGCAGCGCCGCGACACATCCGAAGAGCGTCGCCGCGCCGGCAACGGTCAGCGACTTGCCGCGCAGGAACCACGCCGTCGAGGCGCGCGGCACACCGTTGTGGTCGAGCAGGATCGTCACGTGGTCGCTGAGCACGCCGACGAGCGCGACGGCGATGGCGCCGGCGGCGAGCGCGCGGCGGACGTCGGGGCGCACGAAGGTGACGGCGACGGCGGCGAGCGCGGCGAGCGGCAGGTGCCAGGCGAAGCTGCCGAGGACCTCGAACAGATCGGGCGTGGCGTGGATGAAGACTTCCCGCAGCTGGAAGCCGTCGCCGCCCGCGCCCAGCGCCGGGCCAAGCCGGACGAACGCGGCCGTGACGGCGCTGGCCACCGCGCCGCAGCCGACGGCACCGATCGCGTCGAGCGGCCGCGGTCGGGCCGGCAGCAGGCCGCGGACCGCGACGAAGGCCACGATCAGCGCGAGAAGCTCGGGCAGGCTCAGGAGCGTGACGGCGACCGCCTTGCCGTCTTCCGTGCGCAGCACATTGATGATCGAGCGCGTGCTGAACGCCTCGAGCAGGCCGACGAGCCCGAGGAACACGATCACGGCGCCAACGATCAGGCCGCGGCGGCCGTAGGGCGTCAGAATCGCCATCGGCCGCGCATCCGTCGGTGTCGTCGGCGACACGGGCGGCACGGGCGGCACGGGCGGCACGGAGTCGGCGCTCACGCCCGCTTCTCCGCGACGCGCTCGCCCAGGATGCCCGTCGGGCGGAAGACGAGGACGAGCACGAGCAGCGAGAACGCGATCGCGTCCTTCAGCTGGTGCGGCGCCGGGATGCCGAGGCCCTCGAGGAAGAGCGCCGGCCCGAGCGACTCGACGACGCCGAGGAAGAGGCCGCCGAGCATCGCCCCCGGCACGTTGCCGATGCCGCCGAGCACCGCGGCGGTGAACGCCTTGAGGCCCGGCTGGAAGCCCATGTTGAACACGACCTGGCCGTAGATCAGCGCGTGGAGCACGCCCGCCACGCCGGCCAGCGCGCCGCCGAGCATGAACGTCTGGACGATGACGCCGTCGACGTTGATCCCCATCAGCGCGGCCGTGTCCTTGTCCTCGGAGACGGCGCGCATCGCCCGGCCGGCGCGCGTGCGCTGGACGAACAGGTAGAGCAACGTCATCAGGCCGACGGCCGCGACGAAGACGAGGACATGGACCTTCAGGATGGGTACGCTGCCGAGCTTGAAGCTGCCCTTGAGCAGATCGATCGTGGGATAGGTTCGCAGCCCCGACCCGAAGAGCCCGCTGAACGTGTACTGCAGGAACAGCGATGCCCCGATGGCGGTGATCAGCGGCACGAGCCGTGGCGCGCGCCGCAGCGGCCGGTAGGCGATCCGCTCGAGGAGCACCGCGATCGTCGTCGAGCCCGCCACGGCGACGAGCGTGATGATCACGAGTCCGAAGAGCGCGCCCCCCACCGAGTCGAGCCGCCCGGACCGGTTCAGCGCGTCGGCGGCGAAGAAGCCGATGTACGCGCCGCTCATGAAGACCTCGCCGTGGGCGAAGTTGATCATCCGCAGGATGCCGTACACGAGGGTGTAGCCGAGGGCGATCAGGGCGTACAGGCTGCCCTGGGACAGGCCGAAGATCACGAACGCGATCCAGTTCTCGGCGCCGTACTTGCCGGAGCTGAGGATCTGGAACGGGCCGTAGATCAACACGCCGACGACCGCGATTGCGGTCAGCCAGCGCATCGCCGTGGCGAGCTGCTCGCCGGTCGTGCTGCGGCGCATCGTCGGCCTCGCGTTGGGAAGTCGGTCTCGCGCTGCTCGGGCAGGGATGTCAGACGGGCGGCACGGGCGCGCCGAGAAGCGCGTCCGTGCCGCCCGCAACGATCAAGGAACGGTGCCGACTATTCGGTCGGCCAGACCTTCTCCATCTCGGTCAGGCCCTTGCCCGCCTCGATGTCGGTCAGGTTGATCTTGTAGACGGCGAGCACCGGATCGGCGCAGTCGCCGTTCGCATCGCACGTCAGGTTGCCGGTCAGGCCCTGGAAGCCGGACGTCGCCGCGATCGCGTCGCGGAACAGCTGGCGATCGATGTGCAGCGTACCGTCCTCGTCCTGGACGGCGACCTTCTGGATCGCGGCGTAGATGATGTTCGTCGCATCGTACGCGTGCGCGTGGAAGGCGCTGACCGGGCTCTCGTTGTATGCCGCCATGTGCGCCGGGAGGAACTTGTCCTTGTAGGCGCTGCCGAAGACCGAGAAGTCGGGGCTGGAGAGGTACATCCCGTCGACGGCGTCGCCGGCGGCCTCGATGAAGTCCGGCGAGAACATCCCGTCGGCGCCCATGCCGGGCACGGTCTCGAGGCCGGCGATCTCGCCCTTCTGCGTCGTGATGTAGCCGCCGCCGGCCGAGAAGACCGGGTAGTACAGGAACTCGGGGCTGGACTGGGCGATCGTCGTCAGGACGGCCCGCATGTCCGTGTCCTTGTCGCTGACCGCCTCGTGCGCGACGACCTCGCCGCCGAGCGCCTTGTAGGACTCCTCGAACGCCTCGACGAGACCGGCCGAGTACGGGCTGCCGTCGTTGATCGTGGCGACCTTCGTCAAACCGAGGCCGGTGAACACGAAGTCGGCGCCGACCTTGCCCTGCACCTTGTCGTTATGGGCGGTGCGGAAGAAGCCGGCCTCGCGGCTGTCCGGAGCGGTGAGGATCGGCGCGGTGGCCGACGGCGAGAGCATCGTCAGGCCGGCCTCCGAGATGATCGGCGCACCCGGCACGGACTCGGACGAGCACGACGAGCCGATGACGGCGACGATCGTCTTGTCCGCCGCCAGCTTCGTGGCCGCGGCCTGCCCGCCCTCGGCGTTGCAGCCCGAGTCCTCGCCCGTCAGCTCGACGGTGTGGCCGAGGAGCTCCGGCGTGTCGGCGATCGCGAGCTCGATGCCGCGCTTGGCGTCCTGACCGAGCGTCTGGTTGTCGCCGGCGACGACGAGCATGTAGGCGATCTTGATCGGATCGCCCGGGGCGATGTCGAGCACGCCGAGCGGGCCGGCCACCGGCGCCACCGGTTCGGCGGGCGCGGCGGTCTCGGCGCCGACGGCAGCGGCTTCGGTCGGCTGTGCAGCCGAGTCGGACGGTGGGGCTTCCTCGGGCGCACACGCCACGGCGAGGAAGAGCGGCAGCAACAGCGCTGCCGCAGAGAGTCGAACCTTCATGTCGCGTCTCCTCCTTACAGAGAACGGAATGCGGCGCGATTCTATCGACCCGCTCCAGCGAAGTCCAGCCCCCCGTCCGCCGCAACGTACGCGCCGCCGACGGCCGCGACGCCTGCCCTAGTACTCTGTCACTGGACACGCTTCGGATATCCGACAGAGGTAGTTATCCGCCGATCCTGCAGTGACAGAGTACTACCGCTCGTCCAGCGCGTCGCGTGCCGCCTCCAAGCGAACGCGGGCCAGCATGCCCCAGGCGACGATCAGCGCGTAGGCGACGAGGGACAGCAGGACGGCACGCACGATCCCCGGATCGGCGGCGGCTCCGCCGGGACGGTTGAGGATGGGTGGCGGATGCTCCGTGCGGAAGAGGAGCGTGGCGAAGTGGTTCAGAACGCCGGCCGGGATCGCGGCCACCGCAAGGACGGCGGACAGCGTCGCGCGGCGGTCACCGTCCGTGACGTGCCGGAGCAGGAGGTACCCGACGTAGACGAACCACAGGAGCAGCGTCAACGTGAGCCGCGGGTCGCTCCACTGCCACCACCAGTTCGAGGCGACCTTGGCCCAGATGCTGCCCGTGATCAGCGTGATGCTGGACAGAACGACGCTCCACTCGGCCGCCGCCACGGCGATGTGGTCGAACCGGCGGTTGCGACGCCAGAGGTAGAGAACCGCCGCCGTCGCCGTGATCCCGTACGCGATGTACGCCATGAACGCGGCGCCGACGTGGACGTACAGGATGCGGATCGTCTCGCGCAGCGTCGCTTCGTCGGGTGAGCGCGTGAACACCCAGAGCGTCGCGATCACCGTCGCCGCCAACGCCGCCACCGCCAGCACCCGTTCGGCGCGGTCGAGCCGCCTGTCGTTTCGTTCGCTCATCGCGCCTGTCATCCCCATTCGTACCCGCTGCCAATACCCGGCTAGTACCCGCTGCGACACCCCGATCGCCGGGAAACGAGGGCAACGACTGCCGCGCTCACGTGCTGTCGACGACGACCGGGAACAGCCAGAAGCCCACGACACAGAATATCACGTCGTACGCCGCCATCAGTGCCAAGGCGGGTCCAAGCTCGGTCAGCGGCGCACCGGCCAGCGCCCCGCCCGTGGCGCGCACGGCAGCGAGGACGAGCGGGAGGAGCAGCGGGAACAGGAGGATCGGCAGCAGCACCTCGCGGCCCCGCGCCGTGGCGCTGATGCCCGCCACGAGGACACCGGCGGCGGCCCAGCCGGGCACGCCGGCGGCCGCAACCGCGGCAAGCCCGAGGACGTCGCCAGCGCGGAGCGCGAACAGGGCGACCCACAGCGGCGCGAGCACCCATGCAATGGCGAGCGTGAACGCCGTCGCCGCCGCCCACTTTCCGAGGAAGAGCGCACCCCCGTCGAGCCCCGTCAGCCGGAGCGCCGATAGCGCGTCACCATCCACCTCGGCGGCGATCATCCGCCCCAGTCCGAGCGTCCCGCCGAACAGGAGCGCCACCCAGTACGCGCCCGGCGCGATGCGCGGCAGATCGGGCGTCACATCGCTGAACGCGTACGCCAGCACCGTCCCGCACAGCGCGGCGAACACGCCGAGCGCCGGCAGGAGCTCGCGCCCGCGCAGCTCCGTGCGCACGTCTTTCTGAGCGATCAGCCAAGCGCCTCGCAGCACGCCAAGCCCGCGGCGCCGTGCAGCCGGTCGAGGCGACGGCGCGACTTCGGTCCGCTCCGCCGTCGGTCCAAGCGAAGGCGCGGCGCCGCCCGGTCCCTCCGCCGAACGCAGCCGCCCGTCCACCAGCGTCGCCACCCGATTCGCCTGCCCACGCGCCCGCCCGTCGTCGTGGGCCGCGAACAGCACCGTGGCGCCGTTGGCGCAGGCCGTGGCGATCGCCCGATCGAGGCGCTCGCCGCCGGCGGCGTCGAGCGCGGTAAACGGCTCATCGAGCAGGATGATGTCCGGCGCGGTCATGAACGCGCGGGCGAGGGCTAGTCGCTGCTGCTGGCCACGCGAGAGCGTGCGCGTGCGCATCGCCGGGCGGTGCGCGAGGCCGAACGCGTCGAGCGCCTCGGCCGCGGCACCACCGGGATCGGCAAGGCCGTTCAGCCGAGCGAACAGGTCGAGGTTCTCGATCGTGGACAGCTCGGCGTACAACCCCGGCGCCTGGCCGACGAAGGCCACGCGCATCGGCCGGCCGTTCGCATGGGCGACGGTGCCGCGCTGCGGGCGCAGCAGCCCGGCCAGGATGCGCAGGAGCGTCGTCTTGCCGGAGCCGTTGGCGCCGTGGAGCACGACGCACTCGCCGGGCACGAGCGCCAGGTCGATACCCTCCAGGACGCGGACTCGGCCAAAGCGGTGGGCGATGTCGCGTGCGGTGCACGCGGGTTCGATCGGCACCGCGCTAACGCGCCGCCGCGAGCTGCACCGCCACGCGCACGGTCTCGGCGACGGTCCCGCTGACCGGATCGACCGCCGAAACCTCGACGGTCCCGGGTTCAGGCGCATCGAGGGTGTACGGGACGTCGACGACGAACCCGCCATCGGCCTGAAGCGTGAGCCGGGCATTGCCCCGCTGCTGGGGCGTGGCCCCCGCGACGACGATCTGGGCAACGTAGAGCAGACCATCCTCGTGCCGCACGACGCCGCGCACGCGCACGGGCGATGTCAGGCTGGCTCCGGCGACGGGCGCGCTGATCCGGAGGAGTGGCGTCGGGTCCGTCGCCAGCGCGGCGGCCGCTCCCGGCGCTGCCGGGGCGTCGTCGGCACGGTCGGCGGGGCGTGTCGCGGCCGCTGGAAGAGGGGTGTTTGGCGCAGCGGGCAGCACGCTGCCGTGGCGCGGGCGGGTGCAGCCGGCCGACGCGATCGCAACCGCCAGCAAGGCCGCGCTTCGCGCCAAGCGTCGCCGCCCGCGCGAGCTAGTTCGCGCGGCCGTTGACACCGGCACGGTGGCGATACGTGATCCGGCCGCGGGTGGCATCGTACGGCGACAGCTCGACCCGCACGCGGTCGCCGAGCAGCACCTTGATGTAGTACTTCTTCATGCGGCCCGACAGATACGCCAAGACCGTATGGTCGTTGTCGAGTGCAACCTTGAACATCGTGTTGGGGAGGGCTTCCGTGATGACGCCCTCCACTTCAATTTTTTCGTCCGTGGACAATGCGCTTCCTCCGATTTCACCACCCGCGCGCCGAGCCGATGCTCGGCACGCCGCGGGCGGCATCGCAAGCAACGATCATAGCACATCCCGGCACGGATCGACCGACCGCTGACAGAGGCGGACGCGTACGCGCGGCGTGGCATCCGCGCGGCCGACATCCTTGACCCGCCGCGCGCGCGTCGGCTAGACTTTGAGGCCGTGCCTCGGCCTGCGGATCGTCCGCCGCGCCGCGACGGCCGCCGGAACCGCCGGCGGCGCCCGAAGGATCGCCCGTGGCCGCGCAACACGATGCCACCCTCGGCTACGCGACCGACGCCGGCCGCGGGTCAAAGGTCAATCAGGACAAGCTGGGCTTCTACCTTCCGGACGACGCGCGCTTGGCCGATCTGGCCGGCCAGATCTACGTCGTCGTGGACGGCATGGGCTCGCGCGACCGCGGCGCCGCTCTGGCCGACCTGACGATCCGGGTCGTCGTGCGGGCGTACTACGCCGCCGTCATCGAGCACGGCCGGGCGGATGCGTTGGCCGTGGCGATCGGCGCCGCCGATCGCGCGCTGCGCAACGAGTTGGCCGAACGGCCGGATGACGCGGATGCCGGCTGCGCGCTCGCGGCGGCGGTGCTGCGCGGCGACGAACTCCTCGTCGGCCATGTCGGTGATCCCCGGGCGTACCTGATCCGCGACGGCCGCCCGTACCGCCTGACGGACGACGTCGCCGACGGTGCGCACCTCGGGCGCGGCGCCGAGGTCAGGCCCGTCATCACCGACGCGATCCCGCTCGGACCGGGTGACCGCATCCTGGTCTGCTCGGACGGCCTGCACCAACTCGTCGCCGAACCGCAGATCGCGGAGTTGGTCGGGAGCGGCGCACCGCAGGAGGCGGCCGAGAAGCTCGTGGCCGCGGCGAACGCACGCGGCGGCTGGGACAACATCACGGCGCTCGTCGTCGATCCGTTCGCGACGGCATCCCGGCCGGTTCCGGTGGCGCCGCCGCCTTCCGCCGCGCGCGCACCTCAGCTCGAGGCGACGGAGATCGAGTGGGGCAAGGTCGGCATCACCAGCGCGCTCATCCTGGCCGCGGCGGCGCTGCTCATCTTCCGGCCCTGGCAGCGCCTTGACATGAATGCCGTCGCCGGCGTCTTTGCCCATCCGACACCGACGCCGGAGCCCCCAACCGCTCCCCCAACCGAAACGCCGATCCCGACGGCCGTGCCAACCGAGACGCCGCGTCCGACGGACGCCGTCGTCACCGTCCCCGAGCTCGTGAACGAGGTCGGCACGAACGCGCTTCAGGCATTGAACGGGACCGGGTTGACGGGCGAGTTCATCAAGCAGTACTCGTCGACCGTCGCACCCGGCTACGTGATCAGCCAGGAGCCGGCGGCCGGCGCAAGCGTCGCACCCGGCAGCACGGTCCAGGTGGCGATCAGCCTCGGCCCGGCGCCGGCCCCGACGAAGCCCGTGCTCCGCGCCTGGCCCACCTGGACGTACGCACCGCCGACCGCGCCCGTCGAGGTCACCGTCGCCCCGACGGAGGCGCCGACGAGCCCGCCGGGCGGTGGGGATCCGGGCGGTGGCGGCGGCGGCGGCGGAAGCAAGCCCAAGCCGACGGATCCGCCCGCGCCGCCGCCTGCGCCGACGTCGCCCCCGCCGGAGCCGACGGACAAGCCGAAGCCGCCGACCGAGAAGCCGCCGCCCGCACCATACGGCGCGGCGACGCCGGATCAACCCGCAGCCATTCGACCCGCGGTCCGCTTCGGACCGAATCGCGGCCCGGTGGTCGCGGCCATCGACCTTGCGGCCGCGGCCGATGTCGCCCGTGCCGGGCTGGCACTTTCGCTCTCCGGTTTCGGCCGTTCGCCCGGCCGTCCGGCGCTGCAAGTGACGACGACGGCCACCGCGACGTCATCCGTGACCGCAACGGCGACGATCACGCCCACCGATACCCCGACGCCGACCGATACCCCGACGCGCACGCCGACGTCTACGAACACCCCGACGCCCACGAACACGCCGACGCCCACGAACACCCCGACGCCCACGAACACGCCAACCCAGCCGGCCTACCTGCCGCTCCTCCTCCAGCAGCACTGGCAGCTCTGCACGCAGCCGTGGTTCATGGACGACCAGACCGAGCCGAACGATCGCCGCACGGGCGCCGAGATCCTCGTCGGCCGCAACGACCGTGTCCTCTGCCCTCGTACGGCATACGCCGGCCGGCTGCGCCGCGCCGACGGCGTCGAGGACGTGCAGGACAACTTCGTGTTGACGATGCGCCGCACGAGCGGCCTGAAGGTCTATCTGAGCGTCCCGCCGAAGTCTGCCGGCGACCTCGATCTCTACGTCTACCCGCTGTCCGACGTGAACACGAGCCGCCCGGGCTGGTCGAGCGACCTGGCCCCCGGCATCGACGAGGTCGTTACGCTGCCCGCGCGCGAACTCGTCAATGAGCGGATCCTGTGGGTCACGGTCTGGGGCCTCGGCAAAGAGGTCGTCCCGCCGTACGAGCTGTGCTACGAGTACGACGGCGACAATCGCTGCCGGGCGGCGCTGGCTGCGGCGGCGGCGCGGACGGCGGCCGTGGAGGCGCAGGTGTGGTACGGGGTGGCGGCGACGCGAAAAGTCAGCGCGATCCCGAGGTAAGGGCACGGCGCTGCCGTGCCCTCATGCCCGCCACCCCAACAACCGCAGCCCGTTCAACACGACGAGCACCGTGCTCCCCTCGTGCGCCAGCACGCCCACCGTCAGCGGCACCCCGATGCCAATCGTGGCGGCGGCGAGGATGACGATCACGCCGACGCTGAACACGATGTTCTGGGCCACCGTTCGCCGCGCCGCGCGGCCGAGCGCCACGACGTCGACGAGTCGCTCGATCCGATCGCCCATCAACACGACGTCGGCTGTCTCCATCGCGACATCCGTCCCGCCGCCGCCCATCGCCACGCCGAGCGCGGCCGCAGCCAACGCCGGCGCATCGTTCACGCCGTCACCGACGAAGGCCACCGGGCCGTCGACGGCCAGCGCGTGCAATGCCTCGACCTTCTGCACGGGCATGAGCGAGGCATGGATGTCCTCGGCATGGATGCCGACCTGAGCCGCCACCGCCGCCGCCACCGCCGCGTTGTCGCCGGTGAGCATGACGATCCGCCGTACGCCGGACCGCCTGAGCCCGGCGACCGTGGCCGCTGCGGTCGGGCGCACCTCGTCGGCGACGGCGATCGCGCCCAACGGCGCCTCGTCGCCGCGCGCAACGAGCATGACCGTCTGCCCGGCCGCTTCGAGCCGCGCCACGGCCGCGCCGGCCGCCCCGCTCATCGTGCCGCGCTCGACGAACAGCTTGGCCCGCCCGACCGTCACCCGCACACCGTCCACCATCGCCTCGACGCCCAGGCCAAGCAGCGCCTGCGTGTCCGTCGCCGCCGGCAGTGCGATGTCCTTGGCCGTGGCGGCCGCCAGGATCGCGCGGGCGATCAAGTGCCCGCTGTGCGCTTCCGTCGCGGCGGCCAGTCGCAGGATGTCATCCGCGCCGAGCGCACCGAGCGACACGATCTCGGTCACGATCGGCCGCCCCTGGGTCAGCGTCCCGGTCTTGTCGACGGCAACCGTCGTCACCGCCGCCGCGACCTCGAGGTGGGCACCACCTTTGAACAGCACGCCCGAGCGCGCCGCCCGCGCGATGGCCGACAGATACGTCGCCGGTGTGCTGATGACGAGCGCGCACGGACTGGCGACCACGAGCAGCGTCATCGCCCGATAAAGAGCGACATCCGTCGGCCAGCCGAGGACGAGCGCCGGCACCGCGAACATGAGCGCGCTCGCGCCGATGACCGCCCAGGCATAGCCGTTGCCGAAGCGGTCGATCATCCGCTGCGTCGGCGCCTGTGACGCCTGGGCATCGGCCACGAGGGCGATGATCCGGGCAACCGTCGAGGCCTCGCCGGCCGCGGTGACGCCCACCGTCAGCATGCCGGCGCCGTTCATCGAGGCGGCGAACACCGCATCGCCCGGCGCCTTGCCAACCGGAATCGACTCGCCGGTGAGCGCCGAGGCGTCGACGTCGCTGGCGCCGGCCGTGATCGTTCCGTCCGCCGGGATCCGCTCGCCGGGCTGGACGACGATCGTGTCGCCGATCGCGAGCTGCTCGACCGGCACCCACTCCACGTCACCACTGGGCAGACGGCGGCGGGCGACGTCCGGGCGCAGCGCCATCAGCCCGTGGATCGCACGCTGGGTTCGGCCCATCGCGAACTGCTGGAGGGCCTCGGATAGCGTGAAGAGAAACAGGAGCACGAGCCCTTCGGCCGGGGCGCCGATGGCCGCAGCGCCCCATGCCGCCAGGATCATGAGGACGTCGATGTTCAGCTTGCCGACAGCGATGGACTCCCATGCCTTGAAGCCGCCCGAGACGCTGCCGGTCAACAGCCCGACGACGACGACGCCCCACCACAGCCACGTCGGGCCGCCGAGTGCCTTGACCGCGTAGCCGGCGACGAGCGCGGCGCCGGTGACGGCCGCGAGCACGGCCAGCCGCGGCCCGGTGAGCCACGCGCCGCGGTCGGCGGCAGGCACCGGGAGGGAGGCGGGCTCGCCAAGAGCGGTGCGGAGTCGGGTCCAGAGGGTCGTGTTGGTCGTCATGGGACAAGGCTAACGGATGGGGGGCGAACGGGGCAAGGATGGTCGGGCGGGGAGGCTCTCCCCCCGACCCAATCGCCCCGCGGTATACAAGTCGCCCCGCGGTATACTTGACGCCCTCCCTCATCCGAACCCTCGCCCCTCCCGGAGCACCCTGCATGCCCACGCCCACCGCCCTTGCCGCCGACCCGCGCCTCACCGCCGCCCTGGCCGCGGCGCACGCCGACCGCGCGGGCGCACTCGCCCGCCTCGTCGAGCTGCTGCGCATCCCGAGCGTCAGCACGGTGCCGGAGCACGCCCCGGACGTGCGCGCCGCGGCGGCGTGGGTGGCCGCGCGGATGCGGTCGGCGGGGCTGACGGGCGTGCGGATCGACGACACGCCGCGGCACCCGGTGGTTTACGGCGAGCGGATCGTCGATGCGTCAAGGCCGACCGTCCTCATCTACGGCCACTACGACGTCCAGCCGGTGGATCCGCTCGACCTTTGGCAGACGCCGCCGTTCGAGCCCACCGAGCGCGACGGCGCGCTGTATGCCCGCGGCAGCTCGGACGACAAGGGCCAGGTGATGGCGAACCTCGAGGCGATCGCCGCCTGGGAGGCCACCGGCGGCCTGCCCGTAAACGTGAAGCTCGTCATCGAAGGCGAGGAGGAGATCGGCAGCCCGAACCTGGAGGGGTGGATGCGCGCGCACGCCGACGCGCTCGCCGCCGACGTCGCGCTCGTGAGCGACACGGCCATCCTGGCACCGGGAACGCCGAGCATCGTCTACGCGCTGCGCGGGCTGTGCTACGTCGAGATCGAGGTCGAAGGGCCGCGGCGCGACCTGCACTCGGGCCAATACGGCGGCGCCGTGGCGAACCCGGCGAATGCGCTGTGCCACATTGTGAACCAGCTGCTCGATCAGGCGACGGGGCGCATTCTCATCCCGGGGTTCTACGACCGCGTTCGCCCGATCGACCCGGCCGAGCGCGCCGAGCTCGCCCGCGCGCCGTTCGACCTCGGCGCGTTCGGTGGTGCGACGGGCGATGCCGGCGGCTGGGGCGACGCGGACTACAGCATCGTCGAACGCCTCGGGGCACGGCCGACGCTGGACGTGAACGGGCTCGTCAGCGGCTGGACGGGCGCGGGCGCCAAGACGGTGCTGCCGGCGAAGGCGCTGGCCAAGGTCAGCATGCGGCTCGTGCCGGACCAGGACCCGGACGAGATCGTGGCCTTGATCACGGAGCACGTCGCTTCGATCGCCCCGCCGCACGTCAAGGTGACGGTGCGCAACCTGCACGGTGCCCGCCCGGCGCTCGCGGATCGGGACACGGTGGCGATCCGAGCCGCCGCGGCGGCGTACGAGATCGGCTTCGGCCGGGCGCCGTATTACATGCGCGAGGGCGGCTCGATCCCGGTCGTGGCCCTCATGGCCGACGTGCTCGGCATCGACACCGTCCTGATGGGCTTCGGCCTGCCGGACGACAACCTGCATGCGCCCAACGAACGCTTCGTGCTGGACCAGTACGAGCGCGGCGTCGACACCGCCATCGCGTTCCATGCGGCGCTGGCGGCGGGCAGCGGCGTTGAGACCGACAACGAGGGGGCGGCGCGATGAGCATCGCCCTGCTGCACGCCACGCTGTCGCGCACCGCATTGTTCTTCACGGGGGCGATGGGCGTTTGGTCGCTCTGGCTCGTCGCGCGCAACCGCGGTCTGGACGGACGCTTCATGGGCGCCCTCGTCATCGGCGAGACGCTGATGGTCCTCCAGATCGTGCTCGGCCTCGCGCTCAGTCTCGAACGCGGTTGGGACGCAGTCCGCTACCTCCACGTGCTATATGGTGTGCTGGCCGCGCTGATGTGGCCGTTCGTCTACACGTTCGCGCCGCGCGACGGCAGTCGGCGGGAGGCGGTGATGTTCAGCGCGACGACGTTCTTTCTGTTCCTGCTGCTCGTGCGGGCGGTGACGACTGCCGTGGCGCCGCGCTAGCCGCGGACCCTGCGACCGCACGTGGTTGACCCCACCTGGTTGACCGCACCACACATCGGCGAGCGCGAAGCGAAGCGGAGCGTGCCCTGTTCAACATCAACGGCTGGGAGTTCGTCTTCGTGGCGATCCTCTTCCTGCTGCTCTTCGGCCCCGAGAAACTGCCGACCGTCATCGTCGAGGGGATGCGGATGTTCCGACAGCTCCGCTCGGCGGCCGAGGAGGCCACCGGCGAGATCCGCCGCGAGTTCGAGGCGGCGGCCAGCGAGATCGAGGCGGCCAAGAAGGAGCTGACGTCGGCGGTCGACGAGGTCCAACGCTTCGGCGCCGAGACGCGCGCATTGGTGGACGAGGCGCAGCGGGAGGCGGTGACGGGCGGGTCGACGGGGAGCGCAGCGTCGTCGGATGCGGCGACGATGCATTCGGATGCGGCGACGATGGGTACGGTGGCGACCGGCGAATCGACTTCGTCCGGTGCGGCGACGGACGATGTCGGCTCGATCCTGCCGCCCGACATGGCGGAGATGATGCGGGTGCACGATGTGGACCCGGCGGAGCATGCGATCGAGGCCATGGGCGGGCCAAGCCGCGGGGCGGAGCGCGCACCTGAGCCGACGGCCGCCGAGACTTCACCCGAGGTCGACGAATGACGACTGCCACACCCCTGCCCGCGATGCCCCTGATGGAGCACCTGCGCGAGCTGCGCAAGCGGCTGATGTGGGCCGTCGGGTCGGTGTTCCTCGGCATGCTCGTCGGGCTCGGGTTCTCGAAGGCGGTCATCAACGGCCTGATCGGGATGTGCACCGCCTGCCCGGAAATGGTCGTCTCGCAGCCGCTCGAGGGCTTCACGACGTACTTCCGCGTGGCGCTCATGCTCGGCATCTGCATCGCCATGCCGATGCTTGTCTACCAACTCGTGGCGTTCGTGATGCCGGCGCTGATGCCTTCCGAGCGCAAGTGGCTCTACATCTTCCTTCCGGGCGCGTTCGTGCTCTTCGTCTTCGGCCTGCTTTTCGGCTACTACATCGTCTTCCCGCGGACGATCAACTTCCTGATCAAGTTCCTGGACGGCAGCGCCACCGCGCAGATCACGGGCGGCGAAATCCAGATCGTCCCGCGCCCGCAGCTCAGCCTCTACATCGCGTTCTTCACGAACCTGCTCATGATCATCGGCCTGACGTTCGAGACGCCGCTGATCGTCCTCCTGTTGGCCAAGCTGCGCTTGGTCACGACGAAGACCCTCGGCCGCTACCGCCGCCACGCCGTCCTCGTGATGGCCGTCTCCGCCGCCATCCTGACGCCGACGCCGGATCCGTTCACGATGTTGATGGTGTTGGTGCCGATGTACTTGTTGTATGAGCTGGGCATCGTTCTTGCTCGCTTCGCGTGAACGTTCGAAGGATCAACGGTGCCCGCGACGCGACAAGGCGGCCTGCGATGACCCACTCGCCGATACATGACGCCCGAGGATCGGGGCGACGACTGGCTGTCCTGATCGTCGTCGCAGCCACCGGATTGGCGAGCCAGTTCGCTTGGCGGACGCCTCCGTGGCAGGCGCCCGACGAGCCGGCTCACGCCAACTATGTCGTTCAGTTGGCACTTCGGGCACCCGAGTGGCCGGTGATTGGGCCGGGCGACTGGGTTCCCGCGCGTCTGGACACCGTTCAGCACGATCCTAACGCACCTTACGGCCGGAGTCCCAAGTGGGAGGGCCTGACCTACGAGGATCACCAGCCGCCTCTCTACTATGCGCTCATGGCGCCGCTCTTCATGGGATGGCGGACGGGGAATGGGCTTGAGTGCCGTGATCACTGGGGGGTCGACATCCCATTGCTCTCCTGCGACGCAATGGTCGCAATCATCATCCGCTGGCTGTCGATTCCGCTCTTTTGGCTGACCCTGGTCCTCGCTTGGCAGACCGTCGTCATGATGTTGCCTGCCCATCGCGCGGTGAGTCACGCGGTCATGGCGTTCGTCGCGTTCGTGCCGATGTCGGCCTACATGGCGGCCAGCGCCAACAACGACGCCCTCGCCAACCTCGTCATGGCCCTCGCCCTCCTCGCCGCCGTCCACCGCCTCGCCGGCCGCACCACGCGCCGCCGTTATGTCGTGTGGGCCGGCCTCATCTGGAGCGTGGCGCTCCTTACGAAGCTGACGGTCTACCCGGTCATCCTGCCGCTCGCCGCGGCCGAGGTCCTGCGCACACGGCGCGAAGGCGCACCCATTCGCGAAGCGGTCGCGCCTGCCGCCAAGAGCGGTGCGCTCGGCCTCCTCATCGCCGCGCCGTGGTTCATCCGCAACATGTTCGTCTACGGTGTCACCGACCCGTTCGGCCTCGCCGCGCACGACCGCGTCGTCGTCGGGCAGCCGCGGACGGCGGACTGGATCGCGGAGCATGGCTGGGGCGCGTACCTGGAGCGGGCGGTCGTGTTCACGTTCGACAGCTTCTGGGGCGTGTTCGGGTGGATGGCGGCGTTCATGGACCGGCGGATCTACATCGTGCTCGCGCTGGCCTCGGTGATCATGATGATCGGGTTCGCGGGTTACGTTCGGCGGGCATGGCGCGCTTCCCGCACCGGTCGCGGCATCGACATCGACATCGGCGACATGGGCGACGTTGACCGGCGACGCGTCGACGACAGCGACGTCGACGGCGGAAGCGACAGCGACGTCGGCCCGCTCCAGCGCGACGTCGTCGTCGTCTTCGGCCTCGTCGTGGCGACGACGGTCGGCGGCTACCTCTGGTACAACCTGACCTTCGTCCAACACCAAGGCCGCTATCTCTTCCCGGCGCTGATCCCGATCGCCACCGCCGCCATGCTCGGCATCCGCGAGTGGGCGCGCTGGCTGGCGAAGGCGGTGCGGCGGCCGGCCTGGGCGGAGGGGATCGCGGCGGCCGGGATGGCGGCGTTCGACGCGGGGCTGCTGGCGACGTCGGTGTGGGCGCTGGTGCACGTCATCCCGACGCTCTGGCCGGGAGGGTAGCGGGGGAAGGGCGGCGACGGTGGCCGAGGGGTGTGTGGCCGTGCTACACTCCAGGCGCGTCTCGGTCAAGACCATTCATCCAGATGCGCATTCGCATCGCCCTTCATCCGACCGGCACAGCACCTGATGGACACCGCGCAAGCCACTGACCACGCCCCGCATCGCCCGAGCGCCCCGCCGCACCGTGCCCGTGGCACCGTGCGACGGCCGCGCGCGCGGCTCTGCCCGTGACCCGCGCGACGGACGCCGTCGGCTGCAACGCCTGACCGGCTCCGCATCGCTCCTGCTGTGGCGGTCCCGATTGCCCCTCGTGGCAGACGGGAGTACCGCATGAGAAATCGTCGATACGTCACTTGGGTCCGGCTTGCCGGCGCGCTGACGTTGGCCATCGTCGGCTACAGCGCCGGCGCGGCCTTGTTGCCGGCGGACGTTGCCAAGCAGATCGCCGAGTCGCTGAACGCCGGCAACATCGGCGGCATCCAAGAGGTCACGCTCGTCAACCTGGCGTTCGCGACGTCGTTCGCCCTGTTCGGCTTCGGCATCGGCTACCTCTTCACGCCGACGATACTCCGGCCGCTGTTCGAGATCCGCACCGAGCTCGCCGAAGCGCCGCCGGCGACGCTGGCCGGCGCGGCGCTCGGGCTGATGATCGGGCTCCTCTTGTCGGCCCTGCTCACACCGGCCCTTGCGCGCCTGCCCGCGCCGTTCAACCGCTTCCTGCCCTTCGGATCGGCGCTCGTCCTCGGCTACCTCGGCGCGAGCATCGTCGGCCGCAACCCGAACGCCTATCTGTCCGTCCTCTCACGCATCCTGTCCGGCAAGGGCCTCGAAGACCAGTCCGGGCGCTACATCCTCCTTGACACGTCCGTCATCATCGACGGCCGGATCGCGGACGTGGCCGAGACCGGGTTCATCGACAAGACGCTTCTCGTCCCGCGCTTCATCCTGGCCGAGCTGCAGCAGATCGCCGACTCGTCCGACGGCCTGCGCCGCAACCGCGGTCGGCGGGGACTCGAGATCCTGAACCGGCTGCAGAACTCGAAGGCCGTTCAAGTCGAGATCACGGACAAGGACGCCCCCGGCACGCACGAGGTCGACCGAAAGCTCGTGCGGCTGGCCCAGGACCTCAACTGCCCGGTGATGACGAACGACTACAACTTGAACCGCGTCGCCGCCATCGAGAGCGTCCGCGCGTTGAACCTGAACGAGCTGTCGAACGCCGTCAAGACGATCCTCCTGCCCGGCGAGCAGATGGATATCCGGATCATCCAGGAAGGGAAGGAGTTCGGCCAGGGCGTCGGCTATCTCGAGGACGGCACGATGGTCGTCGTCGAGGGCGGGCGCGATCACGTGGACGAGATGCTCGACGTCACGGTGACGCGCGTGCTGCAGACCGTCGCCGGCCGGATGATCTTCGCCCAGGCCGCGGGCGCCGCGAACGCCCTTCCCTCGCAAAGGACCACCCCATGACCACCGAGCCCCTCCCCCGCATCATCGACCCCGGCGTCGGCCACCACCACACCGTCATCTCCACCGACAAGGCGCCCTCCGCCATCGGCCCGTACTCCCAGGCCGTCCGCGTCGACCTGACCGTCTTCTGCTCCGGCCAGGTGCCGATCGATCCGGCCACCGGCCAGCTCGTGGATGGCGATATCAGCGTCCAGACGCGGCAGGCGCTGACGAACCTGGCGGCGGTCCTCGACGCTGCCGGATCGGGGCTGGACCGCGTGCTGAAAACCACGGTGTTCCTGATCGATATGGATGACTTCCAGGCGATGAACACCGTGTACGCCGACAGCTTTCCAAGCGCGCCGCCCGCCCGCTCGACGATCGCCGTCAAGGCGCTGCCGCGCGGCGCACGGGTCGAGATCGAGGCGATCGCGCTCGCCAAGTCATGACGCCTCGCCTCGGATTCATGCAGCGACTGCCCGATGCGGTATAATCGCGCGCATCTCTGTGTGTGAGGAAGACTGAATGACCGACCCATTTTCGACAACCACATCCGCAATGCCCCACCCGATGCTGGAGCTCCTCGAGTCGTACGACGACCAGGGGAAGCGCTTCCAGCGGGGCGACATCGTCAATGGCCACATCGCGCTCATCCGCGACAACGAAGTCCTGATCGACGTCGGCGGCAAGCGAGAGGGCATCCTCTCCAGCCGCGAGATGTCGGCGATGACGAAGGACGACATCGCCGGGCTTCAGGTGGGTGATGAGGTCGAATGCCTCATCATCAACCCCGAGGACCGGCAGGGCAACCTGGTGCTCTCGCTGTCGCAGGCGCGCATCGGGCAGGACTGGGACCAGGCCGAAGAGCTCCACAAGGGGGACCTGTCGTTCGAGGCGAACGTCAGCGGCCACAACAAGGGCGGCCTGATCGTCTACGTCGGCCAGGTGCGCGGCTTCGTGCCGGCGTCACAGATCGACCGGCGACACGGGTTCAGCCGCGAGCAGATCGACGGCAGCGGCGAGAGCCCGCTGGCGCTGCTCGTCAGCCAGCCGATCTGGCTCAAGATCATCGAGATCGATCGCCGCAAGAACCGGCTGATCCTCTCCGAGCTCGCCGCGATGCGCGAGCGCCGCAAGTCGTCCAAGAGCGAGCTGTTGACGTCGCTCGAGGATGGGCAGGTGCTCACCGGCATCGTGACCAGCTTGGCGGACTTCGGCGCGTTCGTGGACATCGGCGGCGCCGATGGCCTCGTCCACCTCTCGGAGCTCGCCTGGAACCGGGTGAACCACCCGAGCGAGGTGCTCCACCTGGGCGACAAGGTGACCGTCAAGGTCATCAGCGTCGACCGCGACCGCAAGCGCATCGGGCTGTCGATGAAGCAGCTCATGCCCGAGCCGTGGAGCGATATCGAGCAGCGGTTCGTCGTCGGCGAGGTCGTCACCGCCACGATCACCCGTTTGGCGGACTTCGGCGCCTTCGCGCGCCTCGACGGCGACATCGAGGGCCTGATCCACGTGTCCGAGCTGTCGGACGAGAGCAAGCCGGCCGGTGAGATCGTGCAGCCGGGCGACGAGGTGACGGTCCGCGTCATCCGCGTCGATCCGGACCGCAAGCGCATCGGCCTGAGCCTGAAGCGCGCCGACGTGGCCTACGATGACCTCGTCATCGCCACGGACGACGTCGCCGAAGTCGGCGAGGTGGCTGGCGTTGGTGCGGCGGCCGAAGCCGCCGTGCCGACTGCGGATGAGGCCAAGGCGGCAGTCGAGGCTGTGCCGGCGGCAGTCGAGCCGGTCGCAGCTCCGGTCGAGGCGGCTGCGGACGTTGCAGCCGATGTCACTGCCGATGTCACTGCCGATGTCACTGCCGATGTCACTGCCGATGTCGCTGCCGATGTCGTAGCCGACGCGCCGGCCGTGGTTGAGACGCTCGAGGCACCGGCCGAGGTCGAGACGGTTGCCGTTGAGGCGGCGGATGAACCCGTTGCCGAGGCCATCGTTGAGAGCGACGAGATGGCCGAGCCGGCTGCCGAGCCCGAGATGGCGGCGGCCGCGATGGAGGATGAGGCCTAGTCCGCCGCGCCGAACACGGACGACAGGGGATCCGTAACGCTACGTCGGCGGGTCTAGACGAATCGACACAATAATCGCGGGGGTGGGGGGGCGCCCTCCACCCCCGCCGGTTAGATGGGATCGAGGATGGCCAAGTTCGACGATCGGTTCACCGAACGTGCCCGCCGCGTCTTGATGTTGGCACAGGAGGAGGCGCGACGCCTTCAGGACAGCTACATCGGCACCGAGCACCTGCTCCTCGGGCTCGTGCAGGAGGAGCGCGGTGTCGCAGCGCGTGTGCTGCGCGACCTTGGCGTCAACCCGGTTCAGGTTAGGCGGATCATCGAGGAGTCCAGCCGCCGCGCCGGCCGCCGCTCGCCCGGCCAGACCACCGGCCTCAGCCCGCGCACGAAGCGCGTGATCGAGCGCGCCGTCGAAGAGGCGCGCCGGATGAACCACCAGTACATCGGCACCGAGCACCTCCTCCTCGGCCTGATCGGCGAGGGCGGCGGGCTGGCGATCGACGTCCTCAAGGACCTCGGTTGCGACCTCTCGCTCGTGCGGATGCAGACCACGCGGGCGATCATGCAGACGCCGAGCCGCGAAAAGGTCGAGCGCCCCAAGAAGAGCCAGCAGACGCCGATGATGGACCAGCTCGGCACGGACCTCACGGCGCAAGCCGAGGAGGGCCAGCTGGACCCCGTCGTCGGCCGGCGGCGCGAGATCGAGCGCGTGATCCAGATCCTCAGCCGCCGCACGAAGAACAACCCGGCCCTCATCGGCGAGCCCGGCGTCGGCAAGACCGCCATCGTCGAGGGCCTCGCCCAACGGATCGCCGAGGGCGACGTGCCCGCCCAGCTGCGGGACAAGCGCGTCTTCATGCTCGACGTCGGCAGCCTCGTGGCCGGAACGATCTATCGCGGTCAGTTCGAGGAGCGAATGAAGCGCGTCGTCGACGAGCTGAAAGGCTCGGATGCCATCCTGTTCATCGACGAGCTCCACATGCTCGTCGGCGCCGGTTCAGCCGGCTCGAGCGTGGACGCCGCCAACCTGCTGAAGCCGGCGCTTGCCCGCGGCGAACTCCAGTGCATCGGCGCCACGACGCTCGACGAGTACCGCCGCTACATCGAGGCCGACGCGGCGCTCGAGCGGCGTTTCCAGACCGTGTTCGTCGAAGAGCCGAGCGTCGAAGAGACCGTGCAGATCCTGCGCGGCATCAAGCCGCGCTACGAGGAGCACCACAACCTCAAGATCCGCGACGAAGCGTTGGCGGCCGCGGCCCAGCTGGCGGCGCGCTACATCACGGACCGCTTCCTGCCCGACAAGGCGATCGACCTCGTCGACGAGGCCGCCAGCCGGGTGCGGATGTACAAGCTGCCCGACACCCCCGGCCTGCACGAGGCGTTCGAGAACCTGCGCAGCCTGCAGGGGGAGCGTGACAAGGCGTTCACCGAAGAACGCTACGAGGAAGCCGTCGTGCTGCGCGAGCGGGAGCGCGAGCTGTCGGGCACGATCGAGACGATGCGCGACGCGTCGAACGACCAGCTCGAGGTGACCGAGGAGGACATCGCCGAGGTCGTCGCGATGTGGACGGGCGTGCCCGTCGTCCGGATCGCCGGCGAAGAGAGCGAGCGCCTGCTGCAGATGGAGCAAACGCTCCACGCCCGCATCGTCAGCCAGGACGAGGCGATCGAGGCGATCTCGAAAGCCGTCCGCCGCGCACGGGCCGGACTCAAGGACCCGCATCGGCCGATCGGCGTCTACATCTTCCTCGGCCCGACGGGCGTCGGCAAGACCGAGCTCGCAAAGGCGCTGGCCGAGTTCATGTTCGGCAGCGAAGACGCGCTGCTCCAGATCGATATGAGCGAGTTCATGGAGCGCCACGCCACGGCGCGCCTCGTCGGCGCCCCGCCCGGCTACGTCGGCTACTACGAGGGCGGGCAGCTGACCGAGGCCGTACGCCGCCGCCCGTACCAGGTGGTGCTGCTCGACGAGATCGAGAAGGCGCACCCCGAGGTCTTCAACATGCTCCTCCAAATCATGGAGGACGGCCACCTGTCGGACGCCAAGGGCCGCAAGGTAGACTTCCGAAACACGATCATCATCATGACCTCGAACGTCGGGGCGTCGCAGCTGAACAAGCACCAGGTGCTCGGTTTCAATGCCGGCAAGGACGACCAGGACCGCCTGACGGCCGAGTACGACGTCATGAAGGACAAGGTTATCGATGAGCTCAAGCGGACCTTCAAGCCGGAGTTCCTGAACCGCGTCGACAAGCTGCTCGTCTTCCGACCGCTCACCCGCGAGAACCTGCGCCACATCGTCGACGTCCAGCTCGAACGGATCGGCCCGCGGCTCGAAGCCCAGCGGGTGACGATTCATGTGACGGAGGGGGCCAAGGACAAGGTCCTCGAGGAAGGCTACGACCCCGAGTTCGGCGCCCGACCGTTGCGCCGGGCGATCATGGACCTCATCGAGGACCCGCTCTCGGAAAAGATCCTTTCCGGCACGATCCAGCCCGGCGACCACGTCGTCGTCGACATCGCGCCGGACGGGTCGGAGTTGGTGTTCGACGTACCGGAGCCGGTGGCGCCCGAACCCGTCCTGTAGGGTCGACGCATGCGTCGCCCATGACGTTCGGCGTTCCGGGTGGATCACATCCCTCGCACATTGCGACACGCACGGGTATCGGGCGACGCATGCGTCGCCCCTACGGGATACCCACCGCCCCATCCTCCCGACCTTCGATCACCCGCCCGTCCGTGCGCGCAATCCGCAGCCACGTCGCCGTCGACCCGTCTTCGAACGCCGTCGCCACACCGCGGCCGTCCGTCAGCGTCCACTGGGGGGAGCGCAGGTAGTCGACCCGGTGGCCGTCCACGAGGGCGCTGTAGCCGTCGACATCCGTGCCGTCGATCAGCCAGCCGTCCGGCGGCAGGTCGACAACGCGGTCGTCGTGGACGACGGGCCACGTCCCATCCCCTAGGTTGACCCAGACCGTCATCGCGTGCGGGCCGCCGTAACGCAGCACGAGCCGCGGGCCGATGAGGTCGAGGCCATCGACGAGCGCAGCGGCCAGCGCTCGCTCGCGGCCGTCCGGGCCGACGTAGACCACGCCGAGCAGCGGCGCTTCCAGATAGCGGGTCTGGAGCGGCAGGAACAGGTGGTAGTCCTTGACCTCCTCGGCCAGCGACAAGGGTGACGCCGGGGCGCCCGCCCAGGCACGTGCACCCACCGGTCGCGCCACGCCGGAGGAAAGCCACGCCCCGGCATGCCCGAACGCCAGCTCGGTGGCGCGCCATGCGTCGCGCTCGGCGGCCGTCAACGGGCCGGCCGGACGCGCCGCCCCGAAGAAGCGCTCGATCGTGCCAAGCCCGTAGCCGATCGCCTTCGGGCGCGCCGTCTGGAGGACGAAGTCGGGCACGACCGACACGTCGGCACCGGCGCTGTCGTCGAACTGTCCGGTCGAGAGGCTGCGCGCCACACCATCCAGGTAGCCCAGATAGAACGTGTCATAGCGCGCCGTCCACGGGCCGTGCGCCCCGTCGGCCCACACGGCGCCGAGGCGGCGCTGAAGGTCGGCGAACAGGCGGCTGTGCGCCGCGACGCTCTCACCGATGGCCCCCGGATGGCGCGGGCTTGAGTCGAAATCCAGGTTGCTGTCCGGGGCGCCCGGCCAACCGAACGCCGGATTCCACGCGCCGAGGACGTCGAGCGTAACGGCACGAACGCCCGCCGCCGTCCAACGGTCCGCATCCTCGAGCGACTGGCGGGCGGCACCGGTCGGCGGGATCAAGAAGCGCGGGACCGTCGACCCATCCCGGCAGGCGAGGCCGACATCCATCTGTGTCGGCAAGCCGTCGCGGCCGGTCACGCGTTCCGTCGTACGATAGGCGGCGTTGAGCCGCTCGGGACAGCCGGACGTCGTCAGCGTGTACGCCGCCGATGGCGCCACCGCCGCGGCCGAAGCCAGCGCCCGCCACCCGTCCTCGCCGCCCCGTGCGCCGTCCGGCGGCCACGCCGCCGGCGGCAATGCGTCCAACGCCTGCCACTCGGGCGCGTGGAGGACGATGTCGGCGACCCCGAGCGCGCGCAGGGCGTCCACATAGCCGACGCGGTCGGCAAACGTTGGTCGGACGGCCGGCGGCACGGCATCCTCGACAAGCGTCACATGCAGCCGCCCGACGTTGGCGGCACGATGCGGCGCCACCGGGCCGGGCGGCTCGGCGAAGGTGTCCGCGACATCGGCCGACCACGTCAACCACACCGTCTCGTCGACGGCGCGCACGAGGCCGAGGGCGTCGGGATCATAGAACGCAGCCAGCTCGTTGGCGTAGCCCCCGCCGCTCGGCGCCGGCCCGCGCGCCGCCAGCGCGTTGGCATGTGACTGCGGCATGTCCAACAGCGCGCTCGTGAACCACTTGCCGTCGACGAACGTCACCGGCACGCTGTCCATGTACGGCACCCGGACACTGACCGCCGTCCGCCCGCCCTCGATATCGCCGGCGGTGAAGCCGGCATAGCGCCCGCTGGCATCGCCCGGCCCGTCCAAGCTCTCCGCTCGCAGGGCGATCGACCGCCCGATCGGCATGAGCGTATAGCGCTTGCGATGTTCGACGTTCTCGAGTCGCTCGGTGACCGTGACGACAACGGATCCGCCGACGACGGCGTGCTCGAGGCGCTCGACCGTCCAGTCGAGGAGGAAGAGCCGCGGCTCGACGACCTCGTCCTCGAGCGTCCGGTAGTAGAGGCCGGCGCCGGCCGCGGGATAACGGCCGCTCGAGATCTCGCGCAGGCTCATGCGACCGCGCTGCACGTCGGGATGCGTGAGGTCGAGCGACCAGCTGGGCTGTGCGTCGCCGGCAAGCGCGAAGCGATAGCCGCGCGCAGCCGCATCGAAGCGAACGGAAGTGGCGCCGCTGCGCCCGGCGGCACGAGGCGCCAGCCGATCCGTGGCCGGGTCGTGCGCCGCGAAGAAGGGCGTCGGGCTTGGCGTCGGCGATGGCGTCGCCGGCAACGGGCTGGCGGTGCCGGCGGTTGCGGTTGCCGCGTCGGTGGCCGGGGGCGTCCGCGTACCCGTCGGGCCGGCGAGCGTGCGTGTCGGCGAGCCGACGGTTGCGGGCGGCGAGGGCGTCGGCGACGGCGGTAGGGTGGGCATCGTCGTCACGGCACGGGTTGGCGACCCGGTGGCGGTCGGGGTGCGCGGCGTGCGCGGCGTGCGCGAGGCAGCCGCGAGCTGTGTGGCGCGGGTCCGGGGGTCGACGTACACATTGCCGAACGGGAGATAGAGCCGGATGGAGAGGTCCGTTCGCGCAGCGGCGCCGGCCTCGGGCGGAGCCGCAACCGGCGCATGCAATCCCGCCCAAGCGGCGGACGCCGCCAGCCAGGCGAGCACCGCGACGCATGCGCCGAAACCAAGACGCCGAGCAACTCCACCCCGGCCGGTTTCCCTCCGTGCGGTCACGGACGCTTGGGGGTTCTGGACGGAACCTTCGTCGCCGGGGGCGGCTCGCTGATCAGCGCCGTCGCTCGCTGACCGGCGAACGGATTCACCTGGGTCGGCGCCTCGACGGGCGGTGGCGGCACCTCCGTTGCCTGCGCCGGCGGCGCACTCGTCGGCGCAGCCGCCCCGCCACTCGGCGGCAACGACCCTTCGCCCGCGCCCGGCGGCCCGCCCGGCGGCGGCGCGTCGCCGGCCGGCGCCGTCGCGGCGGCAACCGTTGGGGCGGCGACGTAGGGCGGCAGTGCCGTTGTCGGCCGGTCGGTCGGGCTGGCCGGCGGCACCGCGTCGCCGCCGCCCGCCTCGACATCCGTCGGCACCGCCGCGACATCCACCGTCGGCGACGGCCGGCCGCGCTCGCCGCGC
This sequence comes from Candidatus Avedoeria danica, assembly GCA_016703025.1. Lineage (NCBI taxonomy): Bacteria > Bacillati > Chloroflexota > Ardenticatenia > Candidatus Epilineales > Candidatus Epilineaceae > Candidatus Avedoeria > Candidatus Avedoeria danica. The sequence goes on from JADJCV010000004.1 coordinate 1,674,850, forward strand.
GGCGGGGCGTGCACATCCGGGCGGCCCGTCGACGGCAGCGGTACGGGCGCCAGCGCCGCGATGCCGCTGTTCAGCACGCGCGCCGCCTCTTTCGGTGCCTGACCTGCCAGCTCGCCCAACGAGCGGGCGGCCGCATCACGCGCCATGCGCACGTTCTCGATGAGCGCACGATCCTGCGCGCTGGCGGCATCGCGCCCGGCCGAGGAAAGCTGGGCGATCAACGCCTCGACGATCCGCGCCGACGGGTTGCGGCCGCGGTTGATCAGGGCGCGAATCTCGGCGATGCGGACTTCGGCCAACTCGAGATGGAACGCCGCCCGACGGCCGGGGTCGAAGATCAGCGCCATGCGCGCGCTCTCGGCGGCCCGCTTGACGCCGTACAGCGCATCGCCGGGCACGTCATCAGCCGATACGACCACCGACGAGCCAAGCCCGAGCGCGACGGCGAGCACGGCTGCGGTCAGTCGCAGCAACAGCTGCGGTCGGCCGCCAAGCCAGCGGGCCCGGATCGAGCGGTCGGTCGCCGGACGTCCCGCCGGCACACCGTGTCGCCTGCGCCCGTCCCGTGCGTCCGCCGCGGCGCCGGGCGTTCGGGCTGCGGCCCGTCCGTCACGGCGTTCCGCCGGGACGAGGGCGCGCAACACGGCGGCCTGCCGGGCGCGCGTCGTCTCGCCGACGGATGCCGGCAGGACCACGGACGCCTTGGCGGCAAGCCGGACGAGCGAAGCAAGTTCGGCGTCGTCGGCCAGTTCGGCGAGCACGTCAGGCAGCGGCGTGCCGCTCGTCACGGCCGTCCAGGCAGCGGCGAATCGCTCGGCCTGGGCGGCATCGGCCGCCATCGCGTCGTCCGCCGCGTCGTTCGGGGCAGGGCCGCCGCGCAGCGCGTCGCGCTCGGGACGCTCGGGGGGTCGTCGATCGTTCACGAGGCGTTGTCCCAGCCAAGGGCGCGGCGCAATGCGCGCACGGCGTGGTGCTGCAGGTTCTTGATCGCGCCCTCGCTCCGATTCATCGCCTCGGCCGTCTCGCGGATGCTGAGGCCGGACGCAAATCGCAGCGCCAAGACCTCGCGTTGGAGATCGGTCAGCTGAGCCGACGCGCGCTGGAACGCCGCACGATCGAGCATCGCTTCAGCCTGAACGATCGCCACTTCCCCCTCCTCGTCGACCACCCGACCGATTCGGGTGTCCTCGTCATCCCCATCCTCGTCCGACTCGACGGCCGAGATGGGCCGCTCGGGCCGGCGGCCGACACGGCGCCAATGATCGATGACCGTGTTGCGCGCGATCCGGAGCAGCCACGGCGCGAGCGTCCCGCGCCAGTCGTAGCCGTCGAGGCCGCGCAGCACTTGAACGAACACGTCCTGCGTCAGGTCCTCGGCCACGCTGTCGTCGCGCACGCGAAACAGCACGAAGCTGTAGACGCGATCGACGTAGCGCTCGTAGAGCACGCTGAACGCTTTCCCGTCACCGGTGCGGGCCGACTCGACCAAGCCGCGCTCGTCAGCAGGATCGCTCACCGAACGCTCCGGTGCGGACCTCGGACAATCCGCCTAACGCGCTGGGGGCCGACCGGGTTAGGTGTTGTCACGACTTCGACCGTGTTCTGGACGGGGTCACGGGACACGGACGGCCTTTCCGCGGTCGACGCTGCGCGGGCGGCGTGGGATTTGGAAGGGCGCGCGCGGCGATTCTAGAAGGCTCGCCGGTCCGAGGCAAAACGCTACGGACCGGACCGGCGGCCCGGACCCGGCGCCGTGTCGCCCCGGGAAGCGCCACCTCGGCTGCGGCCGCCCCTCGCTGCGCCCGGGTCGACCACCGTCGCCGACGGCTGCGGCGGCGGTGTCGCGGTCGGGTTCAACGCATCGGTCGGCGGGGGCTTCGGCGTTGGCGGTTCGCCGACAGGGGTGGCGGTGTGCGACGAGACCGTCGGCGGCGGCGGGTCGATGACGTCGCGCGTCGGCGTGGGCAGGGGCGTCGGCGTCGGAACAGGCGGGCGCGTGGCGGTGGCCGTCGGCGGCGGCGGCGTGCCGGTGGGCGGGTCCGGCAGCCTCGTGGTCGATGTCGGCTCGATCGGGACGAGCGGCGGCGTCGGCGTCCGCCGGACGGGCGTAGCCGTCGCGAGCGGGCCGGTGACGGTCAAGGTGAGCGCCGGTGGCGGGGTCGTCGCGAACGGCGGAGGCTCGTCGGGCGGCAGGGTCCGGGTCGGAACGGCGGTGGCGGTGGCCGACGGCGGCAACGGCGTGACGAGCGTCGGTGTCGGCTCGGGCACGGGCGTCCGCGTCGGTTCGGTCGTCGGCCGCTCCGACGGTGCGGACGGGGCCGGCGAGGGCGGGGCCTGGCCGGCGCCCTCGGTCGGCGACGGCACGATGGGCACGGCACGTTCACCGCCGGGCAGCAGGCGCGGCGGTTCGGCTTCGGGCGTATCCGCCCGGTTCACGATTTGCGCAGCGGCGACGCCGAGGCGCAGTCGTTGGCCGGCATGCACGAGGGCCGCGCCCACCGGCGATGCCCGGCCGACGGCCAGCCGCTCGAGCTCGTTCGCCGCAGCGTCGGCGTCCGCACGCGCACGCCGCAGCGCGCGGCCGTCGTTCTCGACTGAGCCGGCGATCGCCAGAACGTCGTCGTAGGCCGTGACGAGACCTTCGACGAGCGCGAGCACCGAATCGTCCGACGTCCTGCCTTCCTCGATCGCCTGTCGCAGCTCGCTCAGCCGACGCCACGCCCGGTCGAGGCGCGACTCGACGCGGCCGATCGTGCCGGGTTCGGCCGGCAGCGCGACGTGCTCCCAACCGCGCCGGACGGGGTAGAGCGCCTCGCCCGGCTGCGCGCCGCCGGAACGGACGACGATGCCGGCGAAGAAGCCGAAAAAGACGCCGGCCAGCGCGATCGGCCACCAGTCCTTCGGCCGGAACGCCGGCGCGCGCCGCTCTTCCGGC